>CAMBVX010000146.1 GCA_945871085.1 Opitutus sp. GAS368 | reverse complement strand
ACCACCGGGCCCGACGAATCGAAAGTCGTCCAACTCGACGAGTTTCAGGTCACGAGCGAGCGCGACACGACTTACCGCGCGACCAATGCGACCGCCGGCACGCGGCTCGGCACCAAGATCAAGGATCTGCCGCAGTCGATCACCGTGCTCACGGAGGATTTCCTGCAGGACATTGCGGCGATCAATCTGGAGGACGCACTGGCCTACGTCGGCGGCGTGTCACCCGGCGAGGCACAACCCAACGCCGGCGACTCGTCGACGATTCGCGGTTATGGGTCGCCGTTTCCGTTCAAGGATGGCATCCGCGACGAAAGCCTGAACACCAAGGGCGACATGGCGGACATCGAGCGGGTCGAGGTGCTGAAGGGCCCGGCCTCGTTCATCTACGGCAATGTCTTTGGCGTCGGCGGCGCGATTAACAAGGTCTCCAAGCGTCCGAAGCCGAAGGCCGCCTACAGCCTGCGCGCCATGGTCGGGCAATACGATTTCCACCGGGTCCAGTTCGACGCCACCGGGTCCGTGAGTCGCGACCAGTCGTGGATGTATCGGCTCGTTTATGCGCAGGAGGACGGCGACACGTATCGGGATTTCACGCATGGCAAGCGCCTCTTCCTCGCCCCCAAGCTGACCAAGGTGTTCTCTCCCGCGACGCAGCTGAATCTGGATTTCGAATACCTCCGCACCTCCGTGACCAACGATCCCAACGTGCCCATCGCCGTCGGCGACACCCTTCCCATTCGCGTGCCGGCGTCGCATTTCCTCGGTGAGCCGTGGGCGACGAACGAGGTCCGCAAACGCGCGGCGCGGGCGATGCTCGACCATCGGTTTACGCCCAACTGGGCCGTGCGGCAGGCCGTGGCAGTGGTGATCAACGACGCCGACAAACACAACATCGCGCTCATCGGCACCATCGACCCAGTGCGCCCCGTCACGACCAAGCAGGACGGCGCCCAAATCATCAACGGTCGGTTTCTGCTTGTGCAGGGCGACGTCGTGGGGCGCGTGCAAACCGGGCCGTTGAACCATCGCCTGCTGGCCGGCTACGAAATGAGTCGCGACCGCGTGCGCAACGATGTCTACAACACCCCGATCCCCGGTGGTTTCAATGTATACCGCCCCGTCTATAACAACCCCCGCGGCGTCACGACCTACACCTCGGGCATTCGCAACCAGCCGAGCGCCCTGGCGTTCTACCTGAACGACCATATCAGCCTTCTCCGGGACCGCCTCCAGTTCATCGCCGGTGCCCGCCTCGACCAGATCAAGGGTGAGAGCGACAACCTCGTCACGCGCGTCTCTGCGGATGTCAGCGTGCCGGGACACTGGACGCCGCGTTTCGGCGTGGTCGCCCGGCCGGTGGAGGCGCTGTCCTTTTATGCCGTCCACGCGGGGGGCTTCATCGCCGATCGCACCGCGCGGGTGGTCTGGCCGGACAACTCGCCGGTGAAACCGGAGACGGGCACGATGTTCGAAGCGGGTGTGAAAGCGGAATTTCGCGAGGGAAAACTCAGCATCAACGCCGCCGCCTACTCCGTGGAGCGGGAGAACATCGTGCGGACTGCGCCGATTCCGCCGGCGCCCGCCGGTGCCATCATCCAGAACGGCGCCGAGCAGGCGGACGGAATGGAGGTCAACTTCACGGCCGAACTCGCGCGCGGCCTCACCCTGATCGGCAGCTACGGCTATCTCGACGCCTTCGTCAAAAAAGGGCAGAACAACATTGCCGACGGCAAGCCGCTGCAGAACGCGCCGCGGCACTCGGGCCAGCTCTGGGTGCGCTATGCCTTTCAGCGGGGCCCGTTGCAAGGGGTGGGCGTGCGCTTCGACATCCGTCGCAGCAGCGAAATCTTCGGCCGGGTGAATCAGAATGTGAACCTGCCCGGCTACACGCTGATGAACGCCGGACTCTCCTATCGCTGGAAGCGGCAGGTGAGCCTGCAGATCAACGTCAGCAACCTCGCCGATCACTATTACTACCGTGCCGCCGGTGCCAGCGCCCAAATCGCCCTCGGTGCCCCGCGCAACTGGATGTTCAGTACGGGCTACTCTTTCTAGTCCAACCCCGAACCTCCTCCCAAGGAACCTCCCCGCCCGATGAAGCTCAAATCCCTGATAACCCTCCTCAGCGGCTGGCTCGCACTCGCCTTCGGTCCGACGCTCCCGACTCACGCCGCCGACGCCTCCTCCGCCGGCACCATCACCGGCCGGGTGAGCAATCTCGCCACCGGCAAATACCTCAACAACGCCCGCGTCGCGCTGAAGGGCACCGATCAGGCCGCGCTCACCGACGAAGCCGGCACCTTTCATTTAAGCCGGGTTCCCGCCGGGCCCGCCGTGCTCGATGTGTTCTACACCGGCCTCGATCCGCAGCAGGTGCCGGTGCAGGTCGCCGCGGGAAGGGTCGTCGTGCAGGATGTGGGCCTGACCAACGTCGCCCGGTATGGCCAGGCTTCGGACGCCGTGAAACTCGATCCGTTTGTCGTTTCCACCGCGCGCGACACCGATGCTCATTCGATCGCGATCAACGAGCAGCGCTTCGCCCCCAACCTGAAGAACGTCGTTTCCGCCGACGCCTTCGGCGATGTCACCGATGGCAACGTGGGCGAGTTTCTCAAATTTCTGCCCGGCATCTCGAGCGATACCGACATCAACGAGGGCGGCATGGTCACGTCGGTTTCCATCCGCGGGTTCGCAAATAACATGACGCGCGTGTCGAGCGACGGCTCGCAAATCGCCAATACCGGAGGCGCTGGCGGCAACGCGCGCAATTTCTACTTCAGCCAGCTCTCGACCAACAACGTGGCGCGGGTGGAAGTGACAAAATCGCCCACACCGGCCAACCCGGCCGACACGCTGTCGGGCTCCGTGAACGTCGTCAGCAAGAGCGCTTTTGAACGCAAGGAAGCCGTGCTCAACTACAATGTCAGCCTGTCCGCAAGCAGTCTCAGCCTGCGCCTGGCGCGGCAACCCCTCCCCGGCGACGAGCTGAGCTACAAAATTCTCCCCGGATTTTCGTTCGACTATACGCTGCCCGTGAACCGCAACTTCGGCGTCGTCGTGACCGGCCAGAGTATGGATCGCTACGTCGACATGACGCTGAACACTCTGACTTATGCCACTTCGGCGGCTGTGGGTTCGACGAACAGCAATCCCTTCCTGCAGCAGATCCGCTTTTTCGAGGGACCGAGGGTATCGTCACGGCGATCCCTCGGTATCAAGGCCGACTGGCGGGTTACGACCAATGCAGTCCTGACCTTAGGAGTGCAAACCAGCAGCTACCTCAACAAGCGTTCCGCCGTCGACACCGTCATCAACGCCGGCACGAATGCGACGCCTTCGGTCGCGGGCGGCAAGCCCCTGACCTTCGGCCCCGATTTCACGAATGGAGCGACCGGCCGCGGCGGTTTCACCATGATGGGCGCCGCCGACTTCCAGATGCCGAATCGCACCCGGTCCGCCAACCTCCGCTATCGTTTCGACAACGGCCGCTGGTTGGTGGATGCCCGCGCGGACTACTCGCGCGCGATCGGCGCCTTCCGTGACTACAACGCGTCGCCGCCCCGATTCCAGTTCATGAATGTCACGTTTGCCACGCCGATCCGGGTCGAGTTCCGGAATTTGGGGGAGGTCGGCCCACAATCGATCCGGATCTTCGACAACAACGAGCGCGAGGTGGACATGCTCGACGTGCGAAATTACCGGCTGAATACGGCGACCCAAAACAACCGCGATTACTCCGATGAATTCACCAGCGGTAAAATCGATGTGCGCCGGCGCCTGCAGGCATTCTCCTTTCCCATCGGGCTGCAGGCCGGGGGCAGCACCCGCACCCAGACCCGTGACATCCGCCACTATCAGAGAGCCTGGAATTATACCGGCCCGGCCGATCTGACCTATCTCACTCACAGCCGGTTTGGAACGCGGGACGATGCGCGTTTCCAACGCTACCCGTGGCTGTCGATGCGGAAGGCGTGGTCCGCGTTTGAGGCCGATCCCAGCTTGTTCACGCAGACTCCGGCGCAGGTCGTAGCCACGAAGTCGCTGCAGTTGACGAATTCCCAGTTCCTGGAGGAAACGGTTGAAGCCTTTTATGCCCAGGCGGAGATCCAGCCTTTCAAGCGCCTGTCCGTGCTCACGGGCGTGCGTCGCGAGGAAACCACGGTCGATGCCCTCGGTCCGCTGGTCGACCCGACGGCCGTATGGGTGCGCGCGGCGGACGGAAGTTTTGCACGGAGCGCCAACGGCGCGCGCATCCGCAAACCGGAGGCGGGTGCCGTCGGTTCGCTGGAGGAACTGCTGCTGGTGCGCAAGGAGCGGGGCTTTCGCGGCAACCGCAACTACGCCGGGTACTACCCGAGCCTGCACGCGACCTACAATGTCAGCCAGAATCTCATCGCCCGCGCCTCTTTCGCCAAAACTTACGGCCGGCCCGATTTCAACGAACTCATCCCGAACACGACGATCAACGAGCTGGATGCCAACAACGATCCGAACCTGCTCGACGGTCGCATCAACGTCCGCAACCCCGGTCTGAAACCGTGGTCGGCAAAAAACTATGACGTCACGCTCGAATACTATACGCCGCAGGGCGGGCTCTTCAGCGTCGGCGTCTTTCGAAAAAACGTCGACGGTTTCTTCATCGACAACACCCGCGTCGCGACCGCGCAGGATCTCAGCGATCTGGGTCTCGATCCGCAGTATCTGGGCTGGGAAATCGTAACGCGCGCCAACGGCGGCGATTCCCGCACCGACGGCATCGAGTTCAGCTTCCAACATTCGCTGCAGGCACTGGGCACCTGGGGGCGGCCCTTCCAGGCGTTCGTCAACGGCACCAAGCTGAAGCTTTACGGCCAGCAGCGGGCCAACTTTGCGGGCTTTACGCCGGAAAGCCTCAACTGGGGATTTAGCTTCAACCACCGTCGGCTCAAGGTGGTCGCCCGCTGGAACTACGTCGGGGAGCGATTCCGCGCCCTGGTGGCCGCCCTCGGCCCAAACGGCGCACAATATAGTCCACCCAAAACCACGATGGATCTGAACGTGGATTTTCGCCTCCACCCGCGGCTGTCGGCGTTTGCCAACTTCAGCAATGTATTCGGGGCCTCGGATAAACTCGTGCGCTATGGCGACGACACCCCGGCCTACGCCCGCAATACCCAGGACATCTACAACGGCACGCTGCTCACCTTCGGCGTCAAAGGGTCGTTTTAAAACGTCCACGTCCATGCCGGGCAGGATTTTTCCCGCCATTCCTTTTTTCCCCCATGAACCCCCACACCGACTGCTTCTTCTGTCAGTCGTCCCTGCGCTCGCCGCCAACCTTGCAGCGCAGACTCGCCCGCCACCCGACCGGGAGTTCGCCGGTCATCCAACTCGACGAATTTGAAATCACGAGCGCCCGGACCTGCCTCCGCAGGACCTGGAGCCCGCAGCCAGCACCCTCACCCCCGCAACACCCCAACAGACCGAAATGAAACCCAACAAATCCCGCATGCTCCTCGGCGCCTTGCTCGCATTCGCCCTTGGCACCGGCTCGGCCGCCCCGGCCGCCGACGCGTCCTCCACCGGCACCATCACCGGACGCGTGAGCAATCTCGCCACCGGCAACTTCCTCAACAACGCCCGCGTCGCGCTGAAGGGCACCGAACAGGTCGCGCTCACCGACGAATCCGGCACCTTTCATTTGGGCCGGGTTCCCGCCGGGGCCGCCCTGCTCGAAGTGTTCTACACCGGCCTCGATCCGCAATTGGTGGCCGTGCAGGTCGCCCCGGGAGGGGTTGTCGTGCAGGACGTGGGCCTCACCAATCTCGCCCGGTATGGCAAGCCTTCCGACGCCGTGAAACTCGACCCGTTTGTCGTTTCCACCGCACGCGACACGGATGCTCATTCGATCGCGATCAATGAGCAGCGCTTCGCCCCCAACCTAAAGAACGTCGTTTCCGTCGAAGCCTTCGGCGACGTTACTGACGGCAATGTCGGCGAATTCCTGAAGTTCCTACCCGGGATTGCGACGGACAATGAAGACGGCCTGGTGGGGGGCGTATCCATCCGCGGTTTTGGCAACGACCAGACTCGCATTTCGAGCGACGGCGACGCGTTGGCCAACACGGGCGTCAGCGGGGCAAAAACCCGTCATGTCTCTTTTTCCCAGATTTCGATCAACAATCTCGCACGTGTGGAAGTAACCAAATCGCCGACCGCGGCCGATCCGGCGGACAACGTCGGTGGTTCCATCAATTTTGTGACCAAGAGCGCATTTGAACGCAAAGGGGCACAGCTCAGCTACAATCTAAACCTCTCGGGAGCCAGTCGCGACTTGACACACCGCCGGGAACCAACGGTCGGCGATGAAATGATCCACAAGATTCTGCCGGGGGTCACGTTCGACTACACGCTGCCGGTCAACCGGAACTTCGGGATCGTCGTTACCGGACAATCCTCGGATCGCTACATCCAGTCCACCAACCACACTAGCACGTATTCGACAACGGCCGGGGCGGGAGCATCGCCGGGCAACCCGTTCCTTTCGGATTTCCGTTTCGGAGACGCGGCGCGGGTGAACACCCGTCGCTCGGTCGGGCTAAAAGCCGACTGGCGCGTCGCGACGAACTCGGTCCTGACGGTCGGTCTCCAGACGAGCAGTTTTCTCAACAAGCGATCTCCCATCCAAATGACCCTGCAACCCGGCGCGTCGCTCACGCCGAATCCAGCCACGGGCAAGCGGCTCTCGTTCGGGCCGGATTTCGTGAGCGGCGCGACTGGACGTGGGGCCGTCAAGATGTTGGATACGGAAGATATTCAGCAGCCCGGCCGGATCCGAGCGGCCAACGGGCGCTACCGCTTTGACAACGGCGTTTGGAAGGTCGAAGCGGCCGCATCCTACTCCCTAGCCATCGGTGCTTATCGCGACATCAATGCCTCGCCGGGTCGTTTCCAAAAGATGATCATCGATTTCGCCGTGCCAGTGCGCATGCAATTTGACGAGATCGGAGAAGCCGGGCCGCGCCGCATCCGGATCTTCGATAACAACGAGCGCGAGCTGAGTCTGTTCGACATCCGCAACTACAAGCTGACGGATGCGAGGCAAAACAACAAGGACTACTCCGATGAGTTTACGAACGGCAGAATCGACGTGCGGCGGCGGCTAACTGTTTTCTCCTTTCCGCTCTCGGTGCAGGCCGGTGCGGCGACCCGGAGCCAGTCGCGCGATATTCGTCACTTCCAGACCATATGGAACTACACCGGTCCCGCCGACCTTTCCTATATGGTCCATGACAAATACACGACCAACGGAGATTCGTTTTTCGAGCAGGTGCCCTGGGTGTCGGCCATGAAAGCTTGGGCGGCCTATCAGGCCGATCCCAGGCTGTTCACCCAGACTCCCGCCCAAGTCGTCGCCGCCGCGGCATTCACCGTCAACAACACGTTCTTCGCGCGGGAAGACGTCGATGCATTTTACGGACAGTTCGAGGTCAAACCACACTCGCGACTCTCGATACTGGGCGGGGTCCGCTACGAAAAAACCACGGTTGAAGGAGTCGGACCACTGGTGGACCCGACGGCCGTCTGGGTGCGCAGCGCCGACGGGAATTTCGCGCGGACCGCCACAGGCGCACGGATTCGCAAGCCGGAGGCCGGGGCCGTCGGTTCGCTGGAAGAACTGGCGGTTGTAAACAAAGCGCGCGGCGCACACGCCGAACAATCCCGCGATGGATTCTACCCGAGTCTGCACGTTACCTATAATGTCACTAGAAATATCCTAGCGCGGGCGTCGTTCGCCGAAACATATGGCCGACCCAGCTTCACCGAGATCATACCCATTACCACGCTGACGGAGCTCGACCTGAACAACGATCCCGATCGGCTCGATGGCCGCATCAGCGTCCGCAATGCGGGTCTGAAACCCTGGTCGGCGAAGAACTACGACCTCTCGCTCGAATACTACACGCCGCAGGGCGGCCTGTTCAGCGTGGGGGCTTTCCGTAAAGATGTCGCCGGGTTCTTCATCAACGAAACCCACATTGCTACGGAAAGGGATTTGGCGGATTACGAACTCGATCCGAGATACCTTGGCTGGGAAATCGTCACCCGCACAAACGCCGGTGCCACGCGAATGGAAGGACTCGAATTCAATGCGCAGCATTCGCTGCAACCTCTGGGCGCCTGGGGCCGGCCGTTCCAACTGTTCATCAACGGGTCGAAGCTGAAGCAGGACGGCAAGGAACGCGTCAATTTCAGCGGATTCGCGCCGATGAATTTGAACTGGGGACTTAACTTCAATCACAGTCGGATCAG
Source organism: Opitutus sp. GAS368 (assembly GCA_945871085.1). GTDB lineage: Bacteria > Verrucomicrobiota > Verrucomicrobiia > Opitutales > Opitutaceae > GAS368. Next base: position 7,211 of record CAMBVX010000146.1, on the reverse strand, counting down.
AGTTACGGCCCGCTGGAACTATGTGGCGGAGCGGTTCCGGAGTCTGGTCGCCAACATCGGCACCAATGGCGGGCAATATACGGTTGCAAAGACCAGCATGGATCTGAACACCGATTTCCGCATCAGCCCCCGGCTCTCGGTCTACGCCAACTTCAACAATATCCTGGGCGTAGAGGACAAGCTGGATCGCTATGCGGACGAAACGCCCGCCCACGCCCGTCGCTATCAGGTGAGCGACACCGGAATTCTCCTCACCCTCGGGATCAAAGGTACGTTTTGATCGCGCGGCTGGAAGCGGCGCGCTCACGAGGGAAACCGGAACGTAATCCCAGACAAACTTGAACTTAAACGTGAAACCAATCCTCACCATCCTGACGACCTGCCTGCTCATTGTCGGCCCGGCTTTTGCAGCGGCGAAAAAGCCCAACATCGTGCTGATTCTGGCGGACGATCTGGGGTATGAAACCATCGGTGCCAACGGCGGCACTTCCTACAAGACGCCATATATCGACCAGCTCGCCAGAACCGGCGTCCGCTTCGAGCACTGCTACGCGCAGCCGCTTTGCACACCGTCGCGGGTGCAACTGATGACGGGTATCTACAATGTCCGCAATTACGTGGACTTCGGTTCGTTGGATCGAAAGCAAACCACCTTTGCGCACCTGTTGAAAAAACAGGGCTATGCCACCGGCGTGGCCGGCAAGTGGCAATTGGGACGCGAGCCGGATTCGCCGCGGCATTTCGGCTTCGACGAGGCTTGTCTCTGGCAGCACACCCGGAAAAGCACGGTGCATCTCGACACCCGTTATGTGAACCCGCAGCTCGAGATCGATGGCAAGCCGGTGGACTACACCCGGGGCGAATTCGCCCCGGACGTGGTTACCGACTACGTCTGCCAGTTCATCGAGCGGAACAAGGACCGGCCGTTCTTCGCGTATTACCCGATGATCCTGACGCATTGCCCGTTCGTCCCGACCCCCGATTCGCCGGACTATGACCCGACCAGCAAGGGCTCGCCGACCTACAAGGGCGATCCGAAATATTTTGGGGATATGATGGCGTATATGGACAAGCACGTCGGCAAAATCGTCGCCAGACTGGAATCTCTGGGTTTGAGGGAAAACACGCTGATTATCTTCACGGGCGACAACGGCACAGACCAGCCCATCGTTTCCCTTATGAACGGCCAACCCGTGGCGGGCGGAAAGGGGCAGCCGACCGATGCCGGGACGCGCGTGCCGCTGATCGCGAACTGGCCGGGTGTCGTGGCGCGGGGCGTGGTGAGCCGCGATCTGGTGGATTTCACCGATTTCCTGCCAACGCTTTGTGCTGTGGCGGGAACGCCCGTGCCGGCGGATCTGAAGATCGATGGGCGCAGCTTTCTTCCGCAGCTCCGCGGCGAAAAGGGACAGCCACGGGAGTGGATTTATTCATGGTATAGTCGGAAGGGCGGCCCGACTGCGAAGCAGGAGTGGGCCAGAAACCAACGCTACAAACTTCATGCGAACGGCGCTTTCCACGACATCGGCAAGGATGCCTTGGAAAAGAAACCCATCACCGACCCTTCCCCGGAAGAAATCTGGATCCGGGACGATCTGCGCAAGGCGCTCGATCGGTTCAAAGACGCCCGCCCCCCAGTCTGGGCGAAACCGGCAACCAAATTGGGCGAGTGAAGACGCGATCCGATATGAAACACGCTGCCCAGAGTGCATCGGGCAGTTTGGTGCGCTCTCCCTATCGTCGAAGCCAGTCACTTTGCCGGGCTGTATGATGGCGGCGTCGTTGCACACTCTCACAATGAAACTCACATCGATCGCCATCCTGCTCCTCGCACCACTGGCCGCACTGCACGTCACCGCAATACCGGCACTTGCGCATACAAAACCCAACATCCTTCTCATTATAGCAGATGACCTTGGTCTCCAATTGTCCTGCTACGGCGACAAACACATAAATACCCCCAACATCGACGCGCTGGCCGGTTCCGGGACACGTTTTCGCACGGCTTACGTCGCCCAGGCGTCGTGCAGTCCCTCGCGGGCGTCAATTTACACGGGACTGTTTCCTCACACCCATGGACACCTCGGCTTGGCCAAGCCGAACAATCCCCTGCTGCGGGGGGAATATCGTGACCAGACCCTCCCTGCGCTCATGAAGGGCGCCGGGTATCGCACCGGGATCATCGGCAAGTTGCATGTGAGCCCCAAGAGCGCCGTCAAATTTGATCTCAACCGCAATGCCGATCTCGGGCCGAACAATGCTCGGGAAGTCCGCGCGATGGCCAAGGCGGCTGGCGAGTTCCTCTCCGCCGATGCCTCGAAGCCCTTCCTCCTAGTAATGAGCTACGTGGACCCCCATGCCCCGTTTCCGCCCCAGTTGGACGGCCTGCCGGAAAAGTCAACCCGCCGCGGCGAGGTGCCCGCGTGGCCATTTCAGCAGCTCGAGGACGACACCTTGCTGCAGAATGCGGCCAATTATTACAGCGCCGTGCGCCGCCTCGACGCAGCAGTGGGCCTGTTGATGGAGCAGCTCAAGAAGTCGGGAAGAGACGAGAACACCGTCATCATCTTTCTGGGCGATCATGGCCCTCCGTTCTCGCGGGGAAAAACGACCTGCTACGAGGCCGGCCTGCGCGTGCCGTTCCTCCTGCGCTGGCCCGGCGTGACTAAGCCAGGCCTCGTCAGCGAGGCATTCGTCTCCTCGGTGGACATCCTGCCGACGTTTCTCGACGCCATCGGATCGCCGATCCCGGCGCATGTGCAGGGTCGTTCGCTGCGTCCCGTCGCCGCCGGCAACAACAGCGGCTGGCGCGACACGCTCGCGGGTGAATTCCACATGCACACCGGGCGCCCGTTCTTCCCCCGCCGGGCGATCCGAGACTCGCGTTACCAAATCATCCACAACCTGCTGGCCGGAAAACTCACGATCGGAACGGGGATAGATGGCGACCCCGCGGGCGAGGTCGCCAAGACCGCTCGCTATCAGGGCACGACCGCCGGCAAGGCGATGGCGCTTCTGGCCAATCCGCCGGAGTGGGAACTCTACGACCTGGAGGCCGACCCGGGGCAATTTCGCAACCTGTCCGCCGACCCCGCGCACGCCGAATCTTTGAAACGGATGCAGGGCGTGCTGCTCGCCTGGCGAAAGGAAACCAAGGACCCGTTCCTCGATCCTTCCGCCACGGAGAAGATGCACGCCGAGTTCAACGGCAAACCGGGCTCAACCAAAGCCGAGATCCGATGAGACCATGAGGTGCAACCCGAGCTCCCCGCACGAGCGACGGAGATTCACTGCCGATCACCGGCCCTTTTCCGTCAAAGCGATGATACCAACAACCCACGATACCAATATGCTTGAGCTTATGAACCGGGGCGCAGCAAGACTGCGTCCATTCCGAGGTGCCGTGGCGGGGCTGCGTTTCTTCCTCCTGTTTTTCGTGGCGGCGATCGCCGGTGCCGCGACCAGGACCGACTCCACGCCCAACATCGTGATCATCCTCGCCGATGACCTGGGTTACGGTGACCTCGGCAGTTTTGGCTCCACCACCATCCGCACGCCTCACCTCGACCGGCTCGCCAAGGAGGGGCGCCGGTTCACCAGCTTTGTTACCGCCTCGTCTGTCTGCTCGCCGTCGCGGGCGGCACTGCTCACCGGAAGCTTTCCGAAACGCGTGGGCATGCACCAAGGCGTGCTTTTCCCGGGCTCCACCACCGGGTTGAACCCGGCTGAGCACACCATCGCCGACCACTTGAAGCAGCAGGGCTACGCCACCGCCTGCTTTGGCAAATGGCACCTCGGCCACCATCCCGAGGTGCTGCCGACCGCCAACGGCTTCGATCACTACTACGGCATCCCTTACTCGAACGACATGAACCATCCCGACAACCAAGATAAGCCCAAGGGTGGTCCGGCTGGAATGGATGCCCTTTGGGCGGACCCCGCGTCCACCCTCACGAAATGGAAAACGCCGCTGATGGAAAATGAGACGATCGTCGAACTCCCGGTGGACCAGAGCACCATCACCCGCCGCTGCACCGACCGGGGTGTCGCTTTCATCAAGGAAAACCAAAAGCGCCCCTTCTTCCTCTATCTGCCCTATTCGATGCCGCACATTCCCCTCTACGTGCCCGACGATGTCCGCGACCCCGATCTCAGGCGCGCCTATATCAACACCGTCGAGCACATCGATACCGAGGTCGGCCGCGTCTTCGACACCCTGCGCAAACTCGACCTCGCAAAAAACACCTACCTCATCTTCACCTCCGACAACGGCCCCTGGCTCCCCTACAAGCACCACGGCGGCTCCGCCGGCCCGCTGCGCGATGGGAAGATGAGCACCTTCGAAGGTGGCCAACGCGTGCCCTGCATCATGTGGGCGCCCGGCCGCATTCCGGCAGGCACCGAGAGCAACGGGCTCGCTTCGACCATCGACCTGCTTCCCACCATCGCCGCGATCACGGGCAGACCCCTCCCGGCGGGCCGAGCCATCGACGGCGTGGACATCTCCCCCCTGCTAAACGGCGATGGCAGCTCTCCGCGCAACGAGTTCCTTTACTACACCAGAAACGGCCGGATCGAAGGCATCCGCGAAGGCGATTGGAAGCTGCTGGTGAAACAACCGGAACGCCAGGGCCAGCTGGTTCCTTCCGCCAAAGCGGACGTGATGCTCTTCAACCTCGCGGACGACCTCGGCGAAAAAGACAACCGCGCGGCCGCGAAGCCGGACATCGTCGAGCGACTCCGCCAGCGCATGCTCGCCCAGGACGCCGCCCTCGAAGCCGCCGCACGCCCGATCTGGAAGAAACCGGGCGCGTGAGGCGTGGTTCAACCTGCTGCGGCGCCGCCATCGAAATTCCGAAAACCAAACCCATGAGTAATCTTTCCGCACTTCCGCTCCTGCTCCTGCTGAGCACCTTGTTTCCGGTGGTGGCTAAATCCGCCGATTCCGCCAAACCCAACATCCTCATCATCTATGCCGACGACCTCGGCTACGGTGATGTGCAGTGCTACAATCCCACGCGCGGCAAGATTCCCACGCCGCACATCGACAAGCTCGCCGCGCAAGGCATGCGTTTCACCGACGGACACTCGTCCTCCGGCGTGTGTTCGCCGTCACGCTATACTCTGCTCACCGGACGCTACCCTTGGCGCTCAAAGCTGCAGAGTCTATACGTCAACTCCTCAGACGCGCCACTCATCCCACCGGACCGATTGACGATCGCCAGTCTGGCGAAACCGCAGGGGTATCGCACGGGGTGTTTCGGCAAGTGGCATCTTGGCTGGAACTGGGCGATGACCGCGGAGCAACAGCCGTTTGTTTTCGGCAGCGAATCCAACGGCAACATGTTCGACGAGTCGTTGGAGGGTCGGGCGAAGAAGCAGAAGCTCGTCGCCGACTGGGCAAAGCTCACCGACAGCGATCCCGCGCCGATTCCCACCGACAAAGCGCTTGCCGCTTGGCAAGCCGTGTTCTCCCGGCCCTTCACCGGGGGCCCCACGGCGATCGGGTTTGACCGGTTTTTCGGCGTCAATTTGCCGAACTGGCCGCCGTATTGTTTCATCGAAAACGACCGCACGGTCGGAGTGCCGGATGCCTACCTGACGCCGAAACAAGTAAAGCCGAGCACGCTGGCCTTTCCGCAAGGCGCGGCGACGAACGGCTGGCGGCTCACCGACGTGCTCCCGAAGATCGGTGAGGAAACCGAGAGCTTTCTCAATGCAAGCGTGAAGGCCAGGACACCCTTTCTGATTTATCTCTCGCTGACCACGCCGCACACCCCGCTCGCCGTGAACGCCGAATGGCGCGGCAAAAGCGGCCTGGGCGATTACGCCGACCTTGTGATGGAAACCGACGCAATGGTGGGTCGCGTGCTCGACGCACTCGAAAAGAGCGGCGTGGCGGAGAATACGCTCGTTATCTTCACGAGCGACAACGGTTGCGCCGCCTACATCGGAGTGAGTGACTTGGAAAAGCGCGGCCATCACCCGAGCGGCCCGTTGCGCGAGTACAAAGCTACCAACTACGAGGGCGGGCATCGCGTGCCGTTCATCGTGCGCTGGCCAGGCACCGTGAAGCCCGGAAGCGTGTGTGACCAGTTGGTGCAACAAGCGGACATCATGTCCACGATTGCCGAGGCGCTCCGCGCCAAGCTGCCCGACAATGCGGGCGAAGACAGTTTCAGCCTGATGCCTTTGTTCAAAGGCAGCGACAAACCGGTGCGAACCAACGCCGTCAATTGCTCGGTCTACGGCACCCCAGCGGTGCGGGATGGCCACTGGAAGCTCATTCTTAACCCGAACAATCAGGCCAACGAAAAAGTACTCGCCGCCAAGAGCGGCACCGTTTTCGTGCCGGATTCTTCGCCCGTGCAGCTCTACAATCTCGCGGTCGACCTCGGGGAAACGAAGAACCTCGCCGCCGCTATGCCGGGGAAGGTCGCGGAGATGAAAGCCTTGCTGGAGAAGCTCATCACCGACGGCCGCAGCACGCCGGGCGCAAAGCAAAAGAACGACGTCGAGGTGGTGCGCTATCCAAAGGAGGTCTCAAAAAGAAGGTAGGTCCAGTCCGGTAACGCGTCGGGCAGACCATAAACACATCGTGATCATCCTCATCGATGACCTGGGCTACGTCGACCTCGGTCCATTCGGTGCCACGAAGCCGAAGACGCCGTAGGGCGCGAGCGATTCGGTCAAATCTTCGGCGCTACGGCGAGTTTGCCTGGGGCGCGCGGGGCGCGCGTGATGCCGGGTGTCGCCGCCCCGTTGAAAATCTTGAAAATGAAACCGTTCCTCCTGCTCGCGGCTGCCGCATGCCTCGGCTTGGCCGCCGCACCTTTGCGCGCCGCCGCATCTCGGCCGAACATTCTTTTCATCCTCGCGGACGATCTCGGCTGGGGCGACGTGGGTTTCCACGGCGCCAAAATCCGCACGCCCGTCCTCGATCGCCTCGCCCGCGAGGGCGTCGAACTCACTCAACACTACGTCAACCCGCAGTGCTCGCCCACGCGCTCCGCCCTTCTCAGCGGCCGCTATGCGAGCCGGCTCGACAACCTCGTCGCGTTCGACGCGCGCGCCTTTCCCGCCGGCACGACGACGCTGCCGCTCGCGCTGCAGGCCGCCGGCTATGCCACCGCATTGATCGGCAAATGGCATCTCGGCTCCGAGCCCGGCGCGCGTCCGTGGGAACAGCAGGGCTTCGATTTCAGCTACGG
>CAMBVX010000145.1 GCA_945871085.1 Opitutus sp. GAS368 | reverse complement strand
CAGTCGCGTGACCTCACTTCATCGTCAGCCACTGGCCGAGGGGGCCTTGGTAGAAGCCGAGGAAGATCGAGGCGAGGGCGAGGCAGCCGAGCGCGATGCCGCTCACGACATTCACCGGAGTGCGTGGAGGGCGCGGGTCGGTGGTGTCGGCGGGCGGAGTCCACTGCTGGAAGAAGGCCGCCTTGATCCAACCGAAATAATAGTAGATCGAAATCACCACACCGACGGCGGCGAGGGCGAGTGTCCACCGGGCGCCACCCTCAAAGGCGGCGACAAAAATGAAAAATTTACCCATGAAGCCCGCGAGCGGCGGGATGCCGGCGAGCGAGCCGAGGCCGACCGTGAGGATCGTCGCGAGAAACGGATTTTCTTTCGCGAGACCGGCGTAGTGGTCGAGGGTCTGGTCGGAGTCGTCGGTGCCGGCGACGTGCGCCATCACACCGAACACGGCGAACGAGGCAATGAGGTAGGCAAAGAGATAGAAATAAATCGCACCAGTGGCGGACACGCTGGCAACGGGGCCGGCGAGCGCGACGATGCCGAGCAGCAGGAAGCCGGCGTGCGAGACGCCCGAGAGTCCGATGAGGCGTTTGACGTTGTGCTGCGTGAGGGCGGCAATGTTGCCGAAGAGAATCGTGGCAGCGGCCATCGCGGTGAGCGCGGGCGTGACGAGCCAATCGTAGGCAGCGAAGACATCGCGGGCGAGGACGAGGAGGACGGCGAATCCGGCGGCCTTTGAACCGACGGCAAGGAAGGCGGTGACGGGGGTCGGCGCGCCTTGGTAGACGTCGGGCACCCAAATTTGGAAGGGGAACGCGCCGATCTTGAAGGCGACGCCGGCGAGGACGAGGACGATGCCGACGCTGGCGAGAAAGTGGTGGGGGTTGGCGACGAGAAATTGCGCGAGCTCCGGATAGTGCATCGCCGAGGCGGAGTGGCCGGGGAGCGTGGGATTGCCGGCGACGCCGTAGAGGAGGACGATGCCGAAGAGCAGCAGGCCCGAGCTGAGAGCGCCCATCACGAGGTATTTCAGGCCGGCCTCGAGCGAGGCGCTGCTCGTGCGGAAATAGGAAACCAGAATGTAAAAGCCGATCGTGACGGTCTCGAGGGCGACGAAAAACATCACGAAATGATTGCTCTGCACGAGGAGCATCATCGCGCCCGTGATAACGAGCACGAGGTGATAGAACTCGATGCGGGGCACCTTTTGTTTCGTGAGCGAGACGCGGGCGAGGAGGCAGACGAGAATCGCCGTCAGCAGGAAGAACGCGCGCATCACCTGACCGCCGGGGCTGTGCAGGAGGAGGCCGTTGAAGGATTCCTTGCCGAGGTTCGCGGAGGGCAGATTAAGGAGATGGGCGGCGAGCGTGGCGACGAGACCGGCGAGGGCGAAGTCGGGGATGTAAGCGTGGAGCCTCTTCGGCAGCACGATTTCCAACGCGAGGAGGGCGAGCGCAAGGCAGGCGAGCAGGAGCTCGGGGAAAATGGCGCCCCATTGGTTGGCCTCGGCGGCGAGTTTGACGGCTTCGAGAGTCATGGACAAGGGTCGTCTACTTGGTGGCGGCGGCCGGGGCGCGGGCAGTCAACGCGGCGTTGACCGGCGTCGTGAGTGATTTCGGCCAGAAGCCGATGAAGAGGAGCGCGGCGAGGAGGATGAGCGCGGGGAAACGTTCCTTCCACGAGAGGTCGACAGGCGGATGAGCGGCGGTAACTTTGGCGAGTGCGTCGGTCGAGGGACCGAAGAACACGCGGGCGGCGGAGCGGAGGCCGTAGATCGCGGAGAGCACGACGCCAGCGACGGCGAGGGCGGTGATGAGCGGGGAGAATTTCCAAAGCGCGACGAAGATGGCGAGTTCACCCCAGAAGTTGGCAAAGCCGGGGAGGCCGATGCTGGCGAGCGTCGCGGCGACGAAAAACGCGGCGAGCACGGGTGTCTTTTGCGCGAGACCGCCCATCTCATCCATCGCGAAGGTTTGCGTGCGGTGATAGATCGCGGTGGCGAGGAGGAAGAGGAGCGCGACGGAGAGCCCGTGGGCCACCATGAGGAGGACGACGCCGCCCGGGCCAATGATGCCGCCGGCGGCGATGCCGAGGAACGCGTAGCCCATGTGCATCACGGAGCTGTATCCAATCATCTGCTTCAGGTCGCGTTGGGCGATGGTGATGACACCGACGATGAGGACGTTACCGATGACGGCGAGCCAGGCGAGTGGGTGGGCCCAGTGGGCGAGTCCGTCGGGGAGGAGCGGGAGGGCGACTTGGATGAGGCCGTAGAGACCAAATTTTTTCAGGACGCCGGCGTGGAGCATCGCGGCGGAACTGGGCGCGGCACCGTAGCCGAGGGGGGCCCACGTGTGGAGGGGCCAGAGCGAGACGAGGACGCCGAGACCGAAGAGGAGGAGGCCCGCAATGTTGTTCTGCAGCGTGGCGGCGAGCGGGTGCGCGGCGAGGTGAGCGCGGAGGGCGATGAGGTCAAAGGTGTGCGCGCCGCTCTGCACGTAGAGCATGATCAGGCCGAGGAGGGAGACCATCGCGCCGAGCGTGAGGTAGATCGTGAGTTTCATCGCCGCGTAGCTGCGGTCGCGACCGCCCCAGATGCCGACCATGATAAAGGTCGGGATGAGCGCGAGTTCGTGGAAGAAGTAGAAAAAGAAGATGTCGACGCTGGCGAATACGCCCATGAGGCCGCCCTGCATGATGAGGAGCAGCATGAGGTAGATCTTGAGGCGCTCGGCGCCGGACTGGATCGCGTAGAGGCCGGCCGCGAGGCCCACGAGGGCGGCGAGCACGAAGAGCGGGAGGGCGATGCCGTTGAGGCCGAGATGGAGTGAGATCCCGAGCCCGGAGAGTCCGGTGTCGTAGCGCGTAAGAAACGCGTAGCCGTGAGACGGGAGCGGAGTGGCGGTGAAGTGCCACCAGACGTGCAGCGCCATGAGCACGGGAATCGCGAAGGCGCCGTAGGCGAGGAGCACAGACCAGCGTTTTGGCAGGCCGAGGGCGATGGCGAGGGCCAGCGCGAGCGGAGCGGCGATGGAAACGAGCAGAGGATCGAAGGGCAATTGGCTCATCGCAAAATCAGAGGGTCACTACACCGGTTGCGAACAACCACAGCATCACAATGCCGAGGAGGAACCAGTAAACGTAGGCGTTGAGGTTGCCGACATGGAGGGCGCGGGCACCGAGGCCGAAGAGGCCGACGAAGCCGGCGAGGCCGCGGACGATCAGGCCGGCGAGGAAGATCTGCTCGAAGAAATTAACGAAGAGGGCGAAGCGCTGTTGGATCTTCGCGACGTAGTAGTCGTAGGCGCCGTCGAAGGAGGCGCGCAGTGCGGAGAGGGCCGAGAAGAGGCCGGGGAGTTTGTCGGCGAGGGTGTCGGTGGGCGTCGATTTCCAGAACGTGTAGCCAGTGCTCGCGCCGACGATCATGACGCCGAGGCTGGTGATAAAAATGATCGTGTGGTCGGTGTCGTGCGCCACCGGGATAAGATCGAAGACGCCGGAGAAAACCTTCGGGTAGAAGGCGGTGTAGCCGGCGACAAGCGAGAGGACGGCGAGGAGGACGAGGGGCAGCGTAAGGGTGAGGCCACCTTCGTGGGCGTGCGACGCGTGGTCACTGCGCGGCTCGCCGAGGAAGGTGAGTTTCCAGAGGCGCACCATGTAAAGCGACGTGAGGACGGCGGTGAGGGCGAGGAGCGCGAAGACGGGCGTGTTTTTCGCGTAGGCGAGATAGAGGATGGCGTCTTTCGAGAAGAAACCGGCGAGATACGGAAAGCCGATGATGGCGGCGACGCCGATCGTGAAGGTCCAAAACGTGAGCGGCATCCGCATGCGCAGTCCGCCCATCTTGAAGATGTCTTGCTCGTGGTGGCAGCCGTGGATGACCGAGCCGGAACCGAGGAACATGAGGGCTTTGAAGAAGGCGTGGGTGGTGAGGTGGAACATCGCGGCACCTACACCGGCGGCGATGATGATCGTGTGAGGGACGCCGTCGTGCTGGTGGGTGTCGCTCAGCGAACCGAGGCCGAAGGCTGCGACCATATAGCCGAGTTGGGAGAGCGTGGAGTAGGCCAGGACCTTCTTGATGTCGCTCTGGGTGATCGCGCAGAGGGCGGCGTAGAGCGCGGTGGCGGTGCCGGTCCACATAATCACGGTGAGCGCGTCGGGCACCATGAGGACGTTGATGCGGCAGAGCATGTAGATACCGGCGGCGACCATCGTCGCGGCGTGGATCAGGGCGGAGACGGGAGTCGGACCTTCCATCGCGTCGGGGAGCCACACGTGGAGAGGAAGCTGGGCGGATTTGCCGACGGCGCCGCAGAACAGAAAGAGAGGAATCAGGGTCGAGAAGACGAGCGTGTGGGCTTCGCCTTTGGCAGCGAGTTCGGTGAGGTTGACGGTGCCGTTGAGCCAGTAGCACATCACGATGCCGAGGAGGAAACCGAAGTCGCCGACGCGATTGGCGATGAAGGCTTTTTTCGAGGCATCGGAGGCCGATTGTTTCTCGTGCCAGTGGTTGATGAGCACATAGGAGCTGAAACCGACCAGCTCCCAAAAGATGAACATCATAAAAAGGTTGTCGGCGAAAACGATGCCGAGCATCGAAAACATAAAGATCGAGAGGCCGCCGAAGTAGCGGGCTTTGGCCGCGTCGTCGTGCATGTAGCCGAGCGAGAACACGTGGACGCAGAGGCCGACGATGCCGACTATCACGAGCATGAGCGCGGCGAGATCGTCGAACTTGAAGCCGAGGGAAATCGCGAAATCGCCGAAGCGCATCCATTCGAAGGATTCGGTGAAGCGCTCGTTACGCAGCGCGAGCAGCACCGAGATCCCGGCGATGGCGGTGGCGGTGAGCGTCGAGACGGCGGCGGCGATGCCTCCGGCGCGGCGCAGAAAAAGCGCGATGATCGCCGCCGAGACGAGCGGGAGGATCAGAACGAAGATGGCGTGCGAGAGCATCGTCATGGGCGCGTCAGTTCTTGAGCGAGTTGAGCTCGTTCAGCTGGATGGTTTGGCGCTTGCGGAAGAGCGCGACGATGATGGCGAGGCCGACGGCGACTTCGGCGGCGGCGACCGTGAGGATGAAGAACACGAAGACGTTGCCATCCATCGTGCCGTTGAAGCGCGAGAAGGCGACGAGGGCCAAGGTCGAGGCGACGAGCATGAGCTCAAGGCACATAAACACGACAAGGGTGTTGCGGCGCAGGAGCACACCGAAGAAGCCGATGGCAAAGAGAAGCGCGCTGATGAGCACGTAGTGGTCGAGAGTCGCGGAGGTCATTTGACGTCGTCGGAGCCTTCCCAGCGTTTGCTCAGGACGATCACGCCGAGCATGGCGATGAGCAGGAGGAAACCCATGACCTGCACGGGCAGGAGATAGGTGGTGAAGAGCTGGTAGGCGTAGAGTTTGATATCGGGGCCGAGCGCGGGCGTGAGCGCGGGGTCGCCCACCGGGAGGCGGCCGCGGGTGGCAAAGGTGCTCAGGCCAGTGACAAGGAGGCCGGCGGCGAGAATGATGGCCGCGAGAGAAAGTTTTCCGAAGCCGCGCGACTCGGTTTCCTTCATGTCGAGGAGCATGACGATGAAGAGGAACAGGGCGACGATGGCACCGGCGTAAACGAGAAGGAGGAGGAACGCCAAGAGGTAGGCGTTGAGCGCGACGAAGAGGCCGGCGACGCCGACGAGCGAGAGCAGGAGACACATCGCGGCGTTGACGGCATTCTTGCTCGCGACGACACCCGCCGCAGTAGCGAGGGTGAAGAGGGCGAAGGCGTAGAAGAGGAAGTTGGCCATGGCGGGCGGGATGCGCGTGAACGTGGACGAGGGGCGCGAAGGCTCAGTGGGCGTTGCCGTGCTCTTCGGCGGTTTTCTTTTTGTCCCACTTGTAGTGCTGGTCGGGGAGCGTGCCGCCGAGTTCGTAGAGCTTGTCCTTGTGGTTCACCATCTCAGCGCGGGTGTAACCGGACATGGAATACTGGTTCTGGAGGAAGATGGCTTCCTCGGGGCAAACTTCCTGGCAGAGGCCGCAGTAAATGCAGCGGAGCATGTCGATGTCGAAGGCCAGCGGGGCTTTTTCGACGTGCGCGCGGTCGGTCTGGTCGGCGGAGATTTCGCCGGGCGTGATGCGGATGGCTTTGGGTGGGCAGACGAATTCGCAGAGCTGGCAGGAGACGCATTTCTCGCGGCCGTTCGGGTCGCGCACGAGCGTCGGCACGCCGCGATAGCCGGGCGGGATCGCGGGGCGTTGCTCGGGATACTCGAGCGTCTTCTTCGGCGCGATGAGGTGTTTGAAGGTCGTGGCCAAGCCACCCACGATTTGCGGGAGGTAGGTGCGCTCGAGGAGGGTGAGCGGCTTTCGTTCTACGGTGATGACGGCCATGGCGCGGTACGGGACAGGTTACTTTTGGATGATCGCGATCGCGATCGCGTAGAAGAGGAGGTTGGCAATGGAGAGCGGCAGCATTTTCTGCCAGCCGATCTTCATGACTTGGTCGTAACGGAAACGCGGGAGCGTCCACCGCACCCACATGAAGAGAAAAATCATCGCGAGAGTCTTGCCGAGGAAAATGGCGATCGAGAGCACGCCGACGAACAGCGGGGCGTGGGCGAACGGCAGAATGGTGCCGAGCCAGTCGACGGCCGTGGCGAGCGAGACCCACGGGAGCGGATTCCAGCCGCCGCCGAAGAGCAGCATAAAGACGCCGGAGCCGACGATCATGTGCGAATACTCGGCGACGAAGAAGAGGCCCCATTTGAAAGCGCCGTATTCCGTATGGAAACTGCCGACGAGGTCGGCCTCGGACTCGACGGTGTCGAACGGCTGGCGGTTGGTTTCGGCGAAGAGGGCGACGAGGAAAATGAAGGCCGAAAGCGGCATCAGGAAACCAAACCACATGCCGCCGAAGAAACCGGGCAGGCTCTGGAATTCCACGACGCGACCGAAACTCATCGTGCCCGGGAGCCCGGGAGCGTTGACCCAGAGAAACACGGGCAAGACAGAGAGGGCCATCGAGAGTTCGTAGGAGATGAGCTGCGCGGAGGCACGCACACTGCCGAGGAAGGGATACTTCGAGTTGGAAGCCCAACCGGCGAGAATGGCCGAGTAAACGCCGAGTGAGGAAACGGCGAATACAGCCAACATGCCGATGTCGAGTGGCGCGAGGCCGAGGGTGATCACCTTCCCGGCGCTGTCGAAGTAGGCGCCGAACGGGACGGCGGTGATCGTCGTGAGCGCGGGAACCATCGCGACGATGGGCGCGAGGATAAAGTAGAACTTGTTCACGTGACCCGGCAGTGAGTCTTCCTTGAAGAGCATCTTTCCGCCGTCGGCCATGACGTGGAAAATACCGAGGCGTTGCAGGAATTTTCCGACGAAGGGAATCCAGGCGACCCACGGCACGATGGCGCGGTTGGGGCCGGGACGATCCTGAATCCACGCGGCGACTTTGCGCTCGGCCATGGAGCACGCACCAGCGATCGGGAAAATCACCATGATCACCGCGAGCCCCTTCGCGAGGCCTTGGATCACCGGATGAAGCTGGAAGAAGAAATCGAACATGTCGGAGGTCGAAAACTCAGAGGAAGGAGAGGGCCACCAGCAGAGCGCCGAAGCCCGCGAGGATGCCGCCACCCAAGCTCAATTTGGCGTTATTTTTTCGATCGATCGCGTGGGCCCGTTCATCCGACTTGCGCTTCGGTCCGGACTTGGCGGCCGCCTGCATGAGGCGCCGGGCGAAGACGAAGAGCGCAATGCCACCGAGGACAAAACCAAGGCCAAGGGCGAAAATGGGAGTGGAACGGCTCATAGTGCGTGGAGAATGATCGGTGCGTCAGACCGTCACGGCGACGGCCGGCGCGACGGGCTTGAAGTGGAGCGTCTCGCCCTCGACAAACGGCAGCGCCACGAACGGCGTGGCGTCGAGAAGGAGGCCGGTCTCGGGGAGATTGGCGTAAGTGATGGGGCCGAGCACGGGGACTTCGGCGGCGAGGAGTTTCCAGAGCGAGCCGAGGTCGGAGGGGATGGCGGCGAGCGGCGCGGACGAGAGGCGAGCGGATGCGGCGGTGACGAGTTTCGCGAGGACGATGAGATCATCCGTCGCGCCCGACGGGCCGGGGACGGCCTTCGCGAATTTCTGGAGACGGAACTGTTGATTTATGAACGTGCCGTTTTTCTCGAAGACCGAGAGCGTCGGAAGGACGACCTGCGCGGCGGCGCTCGTGGGATTGACGTGCGTGCCGAGGTAGACGAAGGAAACTTTCGCGAGCTGCGCGGCGGTGAGGCCGACGGCCGCGAGGTCTTCGCCGACGGAGACGACGACCTTGATTTTGCCGGCGTCGATGGCGGCGGCGAGCGCGGTGAGTTTCTGGGACGGCAACGCGGAGATGAGACCGGTGACGAGGGCACCGCGGACGTTCGGATTGCGGTCGGCGGAAATGAGGAGCTTGTCCCCCTGCCCGACTCGGCTGACGAGGTGCGTCGAGGCGGTGGCGTTGAGCGCGGCGGCGAGTTGCTTCGTGAGAAATTGTTCTTCGACGCTGCTGCGACCCGAACCGACGACGGCGATGGCACCGGGGGTGGAGTTGGCTTTGAACAGGGCAGCGGCTTGGGCGACGAGCGTGTCGATACTCGCGGTCGTGGCGAGGCGATCAGGCGCGTTGACGGCCTTAAAGAGTTCCCGGCCGGAGTCGGCCATCCACGTGTCGTTCACCTCATCGTTGCGCCGTGGCGTGACGCGGTAAATCTGACCTTCGCGGGACCAGACGACGGTGTTCGCGCCGACGGAGCTCTCGGGGTCGATGCTGTTGGTTTGTTTGAGAAACCAAACGCGCATCTTGAAGCGGAAATCGGTGCTCGTGAGTGCGCCGACGGGGCAGATGTCGACGGTGTTGAGCGAGTAGTTGTTCGCGAGTTGCTTGCCGGGGAAGCAGGTGAGCGTCGAATAACTGCCCCGGTCGACGAAGCCAAGGACGTCATCCTTCGCGACTTCCTTGGAGAAACGAATACAGCGCGAGCAGAGGATGCAGCGCTCGTCGTCGAGGGTGACGCGCGGCCCAAGCTGGGTGCGCTTCGGCTTCACGTTTTTCTGCTCGATGAAGCGCGAGTAGCCGCGGCCGTAGCCGGTGGATTGCTCCTGAAGTTTGCACTCGCCGGCCTGGTCGCAGATCGGGCAATCGAGCGGGTGATTGATGAGGAGGAATTCCATCACGCCCTCGCGCGCTTCCTTCACCATCGGTGAAGTCGTCTTGACGTGAAGACCGGGGGAAACGTTCGTGCCGCAGCCGATCTGGGGCCGCGGGATCCAGTTAATCTTTTGCTTGCCGGTGGCCGGGTCGATGATCGGTGCCTTCGTGGCGGGATCGACAGCGGGCAGGCCCATTTCGATGAGACACATCCGGCAGTTGCCGACGATGGTCAGCTTCGGGTGGTAGCAATAGTGCGGCACGTCGACGTTCACGAGGCGCGCGGCCTCGATGACGTTGGTGCCTTTGGGCACGGCGATCTCCTTGCCGTCGATGTTGACGGTGACGAGGTCGGGTTTGGGCGGAGCGATCATCGGAGCAGGAAAAGGTTCAGACGAGTTCGTGCGCGCCGGCGGGCTTCGCGGTTTTTTTGGTCTCGGGATACTGCTTAAACTCATCGCCGAACTTCGCGATGAAGCTCTGCGTCGGCCACGAGCAAGCCTCGCCAAACGCGCAGATGGTGCGGCCGGGAATCTGGTCGGCGACGCTCTTGAGGAGCGCAGCGTCTTCGTTGCGGGCCTGGCCGTGGACCATACGCGTCGTGATTTTTTTCATCCACAACGAGCCTTCGCGGCACGGCGTGCACTGGCCACAGCTCTCATGAGAGTAGAACGCGTTAATGTTCGCGAGGGCCTCGACCATGTTGACGGTGTCGTCCATCACGATCACGCCGCCGGAGCCACCCATCGTGCCGATCATGCCGAGCGAATCGAAATCCATCGGCACATCTTCGACGCCCCAATCGTAGTCGACCATCTCGGCGCCAACCTTGCGTTTGCCTTTGAAGCGTTCGCCGAAGCGGAGAATTTTCGCGGAGGAACCGCCGGGAATGACGGCTTTAAACGTGCGACCAGGGAGCGGGCCGCCGCAAACTTCGTAGAGGAGCTGGCCCAGTGTGATCTTGCCGGCTTCGAATTCGTAGTAGCCGGGGCGTTGCACGTGGCCGCTCACGCAGAAAATGCGCGTCCCGGTATTATTGGGCGTACCGACCTTCGTGTAAGCGTCGCCGCCGTGCTCCACGATATACTTCACGTGGCACAGCGTCTCGACGTTGTTCACGATCGTCGGGCACTGGTAGAGACCGAGCACGGCGGGGAAATACGGGGGCTTGATGCGCGGATTGGCGCGTTTGCCTTCGAGCGACTCGATGAGACCGGTCTCTTCGCCGCAGATATAGGCGCCGGCGCCGCGGTGAACGAAGATGTCGCAGGAATAAGTCGTGCCGAGGATGTTCTTGCCGACGAAGCCGGCGGCGCGGGCCTCGGCGATGGCTTTTTCGAGGATGCGCGCGCCATGCGGCATCTCGCCGCGGATGTAGATATAGGCCTGCTTCACGTTGTTCGCGAAACACGAGATCATCGTGCCCTCGATCAACTGATGCGGGTCCTGATGCATGATGTAGCGATCCTTAAAAGTGCCCGGCTCGGACTCGTCGGCATTGACGATCAGGTAAATCGGTTTGCCGCTCTTGCGGTCGACGAGACCCCACTTCACGCCGCAGGGGAAACCCGCGCCGCCACGACCGCGGAGACCGGATTTTTTCACTTCGTCGATCAACTCGGCGGGCGGACGGGTCACGGATTTCTTAAGAACTTCGTATCCGCCATTGCGGACATAGCAGGCGAGATCGTTCGAGTAACCGGGCTCGTCGATGTGCTGGAAAATGATGCGGCGTTGAGCAGGAGCGGCCATGGTGGTTAGCGTTTTTTCGCCTCGGCTTTGATCTGATCGCTGAGCTGTTTCGCTTTCGCGCAGTCGACCTTCTCGTGGAGGTCGTCGTCGATGAGGACAACGGGGGCGGTGCCGCAGCTCGCGAGACACTCGACAAAATCAATCGTCACCTCGCCGTCGGGCGAGATGTCGCCGCGGTGCGTGTTGAATTCCTTTTCGAACTGTTCGCAGGTTTTGTAGCCGCCCACGAGGGCACAGGAAAGCGTGCGGCAGACTTTGATGTGGCGGCGGCCGATGGGCTTCTGCCGAAACATCGGGTAAAACGTGATCACTTCGAGGACGTTGATCGGCTGGAGTCCCAGTTTCGTCGCGACCCATTCACAGGTTTCTGGCGGCAAATAGCCGATGTCCTCTTGGATGAGGTGCAGCAACGGAAGCGTGGCGCTGCGCTTCTGGTCCGCCGGGTAATGCGTGATTACCTCGTCGATACTTTGGAGAGTGGCGGGCTGGAGATTCATCGAGCTGGATTCGCGGAAAAATTAGCGGTCGCATTCGCCCATCACGAAGTCGAGCGAGCCGAGCAGCGTGACGACATCGGACATCATCGTGCCGACGCAAATTTTCGGGAGGATGGACAAATTGCAGAACGACGGGGAGCGGATCTTCATGCGCCACGGCACGCCGCCACCTTTGCTCACGATGTAGAAACCGAGGGCCCCCTTGGGATTCTCCGCCTCGAAATAAACTTCGCCGGCCGGGATCTGCGGCCCCTCGGTGACGATCATAAAATTCTGAATCAGCTCTTCCATCGAGGTGAGAATTTTGTCCTTGGGCGGCGCGAAAATCTTGCGGGCATCCTTCGCATACCAGTCGCCACCCGGGAATTTCGCGACGACTTGGCGGATGATGCGCACCGACTGGCGCATCTCTTCGCCCCGGCAAAGATAACGGTCGTAACAATCGCCCTTCGAGCCGACGGGCACGTCGAACTCATACTGCTCGTAGCCCGAGTAGGGTTTGTCCTTGCGCAGGTCGAGCGAGACCCCGGAGCCGCGAAGATTCGGCCCGGTGAGACCGTAGGCCACCGCGTCGGCTTGGGTGATGATGCCGACGCCGACGGTGCGATCCTGGAAAATTTTGTTTCGCGTGAGGAGCGAGAGGGTTTCCTCGAGCGCAGGTTCAAATTGGTCACAGAACGCGATCACGCGGCCGAGCCAGCCGTCCGGAATGTCGCGACTCACGCCACCGATGCGGGTGTAGCTCGTGGTGAAGCGCGCGCCGGTGAGTTCTTCGAAAAGTTTGTAGAGATGCTCGCGCTGATTGAGCGAGTGCACGAGCACACTCCACGCACCCACATCGAGACCGAAGGCGCCGAGGCCCATGAGGTGCGCCGAGACGCGCGCCATTTCGGCGGTGAGGACGCGGATCGCCTGGCAACGCGCGGGCACGTCCAGTTTCGCGAGTCGCTCTACGGCGATCGCGTAGGCCATGTTGTTGGCGAGCGGGGCGAGGTAGTCCAACCGGTCCGTGTAGGGCACGAACTGGTTGTAAGTCATGTTTTCCGCGATCTTTTCGTCACCACGATGCAGGTAGCCGACGACCGGGTCACACTTCGTCAGCACCTCGCCGTCGAGTTCCATCTGGAGGCGCAACACTCCGTGCGTGGACGGGTGCGACGGCCCCATCGAAAGGGACATTTTCTCCGGCGCGAATTCCTGCTCGGCGCCGGCGGCTTTCGCCGCGCTGTCTGGAAAAGCAAAATCAGTGGCCATGGCGTCGGTAAATCAGGCTCCGGGTTTCGCGGAGCGCTCGCTCCAGCTTTCGTCTTTGGCGCGCGGCTCCGCCTCGGTAAGATTCATCTCTCCAGCAGAAGCAACGAATGGTCCACCCATCATCGGCGCGGCGATCACCTTGGCCTTCGTTTCCTCGGCCACCTCGATATCCGGAAGCGCCGTCTCGATCCCGGCGAGCGGAAATTCTTTGCGCAATGGATGGTAGGGATAACCATCCCACATCAAGATGCGCCGCAGATCCGGGTGCCCCTCGAACTTGATGCCAAACATGTCGTAGGCCTCACGCTCGTGCCAATTGGCCCCCGGCCACAGCGGCACCACACTCGGGACCGTCGGCGCGGCATCGTCACCGGTGCAGGGCGTGGCCACGCGAATCGCCGCGTGCGACGTCGTAGAATAGAGGTGGTAAACCGCCGTAAACCGCGGGGAAGCGCCCTCGGCCCAATCGATCGCCGTCACGTCCGACAACAAATCAAACGCTTGCTCATCACGCAGCGCCTGCAAGACCGCGATGAGTTCACCGGTCGGCACGTTGACCGCCGGACAATCGCTACTCAGGCGATCGGTGACCGAGGGAAACTTGCCCTTGAGGGAAGTGATGGCGTCAACGGAAGCGGACATCGTGATGGTTAATAGTAATCGCGCCGCCGGCTCAGGTGGAGGCGGTGAACAGTTCGCTGGCCGAACGCTCGGTCTTGATTTTGGCCTGCAACTTAATCAGCGCGTCGAGCAACGCCTCCGGACGAGGAGGGCACCCGCTCACATATACATCCACCGGGATAATCCGATCCACCCCCTGCAAAGTCGCGTAGCTCCGATACATCCCGCCCGAACTGGCGCAGGCACCCATCGCGATGACCCACTTCGGCGAGGTCATCTGGTCATAGATGCGACGCACGACCGGAGCCATCTTGTAGGTCACTGTGCCGGCTACAATCATGCAGTCGGCCTGACGGGGCGAAAACCGCATGACTTCCGCTCCGAAACGCGCGATGTCGAACCGCCCGTTGCCCACCGCCATCAGTTCGATGGCACAGCAGGCCAAACCCATCGGCATCGGCCACACCGAATTGGTGCGAATCCAGTTAATCACCGCATCGGCCCGCGAAACAATGACCTCGCCCTCAATTTTGCCATTATAGCCGAGTTCGTTGTGAGATGTGACCATGGTGGAGGGATGAAGCGGGAGATAAAGTCCCCCGCAGAGTTGGCTTCCCGTCTCCGTCGCGCAAGAGGGTTTTAAGAAAAATTGTGGGGCTTGCCGTACCCCGGCTTCACCACCTCGGTCCACGCTTCTGTTCTCTGCTCCGTGAAACCACTTTCGATCGTCCTCGGCGTGCTCGCTACTCTCAGCCACGGCCCACTCGTAGTCGCAATCGTCAAACCGGTGGCCGGCCACGTTGCCCTCGCCCTCGCCCAAACCTCCGTCGACCCCAGCAAACCCGGCGGGGCCGCCGCCGTCGCGGGGGCAAAGAAAGACGTCGAAGGCTTCAAGGGAAGCCTGCGGTGGGCAAAATGATTTTCAGCGCGCGGGGCGGTTCGCCTTCGGCGCACTCTGCGCGCTGAGCGTGCTCCTCGGGTGGCCGCGCTCGGCGCGCGGTCAGCCCAACCCCGTTTCACCGGGCGGCGCGACCCCGCCGGGGATCACCGTCCAGCCGCTCAGCACCACTGCGGTCAAAGACACGCGCGTTTCTTTCAGCGTCGTCGGCCACGGTGCGCCGCTGCCCGTGCAGCTTTGGTGTAAAGACGGCGCGATCGTCGCCGGACAATCCCGCGCCACCCCCGCACTTGATCGCGTCCAACCGATCGATGCCGGCGCCTACACCGTCCTGCTCGGCCATGCGTCCAGGGCGATCAGCAGCAGCCCCGCGACGATCACGGTCACCGCCGATCTCACGACGAAGAGCGGCGCGCGTTGGTGGAACGAAGCGCTCCTCGACGGTATCCGCTAAGACCCGCCGAATCCCCCCCGTCCACGCGCCCAATCTCTTCCCACTGTCCGCCGCGCGGTGGGCCGCTTTCTGGGCCTACGAACGAGAGGGCGGGTCCGCCCACCACGAGATCTTCGCTCGAGAGCTCGGCGCCGTCCCGCTCGACGAGCCGGCGCGCCTCGCCGCGCAACTCCCGCTCGCTCGCAACGATCGCTGGGACGCCGCCACGCCGCCGAGTCTCTTCACCCGCCTCGGTGCCTTCCCGCTGGCCGCCGGCCGCGCCGACACCGCGCTCCAGCTCGCACTCACTTGAGCCACCTACACCGCGACGCTCACCGACACCGCCAGCCGCGCCGGCACCGCCCTTGTGGAAATCTATGCAGCCGATACCATGAGCGACCGCCTCGTAAATTTCTCCGCCCGCGCCTACGTCGGCCCCGGCGCAGGCCTCGCCCTCGCCGGTTTTATTGTGCGCGGCGACCAACCCGGCCGCTCCCTCAGCCGCGGCGTCGGCCCCGCGCTCGCCGGCTTCGGTCTCGCCGCCACCCTCGCCGATCCCGTGCTCACGCTCACGACGAGCGACGACACGCTCCTCACCACGAATCACGGCTGGTCCGCCAACTCCAACGCCGTCGACCTCGCCATCACGCGCACTCAACTCGGCGCGTCTCCTCTCGCCACCGCCTCCCGCGACGCCGCCGTCCTCGTCACCCTCGCCCCCGGTACCTAGAGCCGGTCCCAAAACGGAGGCAGGCAAGATTTCCATTGGTGAACGTGCGGTAACCGGGTTGCCGTGGAGGAGATAGGCGGGGTCAAAACGGCCACTTTCGGGTAAAAACGGGGGCTATAATGTTTGGCGCGGTCATTTTGGCGGCG
>CAMBVX010000144.1 GCA_945871085.1 Opitutus sp. GAS368 | reverse complement strand
TCGCCCAAAAACCGCAGCCGCCCAATGCCACCTGGCTCATCACGGGCGCCAACTTCCTCGGCTTTCCCTCCGACCCCAGCACCTCGACGTCCACCTTCGCGAACTATTTTGCCAGCTTCCCGGTCGCCATCACCACGCCGACCAAGGTCTACAAATACATCGGCGGCGAACTCAGCGCGTTGAATCCCATCGAAGTCACTTCGTTCGGTAACGAAAAGGTCGATCGCAACTCCGCCTACTGGTTCCAAGCCGCCACCGTCGGCGATTTCACCGGCCTCATCGAATACGAGCTGCCCAGCAATGCCGGCCTCGACTTTGGGCGCACCGCCGTGGCGCTCACCGTCGGCCTCATGAACCGTTCCAACGTGGCCGTCACGCTCACGGTCTCCACCCAGGCCTCCGAGCCCGCTCCCGCCGGTCAGACCGGCGTCACCGGCGGTGTGCCGATCACTCGCCGCGTCCTCGACAGCACCACCGGCGCTTACACCGAGACCCCTATTACTGGCAGCTTCAGCGTGACCATCGCGGCCAACGGTCGACTCGACCTGCCGTTCGGCATCGATCGCAGCCAGCTCACCGGGTCTGCCAGCGCACTCTACGCCTCACTGCTCCGCATCAAGGACTCCGCCCATCTCACCGACGTGTTCCTCCCCGTCACCGCCCAGAAAGCCACGCCCGCCGGTCTTTGGATCGGTGAGGTCAGCGTCAAGTCCGTCGTCAGCACCGTGGTCGGCAGTCCCGGCGCCACCACGGCGCGCGCCTTCCCGCTTCGGCTCATCATTCATGTGGACGATGCGGGCGTCGCCCGCGTCTTGTCCCAGGCCTTTGTCGGCAATCTCGCCGCCACCGGTCATGCGCCGGGCATCTGCACCCATGAGGGTGGCCTCTGGGCCGACACCAAGTCCGATGCCCTCCGGCTGGTCTCCAGCCAGATGCCGCTCGACCGCGTGATCTCCGGCACCGGCGCCTTTGCCATCGGCCGCACGCTCACCTATACGATCCCGCTGCCCTTCGACGACGTCACGAATCCCTTCGTCCACACGTATCACCCCGACCACGACAACCTCGACGCCCGCTTTCAGCCGCTGGGCGCCGGCGTCGAGAGCTACACGGTCACACGTGTCGTCACCCTTACCTTCACCGCTGCGCCCCCCGACGGCAGCACCGTCAGCGGGTGGGGCACCACGGTTTACGGCGGCACCTATGCCGAGACCATCACCGGTCTGAACCGGCAGCCCCTGACGGTTGGCGGTGCCTTCGGCATGCGTCGCGTCTCGGAAGTCGCCGCCATCGACACCACCACCCTGTAAACGCCCCCTTCGCGCCCGTCCCCCCGCAATCCTTCTGCCCATGAAATCACTCCTCGCCGCCCTCCTGCTCCTCGCCGGTTCCGCCGTCGCCCTCGCGCAGACTTCCAGCGTCCCGACCCTGCTGAGCTACCAGGCTCACGTGACGGATAGCAGTGGCGTGGCGATCGGCAACAGCAGCCCGGTCAACCGCACCGTCACCTTCAAGTTCTACAACGCCAGCACCGGCGGCACGCTGCTCTACGCCGAGTCGCAGACCGTCACCCTCTCAGGCGGAGACTTCAGCGTGCTCATCGGCAACGGCACGGGCCTCTCCGGCCTCCCCGGCCCGAGCGCGCCGGCGACCCTCACCAGTCTTTCGTCGATCTTTGCCGGCACGGTCTATCTCGGCCTCACGGTGGACGACGGCACGAGCGCCGCGGATCCCGAGATTGCCCCCCGCCAGCAGATTGCCGCCGCCGCCTATGCGTTTCGCGCCAAAGTCGCCGAGGGCCTCGCCTCCGGCGCGCTCAGCACCGCCATGGTGGCCGACACCGCCGTCACCACCGACAAAATCGGCGCGGCCCAGGTGACAACCGCCAAAATCGCCAACCTCGCCGTCACCACCGCGACGCTGGCCGATGCCAACGTTACCACGGCCAAACTCGGTGACGCCTCGGTCACTACGGTCAAACTCGCCGACACCAACGTCACCACGGCCAAGCTGGCCGACTCCGCGGTCACCACCGCCAAGATCGCCGCCGGTGCCGTCACCTCCGCCAGCCTGGCCGACAACTCCGTCGCGAGCATCGACATCGTGGACGGCGGTGTGGCCACCGCCGATCTCGCCGACGGCGCCGTCACGACCGGCAAGATCGCCAACAATGCCGTCGATCTCGGCAAACTGATCGCCGCCGTGCAGCAATCCCTCTGCCCCACCGGCACCATCCTCGCCTTCGCCGGAGACGCCGCTCCCCCCGGTTGGCAGTTGTGCGACAGCACTTTTCTCAACCGCACCACCTACTCTGCCCTCTTTGCCGTCGTCGGCACCCGTTTCGGTTACGGCGACAGCACCAACTTCCGCGTGCCCGACTTCCGCGGCCGTTTTCTCCGCGGCCGCGACGGTGGCGTGGGCCTCGATCCGGACCGCGCCGCCCGCACCGCGATGAACGCCGGCGGTGCCGTCGGTGACCTCGTCGGCAGCGTCCAGGGCGACATGTTTGCGGCCCATAACCACTCGCTGCCCATGGACGGTCAAGGGGGCCCTTATGATCTTCCCACCATCAACAACACCAACGGCGCTGACGAAAATTGGTCCTACGCTGTGCCCACCGGCACAAACGGCGGCACGGAAACGCGGCCGAAGAACGCCAACGTGAACTTTATCATCAAGCTCTGAGCATCGATCCGCCGATCTCCGAACTCCGGTTTCCGATCTTCGCCTCCGTCCCCATGAGTCCCGCCCGCCACCTCCGCAGCCTCCTGCTCATGGGCGCGCTCGTCTGTGTCTCGGCCACCGCGCTCCACGCGCAATACGAGGTCAAGATCACGGCCGCCAACAACCTCAGCTATCGCCCCGGCGGCATCCCCATCGGCCCCACTGGCACCCCGTCCGGCAACCCCGCGACCACGCCCCAATTCGCCAACGTCGTCGAAACCTCCGGCTCCGCCGGCCCCATCTCCAACGCCAGTGCGCTCACCTCGCGCTATCCCTCATCCACTGTCGCTGTCCTCCAGCGTGCCAGCCTCGGCATGACGTTCTCCTCGGGCGTGCCCCGCTATTTCCTGGGCGATCGGATCACGCCGCCCGCCACCTACGTTGACACCCTCGGGGCCACGGTCACGCCCGCCGCTGGTTTCTGGCGCGCTGAGCCGGTGCGCGCCGCCGAGGTGGTCATCAATCCCTCGGGCCAGCCCTTGAAAGACTCCACCGGAGTCGCCGTCGCCAACACCGGCAATGTCATTATTCCCGCGCTCGCCTCCGGCGTTTACGAGCATTTCTACTACAGCCCCCACGCCAAGCAGGTCTTTGCCAGCGAATCCGGTCAGGTCACCCTCTGGTGGCGGTCCCGCGTGCCTGACGGCAACAACAACTACATCCTCGTCCGCGAGATATTCGCCGTCTCGTCCGCCACCCAAAACCCGGTGCGCACGCTCTACTGGACAGAGAAGAGCTTCAACGCCCCGTGCGTCCTGATTCCCAGCGGCCGCATCGTGACGGTGAATCCCGTTTACACCAACGTCTTCCCGGCGACCGTCGGCACGGAGTTTGTCTCCGTCGGCAACTCCGTGCCGGCCGACCCCAATGCCCGGCCCGTCTCCGAACTCCGCACCGTGTGGTTCGAGAACACCAATGGCCGCCGCGAGATTCACGCCTACAATGCCACCGGTCGCCTCATGGTGGAATACCTCGGGGCCGTGCAAGAGGACGGCTTCCATGAATTCCTCGGAGCGGATATCATCGCCGTCGCCCAAGCCGCCCCGGCCACGATCCTCACCGTCAATCTAGGCGACGAACTCCGGCCCAGTCCCGAAAACCGACTGCTGCTCGCTCAACCGGTGACCAACTCCTCGTCGAGCTCCGTCACCTACTATGGCAGTTCCACGCGGCCCGACGGCACGGTCGCCTACTACGCCGAACATGAAAACTACATCGAGGACCAGGTGGTCTTTTACTGGCTGGAGGAGCTCGATGCCGGCATCCCCCCGCCTTCCGGCAATGCCCCCGGTCTCAAGCTCGACTGGCCCAAGTCGCTCCACAAATACCTCCAGGTCTGGCCATCCAATGTCTCCGCGTTCGCCCACTACACCGTCGCGCACAATGGCAGCTCCGCCGCCACCGGGACTGGCCTGAAGTTTGAAGGCGGCAAGATTCCGACGGTAATTTACCAGGATGATCTCGAGCAGGATGAAGCCGTGCTCGACTCCACGAGCCAGCGTCTGCTCGTGAATCTTTCCGGCGACCAGCTCAGCCGGGTGTTGCTCAAATTCACCGGTGACAATGGCGGCATCTGGTATGTCCGTCTCATGACCAAGGCCGACGAAGACAGCAGTGGCTACCTCGAGGGCGACGGCAGCCCCGCCCTTTCCGGTTCCGTGTTCGTCGGCGACCGCCTTGCTCCGCCGACCTCCGATTACAGCGTTGCCGGCTACATTGCCGGCGGCACGGCCTATGCGCCGGCGGCCTACGTCGATCCCTTCTCCGCCGGCGTCGCCGCCGCCGAAAGGGGCGCGATCATTCCGGTCAACGCCCTGCCCGGCGGCGCCACCAAGCTCCGGGTCTGGTGGTTCAAGAAAGTCGCCGCGCCCTCCAGTGAGTTCGCCGATTTCTACACTCCCGCCAAAGTCGGCAGCTACACCGTCAGCTATCGCAGCAGCGAAACCAAGCGCATCATCCTTGCCTCCAATAATGGCACCGGCGACCTGCCCTCCGGCCAGAGCGCCGGCTCCATCTACGTGCAGAACGACGCCAGCCTCACCGGCTACAATCCCAACGAGGAACACGCCCTCCTGTTGAGCGGTCGCGCGTATGCCCTCCGCGATGATCTCAACGTTACCACCGGCACCAGTTACTCCACCTTCAGCTCCCTCCCGCGCGTCCTTATCCACTACACCGATCCCACCGACCAGCGTCCCGCCATGGCCGTTTACGAGGTCAAGCGAGAGGGCGACGGGTTCACCTTCGACTATCCGTGGACGGCCGGCTCGATCCTCAATTCTCCCATGCCGCTGCCGAGGCTGCCCCTGCCGATTGACTCCGCGACCGGTCTCAGTCGCAACCTCGAGGTCGCCAGCGGCCCGCCCGAAACACTCGCTTCCGGCGCCCCCGCCACGTATCAGAAATTTACCTTCAAGGACCGCAAGGGTTACGACTGGGTTTATCGCGGTCCCCACGCCAACGCTACGCCCGCACTCGGCATGCAATGGTATTACACGATGCGCGCCGGCTTCTTTATTCCTGGCCGCACCCAGCCCGCCGAGGGCACCGTGCTTCCCTACCTCCGTGCGATCGGCACCGGCGGAACTTATGTCGACGACCCCGTTACCGGTACGCCGCTCACGGTCGTTTACCGGCCGGTCTGGCCCACGAGCGTTCCCACCATGAGCGTCGGCGAAACCCTCACGCTCCCCAACCACGGCCTTCCCTCCGTCCGCGGCAACACCAGCGGCGTCGTCTTCTATCAGCAGTCCATCGCCCAGGCCGGCACCAGCGCCGCCAGTGTCACGTTGCACGATCCCACCCGCGCCAAGACCGTCCTGCTCGACAACCCCAGCGTCGGCCTCACGGCAATTCCTGCCTCCGCCGCCACCACCGCGCAAAACGGCAAGACCTACTTCCAGCTCCTGCCGCCCCACCTCCAGCAGCGGTTCTATTTTGATCCCACCCTCAGCGCGGTCGGCGGCCTCACCCTGATCGGTCAGTTCGTGGACGAAATTGCGGGCGAGGACTTTGTTTATCTCAACGTCCTCAGCCCCGACGAGGTCGCCTCGCTCAAGGGCATTGTCGCGAGCAACGACCCCAACTACCAGAAATGGTCCATCGCGATCGACAGCCTCTCGACCAAGGTCGAAACCTTTAAGGAAGACCCCAACCGGCGGGGCACCTACATTCCCGACTCCGCCAAGACCGTCACCGTCGGTTCCACGGATCTTGCCGTCGTCACCTCCTCCGATACTGCGGTCGATAGCTACGCCCTCACCGCCACCGGCAGCGGCAGCGGCTACGCCACGCTGCTCTTTGGCAACGGCTACGCCTTCACCCCCATCGGCGACCCCGTATCCGTCAAAATCGTCAAGGTGGTGCCTCAGCTTTACACCGGCGACCTGAAGAACCTCCCTGCCTCCAACCCCCTCGACGAGCAGTCCACCCTCCGGCACAGCGGCGACTTCGCCGCGCACCCCGAGAATTACGAATTCGAGTGGCGCTACTCCGCACCGGTGGACGGCGTCGTCCCGCCGACCTACGACTACTCGATGGCCACAGTTCTCCCCGTGGGCACAAATCAGAATCTGTGGCTACTGGCCCGTAATCCAGCGGCGCCGCTGCCCTCGTCGTACCCGACTACTCAATACCTCTTCCCGCAATCGTTTAAGGTCAAAGACTCCTCCTACAACGCCTCCTCCGGACTACCCGGTGTCGTCGTGAAGTCGGTCACGCCCCTCAATTTTTCCGGTTCCATCCCGTCCCAAGTCGTCTTCAGCGCCGACCTCGACACGAGCGATGGCTTCATTCTCTACGTCAACGGCACTCCCGCCCTTGCATCCCGCCTGCCCGCTGGCATCGCCGTGCCGGAGGGGCTCACGCCAACCGGTCCGCGCACCGGACTCTCCACGGTCGGTAACCCGCTCCCGAACCAATACTACGTCGCTCCGACCTACTTCCTCGTCGGCGACAACCGGATCGAAGTCGCCCTGTACAGTTCGGCCGATGCCAACGCGACCGCCTCCCGCAACTTCCGCTTCGATGCGTCCGTCGAGACGGACAAGGTCGCCGCCGCCGGCTCGCCTTGGATCAGGACTCCCACCAGCGGCTACCCCCTTTCCAACACGGTCGTCGTGGGTGGCGCGGCCTCCTCGCCCCTCGGCAATCCGTTGCTCGTTTTCTCGGACAACTATTTCACCCTGCGCTACCGGCCCAAGGCGGGCACGGCCCCCGCCACCCTCGTCGGGGGCACTCCGTGGAGCCGCTGGATGGAGCCGAAGCTCGTCGAGAGCTGGATCAAGCGCGCCCTCGACGGCATCAACCCGTTCACTCAGCGCACCGACGATCTCTACAACAACCCCGTCTCCACCGATGTCTCCATCCTCACCCAGGCCGGCAAACGCTGGGAGGGCGACGTCGCCCTGAATCTGAACAACCTCAATGCGTTTGGCCTGATCGAAATCTACGAGACGCTCCTCAACCGCGCCAAGAGCATGAGCATCGACGCCGGCTACGACGACCCCGGCACCAACGACACGCTCCTCCTCACCGCCGGCTATCTGAACGACCTCTACATGACCCTCGGCAATGAAGCCTCCGACGATGCCGACAACCCCACTATCGCCATCGACGGTAAAAGCTCAACCGGCACCGTCAGCACCTCCCGCTTCTCCTTTGAAGGCCAGGTCCCCACGCTCATCGACGAGGAACTCGCCCTCCTTCGCGGTCGCGACGATTTCCTCAGCCCCAAAGTCACCGTGGCCCCGGCCTACAATCGCATGTATTGGAACTACACCAATGGCATCAACTCCGGTGAGTCCATCTACGCCATCAACTACGACATCAGGGAAAAGTCCGGCAGCCCGACCACCAACGGCACCGTCGACGCCGCCGACGCCCAGTATATGTTCCCGCAGGGTCATGGTGACGCCTACGGCCACTACCTCACCGCCCTGACCGGTTACTATAAGCTGCTCGCGTCGCCTCATTTCACCTGGACGCCGCGCACCGAGTCGGTCGATGTGCTCGGCCAGACCGTGCAGGTCGATTATCAGGACGAGCGCAAGTTCGCCGCCGCCGCCGCCGCCGTCGCCCGGATCGCCGCCCGCACGCTCGACATCACCGCGCGCAAAGCCTATCGCGACGATCCTTCCGTCGGCTGGTCCCATCAGCGCGACGGCAAATACAACTCCACGACCAAAGGGACTCGCTCCTGGGGTACCGATGAATGGGCGGCCCGCGGCGGCCAAGGCGCCTATTTCAATTGGGTCAACGCCAACGCCATGCTGCTCGACAAGGACACCAACCCGCAGCACACCGGCATCCAGATCATCGACCGCACCACGGTGCCTGAAATCGCCGAGCTCGTTTCCAGCGCCGTCGCCATCCAGCTCACGCACGACAACCAGTGCGTCCACCTCAATCCGCTGGGCCTCGCCAAGGACGCCATCGCCTTCGACATTTCCCCCACCGAGCTGAAAGCCGGCAAGTCTCACTTCGACCAGATTTACGCCCGGGCCGTCCAGGCCTCGCTCAACGCCAAGGCCGCCTTCGACCGCGCCTGCGTCATGAACCGCACCCTGCGCAACCAGAACAACACCCTCGGCGACTACAACAATGCCGTCAACGATCAGGAACGCGCTTACGAATACAAGCTCACCACCTTCTTCGGCAGGCCCTACGCCGGCGATATCGGCCCCGGCAAACTCTACGCCCAAGGCTACACCGGCCCCGATCTCTACCACTACTGGCTCATCAACCAGCCCTCCACCTTGGTGAACACCCAGTCGAATGTCAGCATCAGCTTCCATGAACCGATCGAGATAAAACCCTTCGTCGAGTGGTCGCTCGACAATGCCTACAACAAGCTCCACGACCCGCTGCACTACACCGACCGCACGTATTCCCTTTCGCCCAGCAGTATCATGCAGTTCGCTCCCGCCGGCACGGGCTCGCGCAGCCAGCTTGGCAGCCTCCAAAGCGCCCTCCTCGACGTCTATCAGGCCCAGGTCAAAGCCCGCGATTCAGCCAATACCCTCAGCGCGCTCATGCGGCAGTTCGAGCGCGACTATCAGCTCTTCACCGAATTTCGCACCAGCTACGCCGACGCCAATGCCGCCGCGGCGGACAAACAGCTCATTGCCTCCGCCGCCAGCGCCGCCGCCGTCGTGCTCGATTTCTACGTCGGCGAAACCGAGGCGCACGCTTTGACGATCAAAGAACTGAAGGATGCCGTGGCGGAGTCTTTGCCGACGGCTGTAGGCACGGCCAATGACGCCACCGCACCGGCCCGCGGCGCACTCCAACTGGCGGGCGCCTTCGCCAAGCAAGCCATGGAACAGGCCGGGTTGATCGCCAAAGTCACCTCTGCCGTCCTCAACAACCGGGCCGACGCCCTCAACGGCGAAGCCGACGGCATCATGGCCCAGTATAATTGGGACAATCAGGACCATCAGCACGTCGTCGAATTCGAGCGGCTCCTCAATCAGGTGCTCGCCACCGAATATACCATCTCAAGCCGCCTCGCCGAACTGCAGCGCGC
Organism: Opitutus sp. GAS368; assembly: GCA_945871085.1. Lineage (GTDB taxonomy): Bacteria > Verrucomicrobiota > Verrucomicrobiia > Opitutales > Opitutaceae > GAS368. The sequence goes on along the minus strand of CAMBVX010000144.1, from coordinate 6,316 downwards.
CAACGAGCGCGTTTCCCAAATCCTCGCGGAGTGCAGCCACATCCTCGACGAGCGTGAAATCTTCCGTCAGCGCGCGGCCGCCGTCATCCAGGGCTACCGCACCCGCGACCTGACCTACCGTGCTTTCCGCAACGAAGAGCTCGCCCAATACCAGTCGCTCTACGACCTCGCCGCCCAATACACCTACCTCGCCGTGCAGAGCTACGACTACGAAACCGGCCTGCTCGGCACCACCGCCGGTCAGCAGGTGATCGATGGCGTCATCAGCACCCGCTCGCTCGGCGATTTCAGCAATGGCGCCCCGCTCGCGACGACTGGCACCACCGGCGACGGCGGCCTCGCCAGCCTCCTCGCCCGCCTCCAGAGCGACTGGTCCGTCGTCAAATCCCGCCTCGGCATCAACAACCCCGACAACTACGGCACGCTTTTCTCGCTGCGCCAGGAACTCTTCCGCGTCCGTACCGATGCCGCCACCACCGAGGACGACAAGGCCTGGCAGCAGGCGCTGGAGCAGCACATCATGAGCAACGTCCTCAACGACCCCGACGTCGCCACGTATTGCAGCAACATCCGCAAGCCCGACGGCACTGCGGTGCCCGGCATCGTGATTCCCTTCAGCACCACGATCGGTCAGGGCGTCAACTTCTTCGGCCGGCCCATTGCTGCCGGCGACCACGCCTACAGTGCCTCGAATTTTGCCACAAAGATCTATTCCACCGGCGTCGTCCTCGACGGCTACATCGGCATGGACCCCTACGCCGTCGGCCTGCCCAACGCCGGCCGGCCCGCCAGCTCCAACGCCAACGCCCTCAGCGCCACTCCCTACGTCTATCTCATCCCCGTCGGTCAGGACAGCATGCTCGCGCCCCCCCTCGGCGACACCGCGGTGGTCCGCTCTTGGACGGTCAAGGATCAGGCCATGCCGCTTCCCTTCAATCTCGGACAAAGCGCCTTCTCCACCAACCAGTTTTTCACGCCCCAAGGCACCGTGAATGAGCAGTTCTGGATCACCCGCAAGCACCAGGCTTTCCGCCCGGTCAACGACCCTGCCTTCTTCTACAGCACGATACCCTCGGAATTCACCAACACCCGCCTGGTCGGTCGCAGTGTGTGGAACAGCCAGTGGAAGCTCGTCATCCCCGCCAACACGCTGCTCAACAACGAACAGGATGCCCTCGACAAGTTGGTGCGCACGGTCACCGACATCCGGCTCTTCCTCCGCACCTACTCCAGCTCCGGCAACTGATGAAACGGAAGTTGAGACTCTTTCTTGCCGCCGCTGCGGTTCTGGTCAGCGGCCTCGTGTCAATCCGCCAGCTGGTCCGTCGTCCGCAGCCGGCTGAGCTTCCCGTGGTGACCAAATCCGCTGGTCCCGGCCCAAGCGTCGCCAGCGCCCGCTCGCCCGAGGAAATTTTCCGGCGCGCATTCTGGCGGCACCCGACCGCGCCCGGCCGCATCGCCCAGGCCGATCGCCGCGAAGGGTCCGACCGCACTCAGGCCGTGCAACGCTGGCCATGGTTCCTCCAAGTCCGACCCAGTGCCGCTCTCCTCGGCACCCTGCGCGAGGGCAGCCGACAACGGCCCCTTCGCCTCCGATGCCGGCCGCGGCTTCGCGCCACCCGTCACCCAAGTCGTCCGCCCGTGAATCTGATTTTCACCCCATGAGTCTCCGCTGCAAAATCACCGTTGTCCCCCGTCTGCTGATTATCCTGGGCTTCTCCACCGCCATTGGCCTCGCCCAGGAAGTCCGCTCGCGGCCCGTCGGCTACCTCGTGCAGGCAGTTCCGGCCGGGCAGACGCGTTCCTTTTCGGTCCCGTTCGACGCGGACACGTCCAGCCTCCCGAACGCCGTCGGAGCATTGACCGGCGTGGGCGCGGATTACCTCGAGAATTCCGCCGCGAGCTGGACGGCCGGAGCCTTCTCCGCCGCCGCCGCCCCCTATTTTGTGCGGCTCACCTCCGGTCCGCAGGCGGGACGGACGTTTCGGATCACGCCGCCGGCCAACACGGCCACGCGCCTCTACGTGGCCGACGACGGCGTCGGTCTGGCCACGCTCGGGTTGACCACCGGCACCGACGGCACGCGCTTCGAGATCATCCCCGGCGACACGCTGGGATCCTTTTTTGGTACAACAACACCCACCGACACGCTGGTGGTGCAGGGCGCGGCCGACGTGACGCAGGCCGACATCGTCCAGGTATGGAGCGGGGCGTCGTGGTTGAATTTCTATTACAACACCGCGTGGCAGCGCTGGGCGCGGGACAGCGATGAGCCGGCCGATCCAAGCCGCCACAGCTATCCCCTGCGTGCCGACCGCGGCATCATGATCACCCGCCGCGGCGGCACACCACTCGAGCTTGTCGTGATTGGCCGCGTGCTCAACACGCCGCAGCAGGCCTTTCATGCGCGGGAGGAAAACGCGCTGACGTTTCTGGCCACGATGCAGACCGCGGACATCACGCTGGGCGCGCTGGCCCTCCAGGACGGCACGCGCAGCCAGGGCTGGCGGGGTTCCGGCGATCCGACCACCGCCGACAGCTTGTTCGTCTGGAGCGGGGCCAGCTGGCACAATTTCTTCTATAACAATGTCGTCGGCCACTGGCAGCGCGTGGGCGATTCGGCGGATCGTGACAGCTACCTGATCACGGCCGGCACGCCGGTCTTTGTGCAGCGCCGCGCGGCAGGCGCCACGGCGGCTGATAAGACGATTAGCTTCCCGGCACCGGGCAGTTGAACACGTCGCACTTCGCACCCATGTACCAGGCCCAACTCCGAAATGACGGCGGACTGGGATTTTTTGGCTTCGGCAGTTGTCTGCCGCCGCTGCGCCGCGAACCAACCCGGACGCTTGGCCAGCGCTCCTCTTGGCGCAGGGCGCTCCCGCTTCTCCTCGCGTCGTTCGCGTTCTTCGGTGGCGTCGCGTGCCCCGCACAGAGCCTCGTGTTCGATTCGTTTAAGCGAGAGGGAGGTGATCCGCGTTAGGCGCAGAGAGGAGTTTTCCGGGGCGCATGCCGGGCATAATATCGGTGATGCCGAAGCGGGGCGGATATTTTCCGGTCATGATGCTGCCGCGCGTCGGCGAGCAGACGCAACAGGCGGAGTAGCCCTGGGTAAAACGCATGCCGCGCTTGGCGAGCGCGTCGATGTTCGGCGTCTCGTAGAACGTGTGCGGGTTGTTCGCGCCGATATCCATGTAACCGAGATCGTCGGCGAGGATGAAGACGATGTTGGGGCGCGGGGGCGGCGCGGCGTGGAGGGTGGCCGCGAACGCGGAAGCGGAAGCGGAGAGGGAGAGCAGGAGCGAAAGAGAGAGGGGGAGAAGGCGGTGGAATGGGTGCATGGGGGCGGACCGAGAGGAGCGGGGGCGCGAAGAACCCGGTGCGGTGCGGCTCGCCGCTCCCGGGAAGGGATGGGACCGACGCTTACTTCAGTTCCTTGATCCGGATATTCCGATACCACACGGGCGCTTGGGCTTTGCCGTGGAGGCCTTGCAGACCGAGGGGGCCGTTGCGGCTGAAATCCTTCAGGGCCTTGGCGAACTTGTTAGGGGTGCCGTCGGGATTTTTCTTCGGCTCCTGCCAGTTGTTGAGGTCGACGTTCCAGACCTCTTCGCCGTTGAAGACGAGTGAGACGCGGCTGTCCTGACAGGTGATGGTAAAACGGTTCCACTCGCCGACCGGTTTGGCCATGGGCTTGGCGGGAGGCTGTGCGTTGTAGATGGCACCGACCATGCCGTAGTGCGCACTGTCCTGACTTTCGTGCACCTGGATTTCAAGGGCGGCGAGGACGCTCTTGGTGTCGCCCGAGCGCAAAAACACGCCGCTGTTGGATTCCTTCGCGACCTTGAATTCGAGATCGAGGATGAAGTTGGCGTAGGATTTTTTCGTCCAAACCGTCTCTTTGTTTTTAGCGACGAGCATGCCGTTTTCGACGGTCCAGTCGCCGGGCTTGGTGACGGCGTCAGAAAAATCGGCGGCGAACAACGGCTGCCAGCCGGTGGTGTCCGGGTGGGTTTTCGGTGCGGCGGAGAGGGCGGAGGCGAAAGCTCCGCCGAGGGCGAGGAGGCCAAGAGCGAGCGAACGCAGGCGGATGAGGGATTGAGGTGAGTTCATGAGGAGTTGGATTTTGGTGACGGAGCAAAGAAAACGAAGAGCGAAAACGAGTCCCTCCATTCTGGAACCGGTCGGGTCGTGCGAACAAGCGGGAATAGTGGGGGCGGCGTGATCCGGCCGGCCTGAAGTCTGGTGCGTTCCGTGGAGAATCAGGGCGTGAGGCCGTAGGATTTTTCCCACCACGCGAGGCGCTCGGCGTCGGTGGGCTCGGATTTTTTGAGGCGGGTTTGCCAGGTGCGTTGGTAGTCGGCGCGTTTGGATTTTTGGATTTCGGCTTTGCTCGGCTCGGTGGCGGGGTCGGGCAGGGCGCCGCGGTCGCCGGTGGAGCGGATCCACGCTTCGAGGTTGCGGCGGAGCGTCGTGACGAGGGCGGCGTGCGCGGGCGCGGTGGCGACGTGGTGGATGCCCGCGGAGTCGCGGCGGAGATCGTAGAGCTCGAAGGGGGCGCGCGTGGGCTGGCACCAGAGGTCTTGGAGCGGGTTGAGTTTGCCGGCGCTGTGCAAGACGCGCAGGAGCGGCAGGCCGGGGTAGCTGGCTTCTTTGTAGCCGGACCAGTTGAAGCGAGGCACCTCGGGGAAGAAATTTTGTACGAGCATATGGTCGGGCGTGATCACGGCTCGGATACGGTCGTAGGCGTCGCCGCAGCGGTCACGGGCGGCGAAAATCTGCGCGCGCTCGGGGAACGTGGTCCCGAGGAGTGCGCGGCCCTCCATCCACGACGGCGCGGGCCGGGCGGCGGTGGCGAGGGCGGTGGGCGCGAGATCGATCAGGCTGACGAGACGCGGCTCGACGCTACCGGGGGTGACGCCGGGGCCGCGCACGAGGAGCGGTACGTGGAGGCCTTCGACGGTGAGCCACTGTTTGCCCCAGGGCATGGGGCGGCCGTGGTCGGCGAAGAAAAATACGAGGGTGTTTTCGAGGACGCCGGCGGCTTCGAGCTGGGCAAGGATGACGCCGACGCGTTGGTCGACGGTTTCGACGCTGCGTTGGTAGGCATACCAGTCGCGGCGCATGAGCGGGTGCTCGGGGTAGTTGGGCGGGAGCGTAAGGCCGGCGAGTTTTGCGGGGTCGTAAGTTTCCGGAATAGGGAAGGGGCGATGAGGCTCGGTGATTTGAAACTGGGCGAAGAAGGGCTGGCCGGGTTGGCGTTTCCGCCAATCGTTGCCGTCGAACATCTGGGCGGGGTCGTGGGCGAAGTTGTAGTGGGTTTTGGCTTTGGTGATGAGGCGACCGCTGCGCATCGTGCCGGGGGCGGCGGCGTTCGTGACAAACCAGCCGGCGTCGCGGAGGAGCGCGGGGAGGTGGTGGTAGGGCGCGGGGAGCGGCTGGGGCTTTTCGACGTCGTGGGCGTGGAGGCCGGTGGTGATCTGCGAGGTGCCTAGGATAAACGCCGAGCGCGACGAGCTGCACACGGGAGCGGTGGCGTAGGCGCGCGTGTAGCGGCGACCCTCGGCGGCGAGGCGGTCAAGGTGCGGGGTTTTCACGTCGCGCAAACCGTAGGCAGCGGTGTCTGGCGACATGTCGTCGGCGATGATCCAGACGATGTTCGGCGTCGACGGGCTCACTGCGGGAGGTGGAGGCGTGGCGGCGGACGCGGCGGCGGCGGAAGCGGAGAGGGAGAGAAGGAGGGAAAGAGAGCGAGGTCGAAGGGGGCGGAAGGACAACATGACGGTGGAGCAACGTGGCGGTGCGGTTTCGCTCAAAACGCGAGCGTGGAGGTGAGGCGGAAGGTGCGCGGGAGCGGGAGGGAGTAGTAGTTCGGCAGAGCGACGGAGTTGTTGTAGACGGCGGTGCCGCCGAACACGGGGTCGGTTTGGTTGAGCAGGTTGGCGATGTTGAGCTGCAGATCGAGGGTTCGGCGGTTTTTCAGGCGGAAGGTGTAGCCGGTGGAGGCGGTCGTCGTGGATTTGGGCGAGGTGTAAATGTAACCGGCGGGATCGTTGACGGGGGAACCGATCACGCGTTGGCCGAAGTATTGCACGCCGGCACCGAGGCGGAGGCCTTTGAGCGGAGTCGTCGGGAGCGTGTAGTTGCCGAAGAGATTCACGCGATACTGGTAGGTGCGGAGCGCGGTCTTGCCGACCGAGCCGCCGCTGAGGAGCGACTGGCCAGAGGTGAGGGCGGTGCGCGCGAGGGTGCGTCGGCTGTCGGTCGGGAGCAGCGCGGGATTGTTGGCCCACTGTTCGAAGGTTGCCTGCTTGGA
>CAMBVX010000143.1 GCA_945871085.1 Opitutus sp. GAS368 | reverse complement strand
GACGCGCTCCCCGGCGTCTCCCAGACCGCCGACCCCGAGAAAAAAGCCCGCCCCGAGGTCAACGCCGGCCACGCCTGCGGCCACCACCTCTTCGGCGCCGCCTCCACCCACGCCGCGATCACGTTGAAAAACTGGCTCCAAGCCACCGGCCAACGCGGCACCCTCCGCGTCTACGGCACGCCCGCCGAAGAGGGCGGCTCCGGCAAAGTCTACATGGTCCGCGCCGGCCTCTTCAACGACGTCGACGCCGTCATGCACTGGCACGCCGGCGACCGCAACGCCGTCCGCCTCTCTAGCTCTCTCGCCAATATCTCCGGCAAGTTCCGTTTCCGCGGCGCCGCCGCCCACGCCGCCGCCTCGCCCGACCGCGGCCGCTCCGCCCTCGATGGCGTCGAAGCGATGAACCACATGGTAAACATGATGCGCGAACACGTGCCTGACACCACGCGCATCCACTATGTCATCACGAAAGGCGGCGAAGCCCCCAACGTCGTCCCCGCCTTCGCCGAATCCTACTACTACGTCCGCAGTCCGAGCCGCCAAATCGTCACCGACGTCTGGGACCGCGTCACGAAAGCCGCCCAAGGCGCCGCGCTCGGCACCGGCACCACCGTCGAATGGGAAATCACCGGCGGCGTCTATGAACTCCTCGGCAACGAAGCCCTCGCCCGCGCCATGCACACCAACCACGAAACCGTCGGCGGCGTCTCCTACACCGGCGAAGAAAAAGCCTTCGCCGCCAAGATCGGGAAAACCCTCTTCGGCAAAGCCCCCGCCGTCGAGACTGCCGCACTGATCATGCCCTTCGACCCGAAGTCCGCCAGCTCCGGCGGCGGCTCCACCGACGTCGCCGACGTGAGCTGGGCCACCCCCACCGTCGGCATGAACGCCGCGACCTGGGTCCCCGGCACGCCTGGGCACAGTTGGCAAGCCGTCGCCGCCGGCGGCACGACCATCGGCCTCAAAGGCATGATCGTCGCCGCCAAGACCCTCGCCCTCACCGGCGTCGATCTCTTCACCCAGCCCGAGCTGCTCAAGAAAGCGAAAGCCGAATTTACCCAGCGCCGCGGCCCCGATTTCAAATACGAATCCATGGTCGGCACCCGCAAACCGCCGCTCGACTATCGCGACTGATACCAATCGCCCAAACGATTCAGATTCGATTTGCCCGGTGGTCGCGAGTGCCAGCGAGTGCCGGGCGCGCCCCGGCACCCCGCGAAAAAACAACGCCCGCTCTCCCCGACCCAGCCGACCTCGCAGCCGCCCCCGCAATCATTTGTCACTTATTACGGGACAACGCCTCTAAAAACGGCGGCCTTTTGGCGACCTCAAGTAACGGAGAAATCCTAACGACCCACGTCGTCGCGCAGCCACGCGGTCATCGGCAGCTTGAGCCGCCGAATTTCTTCCACCGCGAGTTCCGCCACGCGGTCCGCGCCGTGTCGATTGTAGTGCGTATCGTCCTTCGAGCCGTTCGGGTAGTAGCTTGATTTTCCCGGCTCGAGGTAGAGGTGCAGCGCCCGCGAGCCCTCGACACCGAGGCTCTTCTCCAGCGCCACCGTCTTGCCGCGCATTTCCATCAGCGGAATTTTTTTCCGCGCGGCGATCTCGCGCGTCACCGTCACATACTCCGACGGCGCCTCAACAAATTCGCCCTGCTCGTTCCACCCGCGCCGCACCACTGCCGTAGCGATGATCGGCGTCGCGCTCTTCGCGCGAATCTCGCGGATGAACCGCTCGATATTCGCCTGAAAATCCTTCCGCGGCTCCGTGTGCCGGGCCGGATCGTTGGCACTGTCATTCGTGCCCCAGCACATGATGAGAAAATCCCCCGCCCGCAGGTCCGTGATGGTTTTCTCCCAAAAGCCCTGATCGATGAAACTCTTGGTGCTCCGCCCGCTCATCGCGCGATTCACCACCTGCTCCGGTTGTTTGAAATACCGCGGCAACATCTGCCCCCAGCCTACAACTGGGCGCGCGTCCGGGAACGTCGCCATCGTCGATCCGCCGATCAGAAAAACTCTCGGCAGACGCTCTCCCTCGGCTCCGACTAGGCCGTGCGGGAGCAGCAGGGCGGCGAACAGGGTGAGAAATGATTTTCGATTCATCGGCCTCGGGCGGAGAGAGATCAACGGGACTGAACCGGAGCCAAACGCACGCCGCGCACGTCCGCGAGTTCCCGTTTCAACGGTCCGTCGGGGTGCAAAATAATGCGGTTCACGCCGGCGCGCAGCGCAAGGCGCCCGGCGGGCTGTTCGCGGAAGTGATCGTAGTCCACCGTCGAACGCACTTCGCCGCGCGCGCGGCTGCCCTCGGTCTCGACGACGAAAAAGTCGCCCGCCGATTCGTCGTCGGCCGCGAGATTCACCCACACGTCGAATGTCCCCGCCGACGCCACCTCAACGCGCCACTCCACGACGTCGTCGATCACCGTCCACGGCGCCAAGACGTCGAGCGCGGGCCGGTAGCCGAGTTTCTGCGCGTAAACGGTCGCCTTGCTCGCCGGCAGCAAAATTTCGCCCGAGGGTTGCGGACGCATCGCCGCCGCCACTCGCGCGGCCGTCGCAGCCGGGGCCGCCCCCGCGATGCCACCCAACTCGTCGGCCGTCCACGGCAGCGTGCGCGTAGCCGTCTCGCGTCGAATCGTGGCGACGAGCGACGGCTCCACGAGACCGGCCGTATTGCCCCACGCGCGACGCACATAGCTCAGCACCGCGGTGATCTTCTCGTCGTCGAGCACACCGGCCGCGCCGAGGCCGGGCATGGCCAGGTTCCACGTCTGGTCGTTGACACGCACCGGACCAAAAAGCCCGTGCAACACGATCCGCGCCAGGCGCTCGGGCGGGCCCGCCACCCAGTCGCTCCCCGCGAGCGGCGGAGCAAGATTCGGCGCGCCGGCGCCGTTCGGCTGATGACACGGTGCGCAATACTGCGCGTAGGTCTCGCGGCCAACTTCGAGGCGTTTCGTTTGCGCCGGCGAAAGCGGCGCAGCGTCCGCCGCTCCCGCCAACACCCCCGCCGCGCCCGGCCACGTAAACATGTCCAGCAGGCGATACGCGCGCTGGCGCAGCGCGGCGTCCTTGCCCCGCGCAAACTTGATCAACGCCGCGGGTTCGCGTGCGAGCGCGTGCACTTTCGCGCCGCGCCTGCCGGTGACGACCACCGCCGCGACCGCATCAAGCAGGGCGAGCTGTTGCCAGTCGCCCGGACCGCTCGACGCCGCAATCGCGTCAAACAAACCCGACGTGCGCTCCGCATTCGCCGCCTCAAGAATACAGTGCACCGCGAGCCCGAACAGCGCACCTTCATGTTCACCCACGGGTGCGCGTCCGCGCGACTCGGCGAGCAAGAGAGTGAGAAAATCCAGCTCGCGATCCTGCAGGCCCGTCATCGCCGCCGTGCGAAAAAGCAGATCGCTCCCACTCCTCGCGAGTCGCGCCAGGACCGGCATCGCTCCCGGCCCGGCGCTCAACGCGCTCGCCGTGAGAGTCGCCTGCAACCGCACGGTTTCGCTCGGATCGTCGGCGGCCCGGGCAAGTTTCGCGATGAGCGCGGCCTGCTGTTTCGTATCGAGGCCGCTTTCGGAGAGGCGAAACGCCGCCGCGCGCACGTGCTCGTCTCGATCGGCGAGCGCGGCAAACTTCGTCTCGACGTCCAACGCGCCCATCCCGTCGAGTGTCCAGAGCGCGTGGAGCCGGCCGAGCGGGTTCTGCCCGCGCAACGCGAGTTCGCCGAGCAACGGTTTCGCCGCTGGGTCCCCGCGCTCGACGAGCAGACGTTGCGCCGTGAGCCGCCACCAACCGGTCGCGTGGCCGAGGTGCGCTACCAACGCAGCCGTATCGGCACTCGCGAGATTCGGCGCGCGCCGTTCGATCGGACGATCCGTGCGCACAAGCCGGTAGATGCGGCCCTGATTTTGACCGACGTCGAGTTTCCGGTCGCGCACCTGGTCGCTGATCCACGGCACCATAAAAATAACGTGCTCGATGATGCCGCGATACAGGTCGGCGATATAAAGCGCCCCGTCGGGACCAACGCGGGCGTTCACCGGCCGAAAACGCTCGTCGGTCGACGCGAGGAATTCCTGTTCCTCCGGATAAAAGCGCGCTGCCAGCGGGCGAATGCCAGGTTTTAGTTTCAGGCGGCCGATGAGGTTTCCAGCCGCTTCGGGCACGAAAACATTCCCGCGCGCCTCGTCGCCAAATTGATCGCCGTCGTAGAAGCACGTGCCCGACGCGATCGTGTAGGTGCGCAAGCGCCCGTCGTCGCGGAGTTCCATCGCGCCGAGCGTGATGCCCGGCGTGACCCGGATCGGGTAAACAAGCTGCGCGTCGCGCGCGATGTTGGTGTCGATGCCCGCCGAGCCGCGTCCTCCGCGAGCCGCAATGGCCGCGAGTGTGCGGTTGCGCACCAGATAGTGACCGGGGATGAGGTCGGCGTGGAGCGCGGAACTCTCGTGCGAAGTGAGGTGGCGGCCCTGCTCGTCGAACGACACGCCAAACTGCCCGCTGCGCGGCATCGGCTCCTCGATGAGTTTGCCGTCGGCCCACCGGTGGCGCGAGGTGGCGTCGGAGTTGTGGAGCCAGTTGTCGATGCCGTAGCGGAGACCGTTGCCCGTGTGCTGCGGATTCCCGGCGACGCCGAGTTTGCCGACCTCCGTGCGCTTATCGCAGCGCAGGTCCCCATCGGTGTCCTCGCAAAACCAGATCTTCGGCGGCTCCTGAATCAGCACGCCGCCTTTCACAAACGCGAGCGAGCGCGGCATCACGAGCTTGTCGAGAAACACCGTGCTCTTGTCGGCGCGGCCGTCGCCGTCGGTGTCTTCGAGCACCACAATGCGACAGATCGCGTCGCCCTCGCCGGTGCCTTTGATGTCGCGCATGTAGCCCTGATATTCCACGACCCAAATGCGCCCGGCCGGATCGAATTCAAATGAAACCGGGTTCTGCACCATCGGCTCGGCCGCGACGAGTTCGAGGCGGAATCCGGGCGCAACGCGGAAGGTCTTCAACGCCTCCTCCGGCGAAAGCGGCGGCGCCGGCGGCACATTCATGGCCTTCAGCATGTCCGCGCCTTTTTCCCACTGGGCGCGCCCGGTGAGCATCGACGGCGGCCGGTTGCGCGGCCGCTCGGGCGGCACGGTTTGCGCCAGACTGGGCGTCAACAGCACGAGCGCCGCCGCACTCGCCCACCACTGCGGTAGATTTCCCATCACCGGGTTCACCCTAAAACCGTGCCTGCACTCCCGCCGAAATCGAGCGCGGGAAGAGGTTCGTCTGCCCACGCCGGTCGGGACGGTAAAGACCGCTGTAGCGACCGCGGTTTTCTTCGCCCAGATTGATGACATCGAGGAAGACGTTGATGGTCTTCGTGACTTTATAGCGCGCGAAGAAATCGAACTGCCCGCGGCGGCCGATGAACTCCGAACTCGAGGGGTCGGCCGTGTTGAGCGAGGCGAGGTAGGTGTCGGAGTAGTTCCACATCACGCGGAGATCCCAGCGGCTGTAGTTGTAGGTGATACCTGCGTTGCCGGAGCGCGGGCGCATACCGGTGAGATTGTTCGCAAAGGGCAACCGCGTGGTGACCACGCCGTTGTAATCACCAGCGCTGTTCAGCACCGTCCAGTTCGCCATCACCCCGAAGCCGCGCGCCAGCCCGGGCAGGAAACTCAGTTGCTGCGAGTAGTTGAACTCCATGCCCTGCACCTTCGCATTGCCGGAGTTGATCCGGCTGTTGCCCTGCCAGCCGACATAGTCGCTCAGATCGAGGCCAAATTCGTTGCCATTGATACGGAACGACGTCGCGGTGACGTAGTTCTTGATGTCCTTCCGAAACGCGCCGATCGAGACCACGCCAACAGGTTTGAAATAGTATTCGAGGCTCACGTCGTAGTTGCTCGAAATCTGCGGCTTCAGCGACGGGTTGGAGAAGCTGACCGTCTGGCCGAGATCGTTGATCGAGAAACGGCCGACGAGATCGGAGATTTTCGGTCGGCCGATCGTTGTGGAGTAGTTTGCCCGGACGGTGAAGCGTTTGATCGGCTCGTAGCGGAACTGGAGATTAGGGAACCAATCGACGTAGTCCGACTCGACCGTCCGGAAGGTGCCGAACCGATCCTCGGGCAGCGTGGCGCGGGTGTTTTCGAAGCGCGACGTGATTGCGGCGCGCGTCTGCTCAAAGCGCAGGCCGGCGGTCATCTGCAGATTCTTCGCCAGCTTGACGTCGCCCTGGACGTAGCCGGCCGGAATCGTCTCGCGCGTCTGGTAGTCGTTCTGCAGCGAATTCGTCACCGACGTGGTGAGATTCGCGGCCGTGACCGGCAGCACGGCGGCGTTATACACATACTGCACGGCGGGGCGCGTCGGCAGGCCGGCCGGTTGGTAGCTGATCCCGGTATCGCGGAACACCGCTTTGGCATCGATGATCGGCGTCGCCGGATAACGCCCGTCGATCCAGCCATGCGCGACGGTCGCGCGATAGCGGCTGTAGTCGCCGGCGCCGAGCGTGCCGGTGATCGAGTCGGCATCGCGGTCGCGGTCCTGTTGGCGCACGCGGAAACCGGTCTTGAGCTTCACCGGAAACCTCCACTGCGGGAAGTCGCGCGAGGCATCGAGCTTGGCGCTCGCGATCTTGTCCGAGGCGTCTTCGTGGGTGCCGGTCACCGCAATCGAGAGCATGTTCGTAAACTGATCCACGGGCGGGGGCGTTGCGCCACCGAAGGTGAGTGTCGGAAATTCTTTGCTGCTGCGGCGATCGTAGGTGAACGAGTAGAGATTGTTGCTGCGCGCCGTGATTGAGATGCGGTCGAGCGGCCGGAACGAATCCGAATACGTGAGCGCCCACGCGAGCTTGATCGACCCGAAGGCGGTTTTGCCGTTGAGATTAAAATTCCACAGCGCGCTCGGCGTGTAACGGACGTCGCGGTTCGAACGGTAGCTCGAGCGGCTGAACACCCAGAGGTCCGACGTGGAGTTGGCCGTATCGAACGTGAGGTTGTCGGTGTATTGCGGGCGCACCTGGTCCATCACGTTCACGAAACGCGTCCAGCCGGCCGTAAACGAGACCGAGGACTCGTTCGACAGCTTGTAGTCGAACTTGGTCTGGAAACTGACGCGCTTGTTCAGGTGATACTCCTGGTCGGCGTAGATTACCTGGCGACCGACCGTCGGGCTCGTGTAGTTCCAATCGCCCGCAAACGTCGCGCGGATCGTCTGCAGTCCGTCGCCGACCTCCTGATACCCGCCGGTGATGGAGACGCCGAGCTTGCGGCCGAAGAGCAGAAACACGTCAGAGTAGTCCAGGGAGTAGTTGGGGAAATATTTGCGACCGCTGCCCGCCGGATCGAGGTGCTTGCCCATCGTCTGGTTGTAGGAGCCCGAGGCGTTGAAAATGATCGCCCGGCTGCTGCGGTCGAAGCCGCTGCGCGACCGCATATTGACGACGCCCCCGAGGGACTCGGCATCCATGTCGGCCGTCGGCGTTTTAATGACTTCGATGCTCTCGATCGAGCCCGTCGCGATCCCGCTCACCAACTGCGAGCGGGAGTCGGGATTCGCCGAAGCATAACGGCTGCCGTCCATCGTGACCGTCGTAAACTCGGGCGAGAGTCCGCGCACCGAAATCGCATCGACCGCCGAGCCGCCGTATTCGCCGACCACGCCCGGCATCCGCTGGAGAAACGAGCCCATGTCGCCCTTCGCAATATTGCCGTAGGCATCGGACGAGACGGAGTTGCCCACCGTGAGTGCGGCTTCCTGCCGCGCGATCGCGGCCGCGTTGCCCTCGCGCACGGCCGTCACCGAAACGGATTCCAACGTGTAAATCGCCGACGTGAGTTTGAAGTCCTGCGTAGCGTCGCCGTTTGCCGGCACCGCCACGGTCGCCGTCGCGTCATCGAGACCGGGATACGTGACCTTCAGCGTCCCCGCACCCACCGGCACCTGCGCGAGCGTAAACGTGCCGTCGCGCTCCGTGAGGGCGCTCGCCGCCGAGCCGGCCAGGGTCACCACCGCGTTGGCCAAGTTTTCACCGGTCGCGCCGTTGAACACCCGGCCGCGCACCACGCCGCTTTGCGTGGCCTGCGCGTAGCCGACCGGCGAGATCGCCAAGGTCGCTATCAGGGTGAAGGCAAGGCAGGCAGACAAGCGCAGTGCCGCGGGAGAAATTGCAAACCGTCGTGTGGTATTCATGGCGCAGGTGGTGGTTGAGTCGAAACGTAGGGGAGCAGGCAAAACGCGGCCCGAAGCCGCAGGAGGTGGGAATAACGTCGCGGCAAAAGACCGCGCAGGCTTTTCCTCGGGTCAAGAAAGTTTTCTTATTTATTGGCCATACTTTCGCGCAACGAATCCAGAAATCGGACTTTTCACCTCTGTATTCGGCAAGTTTAGCCCTTTTGAGAAATTTTCTTGCGTCGAGAAATTTTCCCGCGCCATTGTCGCCGCGTGCTCTCCGTCAACCTCGCCACGGACGCGTCGCCCGCCCTGTCCGTCTCCATTTTTCCCCGCCTCGACGACCTCGGCCGCGCCGCCGCCGTCAAATCCGCGGAGCTCATCACCGCCGCCATCCGCGACCGCGGCCGCGCCCGCATTTTGGTCGCTACCGGCAATTCCCAGCTCGCCCTCATCGGCCATCTCGCCACCACCAAACTCGATTGGAGTAAGGTCGACGCCTTTCACCTCGACGAATACGTCGGCATCGATGCCCACCATCCCGCGAGTTTCCGCTTCTATATTCGGACGCGCTTCGAGGAAAAAGTCCGGCCGGGCTCGATGCACTACCTGCGCGGCGACGCCCCCGATCCCGACGCCGAGGCCGCGCGCTACGGGGAACTCCTGCTCGCCGCACCGCTCGACCTCGCCTTCGTCGGCATCGGTGAAAACGGCCACATCGCGTTCAACGATCCGCACGTCGCCGATTTCAACGACCCGCTCACCGTCAAGCGCGTCGAGCTCGACACCGCCTGCCGCACGCAACAGGTGCACGAAGGGCATTTCCCTTCCATCGCCCACGTCCCGCGCGAAGCCCTCTCCGTCACCTGCTCCGGGCTCATGCGTGCCGCGCACTGGGTTTGCTCCGTGCCCGAGCTGCGCAAGGCCGACGCCGTGCTCGCTTCGCTCGAAGGCCCGCTCACCCCCGCCTGCCCCGGCTCGCTCGTGCGCACGCACCCGAGTGCGTTTCTCTATCTCGACTCCGAGTCTGCCTCGAAGCTCACGCAGCGCTTTCCCACCCCGGCCGTCTCCCGGTAGCGTCACCGGCACCCGCGCCGCATGCCCGCCGTCCACCTCACCCTCGCCGACACCGTCGTGCTCGTCGGCTACCTGGTGATGGTGGTCACGATCGGCCTCGTCGCGGCGCGGCAGATCAAGAGCGCCGACCACTTTTTCCTCGGCGGACGCAAATTCAGCAAGTGGGTCATGATCGGCCAGAGCTTCGGCACCGGCACCAACGCCAGCATGCCCGTCTCTCTCGCCGGCGCTGTCTACACGATGGGGCTCTCCGGCATTTGGTATCAGTGGAAAAACCTCTTCGTCACGCCGTTCTATTGGTTGCTCGCGCCGCTCTTCCGTCGCTTCCGCCGCACGACAATGTCGGAGGTCTTCGACGACCGCTACGGCCGCTGGATGGGCGCGATCTACACCGTCTTCGCGCTGCTGTTTTTCACGATCAATCTCGCGAGCATGCTCAAAGGCGCCGCCAAGGTCATCGACCAAGCCCTTGGCGGCGGTCTGCCCGTGGACCTCATCATCATCGGCATGACGTGCGTGTTCGTCCTCTACAGTTTCACCGGCGGCCTGCTCGCCACCGCGTGGACCGACCTCGTGCAAGGTTTTCTCATCATCGCGCTTTCGTTCATGCTCGTTCCGCTCGGCTGGCACCACGTCGGCGGCTTCGACGGCATGAAGGCCACGCTCGGCACCGAAAAATTCTTCCTCGCCGCGCCCGAGGGCATCGGCGTCTGGACCATCGTCGTCCTCACCATCAACGGCCTCGTCGGCATCGTCGCCCAACCGCACCTCATCGCCTCCGTCGGCACCGGCAAAGATGAAAACGCCTGCCGCGTCGGCCAGTTTTACGGCAACATGGTGAAACGCGTCTGCACCATCGGCTGGGCCCTCGTCGGCCTCATGACCGCCACGCTCATCGCCCGCGGCGTCTTTGGTGACACCGGCCTCCGCGACCCGGAAGAGACGTTCGGCTACGCCTGCCGCCACCTGCTTTTCCCCGGCGGACTCGGTCTCCTCATCGCCGCGCTGCTCGCCGCCAACATGGCCGGCTGCTCCGCCTTCATGGTCAACTCCGGCGCGATGATCACCAACGGTATCTATCGAAAATACCTCCGCCCCGCCGCCACCGACCAACGCTGCCTCCTCATCGGCCGCATCAGCGGCGTCCTCGTCGTCGCCTGCGCCGTGCTCTACGCGGTGTTTCTCATCCAACGCGTGCTCCACACGTTTCTCCTCACCGAAACGATGGCCACCTTCGTCGGTATCAGCGTCATCGGCGGCATCGTCTGGCCGCGCGCCAACCGCTGGGGCGCCGTCGCGAGCATCGCCGCCGCGATGCTCGCCAACTTCACCGGCTACGCCCTCGCCGGCCGCCGCTTCGACCACTGGGACCCCACGATTTTCCTCACCGCCCTCGTCGTCGGCGTCATCGCGCTCATCGTCGTCAGCCTGCTCACCCCGCCCGAAGACCCCGCGCGCACCGCCGGTTTTTTCAACCGCCTCCACACGCCGTCCGACTCCGCTGCCGACGACACTCACGCCCACACCGCGCCCACCGCCGCCGCGCGCCGCGCCCATGCCGAAGCCGGCCGCCTCCTGATCCTTGTAAATCTCCTCTCGCTCCGTCGCGCCGCCGCCGGCGTCCCGCTCCTCCGCGCCTATCGCACCGACCTCAAGGGCTTCGCCGTCGGCGTCGGCCTCGTCGGCGCGCTCATCGTTGCCTTTTTGCTGCTGATCCGGCTTTGACTGGTTGCTCCCCCGCTCCACGCCCATCGCGACCATGCCCAAGAAACCCAAACTGCACGATGTCGCCCGCGCCGCGAAAGTCAGTCCCGCCACCGTTTCCCGCGTCGTCGCGAGCAACCCCTCTGTCGATCCCGCCATTCGCCGCCAAGTGCTCGTCGCCGCGAAAAAACTCGGCATCGACCTCGAGGCGAAACGCAAGGGCAAGTCCAAGGTTCTCGCCTTCCTCCTCGCAAATCGCGACGTGCTCCACTCGTTCCAAGCCCGCGTCCTCCTCGGCGCCGAGACCTATTGCACGCAGCACAACTGGGAGCTGCTCTTCATGTCGTTTCGCTACGCGCCCGAGACGCCGCCCGACGCGCTGCACCTCCCGCAGCTCCTCAGCAATCGCACCAACGCCCGCGCCGTCATCCTCGGCGGCAGCAATTTCCCCAACCTCTTCGCCGCCCTCGAAACCCGCGGCCTCCCCTACGCCGTCCTCGGCAACAATGTCATCGGCGAATGGCAGCCCGAGAATTGCGACGTCGCCTACTCCGACGACATCTCCGGCGCCGCCGACGCCACTGCCCATCTCATTTCGAAAGGCCATCGCTCCATCGCCTACATCGGAAATCTCCAGCTTCCTTGGTTCCGCCGCTGCTCGATCGGTTACGAGCGCGCGATGACGGCCGCCGGCCTCGCCCCGCGCATCGTCGACATCCGTTCCGACGGCAGCCAACTCGGCTACCTCGCCACCAAATCCATTTTCGCGAAACCCCAGGACCTCACCGCCATCCTCGCCGGCTCCGACCAAGTCGCCGCCGGCGTTTATGATGCCCTCCGCGAACTGAACATCGAGGTGCCCACCCGGATCAGCGTCATCGGCTTCAACGACACCCAAGGCTCCGTCCTCTACCCACCGCTCACCAGCGTGCGCGAATTTCCCGAGGAACTCGGCCGCCACATGGCCGAGTTTGCGCTTCAGCGTCTCCAGAATCCGGATCTCACCCCGCAGGAACTCACCATCCCGACCCAGCTCGTCCACCGCGCGTCGGTCGCCCCTCCGCCTGCGCCCGCGCCGTAACCTGCCCGCGCCGTCTGCTCGTCCCGCCCGCCCCACCTCATGAGCGCCGTCGACCGCCGCACGTTTCTCAAAAACGCCTCCACCCTCGGCCTCGGTCTCGCGGTCGCCTCACCGTCGTCGCTCCTCCACGCCGCCGCTCCTGCTCCAGCGGCCCGCCGCCGTTACGCCGTCGTCGGCACCGGCTCGCGGAGCATGATGTATCAAACCGCCATCGAGACCGATTTCCGCGACCACGCCGAACTCGTCGGCCTCTGCGACGCCAACCCCGGTCGCCTCCAACTCGCCCGCGAACGCTCACGCCAACTCGCCGGCCGCACCCCGCCTACTTTCGCCCCCGCCGACTTCGAGAAAATGCTCGCGACCACGAAACCCGATTTCGTGATCGTCACCACCATCGACGGCACGCACGACGACTACATCGTCCGCGCCATGGACGCCGGCTGCGACGTCATCTCGGAAAAACCGCTCACCACCACGCCCGAGAAATGCCAGCGCATCGTCGACGCCCGCGCCCGCACCGGCCGCACCTGCCGCGTCACGTTTAACCTCCGCTACGCCCCCGCGTGCACGCACGTGAAGCACCTTCTGATGAACGGCGAGATCGGCGACGTCCTCTCTGTCGATCTGCACTGGATGCTCAACACCGCCCATGGCGCCGACTACTTCCGCCGCTGGCACGCGCAAAAAAAAAATTCCGGCGGCCTCCTGGTGCACAAATCCACGCACCACTTCGACCTCGTCAATTGGTGGCTCGGCGCCGTGCCCGAATCCGTCTTTGCCACCGGTAAACGCGAGTTCTACACGCCCGCGATGGCCCGCCGCCTCGGCCTCGCCGGTCCCCACGAGCGCTGCCGCACCTGCCCCGAAAAATCCCGCTGCGGCTTCTACGTCGATCTCGCGCGCAACCCCGAGCTCAAGTCCCTCTACCTCGACCACGAGCACCACGACGGCTACGTCCGCGACCGCTGCATCTTCCGTCCCGAGGTCGACATCGAGGACACCATGAACGTCCTCGTCCGCTACAACACCGGCGCCACCCTCACCTACTCCCTCAACGCTTTCAGCGCGTGGGAAGGCTATACGATCGCCTTCAACGGCACCCGCGGCCGCCTCGAACACAGCGTCGGTGCCCCCAAGCCCGGCGGCCAACCCGTCTGGGGCTCCACGCGTATCACGATTCTCCCGCTCCGCGGCCCCGCTCGCGAAATCGAACCGTGGACCGGCGTCGGCGATCACCACGGCGGCGACCGCGTGATGCTCGAAGATCTTTTTCTCCCCTCGCCCGCGCCCGACAATTATCTCCGCGCCGCCGACGAACGCGCCGGCGCCGCCTCCGCCCTCGTCGGCATGGCCGCCAACCGCTGTTTCGAAACCGGCCAACCCGTCGCGCTCAAAGACCTCGTCCGCGGCCTCGCCGCCCCGACTTACTCCCCGATGCCCTCGCGCACCGCCCCGGTGCCGATGCCGCCGGCGCTCCCGCAATAAACGTCCGTCGCCGTCAGGCGTCTTCGTTCCGCCCTCTTTTGCGTCGATTCACGCGCCGCCGCACCCAACGCTCCGCGGTGCGCATGATCTACCTCGACCACAACGCCACCACGCCGCTCCGGCCCGAGGTTTTCGAGGCGATGCGCCCCTTCCTGACCGAGCGCTGGGGCAATCCGAGCAGCAGCTACGCGTTCGGCTCCTCGTTGAAAAGCGTGATCGAGGAAGCCCGCGGCCACGTCGCCGCCCTGCTCGGCGCCTCCGCCCGCGAAATCGTCTTCACCGGCAGCGCCACCGAGAGCAACAACACCGCCCTCCTCGCCGCCCTCTCTGCCGATCCCGCCAAACGCCACATCGTCACCTCCGCAGTCGAGCACTCCGCCGTGCTCAACCATACGATATTCCTCGAAAAACACGGCTACCGCGTCACCCGCCTGCCCGTCGACCGCGACGGCCTCCTCGATCTTGCCACGCTCGATGCCGCGCTCGCGCCCGACACCGCCGTCGTCTCGCTTATGGCGGCCAATAACGAGACCGGCGTCCTCTTCCCCGTCGCCGATATCGCCGCACTCTGTGCGCGTCGTGGCGTGCGCTTTCACTGCGACGCCGTGCAAGCCGTCGGCAAACTTCCGCTCAACCTCAAGTCGCTCCCCGTCGACTACCTCTCGCTGAGCGCCCACAAACTCGGCGGCCCGAAAGGCGTCGGCGCCCTCATCGTCCGCAAAGGCGCGCCCTTCGCGCCGCACCTCCACGGCGGACACCAGGAGCGCGGCCGCGGCGGCGGCACGGAGAATGTCGCCGGCATCGTCGGCCTTGGCCGCGCCGCCGAACTCGCCCGCGCCGAGCTCCCCGCCTACGCCGCCGCCGTCAAACCGCTCCGCGACCGTCTCGAATCCGAACTCCTCGCCCGCGTTCCGTCCGCCGAGCGCAATGGCCACGCCACGCAACGGCTGCCGAACACGACCAACCTCACGTTCCCCGGCATCGAATCCGAAGCGCTGCTCCTGCTTCTCGACCAAGCCGGCATCTGCGCGTCCGCCGGCTCCGCCTGCCTCGCCGATTCCGACGAGCCGTCCCACGTCGTCCGCGCGATGAAACCCGCGAGCGCCGCCTCGCGCCAAATGGTGCGCTTTTCGTTGGGGAAAGAAACGACGATGGCCGAAATCGACGCGGCGGTTTCGGCCGTAGTGACTGCCGCCGGACGGTTGCAGCGGTCTTAACGGAGCGGCGGTTTCCAACCGCCGAAATGCAGTCGCCCTCCACGCGCTCGAAACCCCGCCCCTCCGTCCGCCCGCTTGACCCGATCAGTCGGCGCACTACCGTTTCTGCCATGCCTACGACGACCATTGAATTGGATGCAGACCTCCAGGAAAAGGTCGGTGCGTTGAAGGCTCCGGAGCAAAGTCCGATCGCGTTTGTCCGCGCCTTGATCGAGCGGGAACACAGCCAACGTGAGCAACTCGCCGCAGCCGCTGCCTATCAGGCGTTGTTGTTGGCCCATCCCGAGGAGCAAGCCGCGCTGGCGGAATGGGCATCAGCTCCGCTGGCCGACGCACCCGCCAAATCGGCGTCATGAAACGCGGCACCGTCGTCTGGGTGGACCTGAGCGATGCCCATCCGCCGGAGATGGGGAAAGTGCGGCCCGCCGTCATCGTTTCGGGCGATGTGCACAACGCTACGCTCGACACGGTCGTGGTCGTGCCCACTTCCAGCCTCGCGCCGGAGATACTCCCCTTGCGGGTGAGAGTCGGCATTTTTGCCGGCAAGGAAAGTTTCGCCGTGGTGCCCGGCCTGCGCCAAGTGAGCAAACGCCGCCTGCGCGGCACACTGGGCCTTGTCGCCACCGCGCAACTCGCCTCACTCGATGCGAGCCTGCGGACCTATTTGGCGTAGCGCGCCCTCACGCCAAGCAGGCTGCCTGGGCGCTTGCCGACTTGTTACCACGGCATACGCCGGTTTTGTTTACACCATGCCCACCGCGACCCCAGTCAGGCCCAAGAAAGTCGTTCGCCGCCGCGCGACGAAGAAAACATCTGCGCACGGCATCAAAGCAGTCCCGGGTAATCCAT
>CAMBVX010000142.1 GCA_945871085.1 Opitutus sp. GAS368 | reverse complement strand
CCCCAGCTCCTCGTCCTCCTCTATCTCGGCCTCATCGCCTCCGGCCTTGGCTTCTTCCTCTGGAATCTCGGCGCAACGCGCGTCAGCGCCGGCACCCTCGCCGCGATGAACAACGCCAAAATCCCTCTCGCGGTCGCCGTTTCCCTCGTCGTCTTCGGCGAATCCGCCGACTGGGTCCGCCTGGCGATCAGCGCCACCCTCATGGGCCTCGCCGTCTGGCTCGCCGAAAAAAAGTAGGGCGGACTTCAGTCCGCCTTCGATTCGCCCACCCAGCATGCAGACGGCGGACTAAAGTCCGCCCTACTTTCAATACGCACTTTCGCCGCCCGAATCTCCGCTGCCTTGATCCGTGATAATCCGTGCTATCTGTGGTCAAAAATTCCGTCCACCCAGCATGCAGACGGCGGACTGAAGTCCGCCCTACTCTCAATCCGCGCCTCCACCGCTCACATCCCTTTCGTCCGATACGATCGGGAATGCCCCGTGCTCGGCACCGAGACTGTGTAACTCTTTCCATCCGGTGCCACGGACAGCTTGATCACATTCGCCTCGCACTTCGCCGCCTCGGCGCCGACCCGATTTCCCCGGTTCGCAATAAACTCCGCCGCCACATTATCGGCCGGCGACTTAAAACTCTCGTGCAGCTGATACGTCGCCTGCACTGATTTCGCCGACTTGATCGCCGCGAAGCTCGCCGCTTCGCCGCCCTTTTGCGGGCCGTTGTTCATCACCACCACCGTCGGCGCCAAACTCTGCACGAGGATCGGATTATTGCTCACGCCCAACCCGTGGTGGTTCGTCTGATAGACATCCACCACGCCCGCGAGATTCACCGGCGAAACGAGTTTCTCCTCGAGATTCCACGTCAGATCGCCGCCGTCAAAAAAGCGAAACACGCCAAACGACAGCAGGAAAACCGCGCTGTTCGCATTGTCGCTCGTGTCGACCGGTTTCGCCGCGATGCTGCCCGCCAGCGGATTTTTCGTCTTCGCCTGGGCCGCCGTCGGTTCGATAAATTTTTGATCCGCCGCGAGACAACGCAACTCGATCTTCGGGGCACCCGCGCCACCCGACTTCAGCGGGATACTCACGCCCGGGGCCAGCGCCTCACGCTTCGCCGCGATTTCTTTCCAGCCCTTGATCTGCACCTGAAACGATGACTGCGCCCGCCCATCGGGATCGCCGGCGGGAATCGCCCGCTGAAAAATTGTACCGAACGGCAACACCTGCGCGACCTCGGCTCCTCCGCCGAAATGATCCCCGTGAAAATGCGTCAGCAGCACATAATCGATTTTCGCCAACCCCGCCGCTTTCGCCGCCGCGATGATCCGCCCCGGATCGCGTCCACCTGGATTTCCCGTGTCGATCAACACCGCTTCGCCTGCCGGCGTCACCATCAACGTCGAACCTCCACCCTCTGAATCGACCCAGTAAATATCCAGCGTTTTGGTCTTTTGGTCGGCACGCGCAGGCAGGTGAGCAGCCAGCGCCAACGCACTGACCACGAGGAGGGGGAGTTTTATTTTCATGGGATAAATTGTTTGCCGTAGGTCATGGTCCCCGAACCGCCCTGTCGCGCCCCGCGCCATCGCCACTCTTCGAGGGCAGGTCCAAGACCGACCACCTTCCCTCGGCACCAACCCCGCTTCGCCAACCCTATTTCGAGTAAAACGCGTTGATCTTGTCCGCCACGTCGCGGAAACCGATGTCCTCACTGTAGATTTCTTTAAACTCCCCGATCGCGGCGTCCGCCTTGCCCATCAGTTCGAAACACGCACCGAGTTCGTAAATCACGTCCTTCTTTGTGTCATCCATCTGCGCCAGCTCCTTCTTCGCCGTGGTGAGCTGGGCGATCGCGAGATCAAAAAGTTTCTTCGCCTTGAAACACCGACCCAGCCCAACCAACGACGCCACGCGCACCTGCGGCCCCTTCTGCGCCTGTTGAAATTGCCCGATCGCGCTATCCGTTTGCCCAAGTTCCAGCAGCAGACCGCCGAGCTTGTAGCGCGCCTCGTAATCGTTCGGGTAACGCTCCACATAACGCTTCGCTTCAGTGAGCTTGAAGTCCGCGAGTTCCGCCCGCGCCGCGTCCATCTTCGCTTTGGCCGCCGGATCATTCGGGGCCGCCGCCATCGCGGCCTCCGCCGCCTTCAAGTGTTTCTCGATGACCGTCGTCGCGAGTTCCGTTTCCTGCTTCTCCAGTGCAGAGTCCGCCCCGCCACCCGGCACCTGGCGCGCCTTGCGCACCCATACCAGAGTTTCTTCCAGATTACCGAGCTTCTGGTAAGTCTCCGCAATGGTTCGGTAGTGGTTGAGATTGGCCGGTTCCTTCACGACCAGCGCGAGCGCGTCGTCCAGCAAACGCTGCGTCATGTCACCGGAAGCGACGACCTTCGCCGCCTGTTCAAGCATCACGGCCTGCGCCTCGTCCTTGAGCTTGTCGCGGAAAGACCCCTGCCCCTCCCAATTCCCCTTCGTCATCGTTTGCGCGATCGACGCCTTGCGCATGAGCGTTTGCGCATCGGCGTCCATCGGCTTCGCCGTCAATATTTCATCCGCGACCTTGAGCGCATCCGCCGGCTTTCCCGCCGCGAGCCAAGCTTCGCCCAAAGCAATGAGATTGACGCGATTGCCCGGCTCCAATTCACGCACCGCGTCGAGTGCAAAGGCCACCGTTTCCAGAAAGCCTAACCCAGCGGCCGCTTCTGCCAGCATCTTGAGCGCCGCGACATTGTTCGGATCTTTGGCGAGCAACGCTTCCGCTGACTCCAGTTGCTTCGCCGGATCCTTCTTCCCGCCACCACCGAACATGAACGGCGCATTGGAAATTCCACTCAGGGTTTTGGACAGGAAACCACCCTTACCCTTCACCTGCTTGAGCTGCGCGACGCGCTGGAGCTTACGCACGGGCAAGCAGCCCGGTGCCACCTTCAGCACCTGCGCCGTGACCTCGAGCGTGTAGTCGAGGTTGCCGCGATCAATCGCGACTCGGGCATTGTCGATCAGCTTCTGGTGGCGGGGGTCGAGCGAGGTGACGGAAACTTCAGGCATAAAGAAACGCAGCGAAGTCTCCGCATCCGTCGCGGTCAACGCCAGACTCGGCCGTCGCCGCGACGCACTCTGCGAGCATGAGCTACTGCACCGTCAGCTCCGCCCGCACCGCCGCCTCGATCCGCGCCAAGCCATCGCGCACCACCTCGCCGGTTGGCCCCTCGACAAGCAACCGCAGTTTCGCCTCGGTGCCCGAGTAACGCACAAGCACCCGACCCTGCGTGCCGAGCTCCGCTTCCAGCGCCGCGATCGCCGCCACCACCGCAGGCAACGACTCCAGCGGTTTCTTCTCCCGCACCTTGAGCGCTGCCGTCAGCTGCGGAAATTTCTTCATCACCCGCCGCAATTCCGACAGCGGCTGGCCGGTCGCCAGCATCACCTCGATGACCTTCAAGGCCGCGACGAGGCCATCACCCGTCGGTGAAACGTCCGCGCAAATAATGTGTCCGCTGGACTCGCCTCCGAGCGTCGCACCCTCGGCCAGCATCCGCTCGATCACGTAGCGATCGCCCACCGACGTGCGCAACACCCGCCCGCCCGCCGCCGTCAGCGCCGCATCGACCCCGAGATTGCTCTGCACCGTCACGACGAGCGTGTTCTTCACCAGCCGGCCCAGCGACAGCGCATGCGTGGCGAGAATGGTCAGAATCTCGTCGCCATCCAGCACGTCTCCGCGCTCGTCGCACAAGACGCACCGATCCCCGTCGCCATCATGCGCGATACCCAACCGCGCACCCGTCACGCATACTTTTTCCGCGAGCGGTTCAGGGTGTTCGCTGCCCACACCGGCATTGATGTTCGTCCCATCCGGCGCATCGCCGATTCCGATCACCTCGGCACCCAATCCCCGCAACACCACCGGGCTCGTCCTGCACGTCGCGCCATTCGCCGTATCCAGTACGACCCGCCATCCCGCGAGCGCGCCGGCAGGCAGCAGCGCCTGCGCTGCCGCAATGTAGCCCGTCACCGCCCCGCCGGCTCCCACTAATTCGTTTTCCACGACCGCGATGGGCGCCCCGAGGAGACTCTCGATGGTCGCCTCTTGCTCGTCGGTCAGCTTCACGCCGCTCGGGCCGAAAAACTTGATGCCATTGTCCGCCGCCGGATTGTGCGAGGCCGTGATGACCACGCCCAGCCGCGCATCCGACTCGCGCACCGCCCGCGCGACCGCCGGCGTCGGCAATACTCCGAGTGAAATCGGCTCCGCGCCACCGGCCCGTAACCCGCGCGCCACCGCCGCCTCCAGCGCCCCACCGGACCCCCGCGTGTCGCGGCCGATGAACCCCTTCACGGCTCCACCACCATCCGCTCCGCGCGACCAAATCGCCGCCGCGTGCGCGAGGCGCGCGGCAAATTCCTCGTTGATCACGGGCCCGCCATAGGGTCCGCGCACCCCGTCGGTGCCGAAATATTTTCTGCTCATGAATGAAAAAATTCCCGCGTCGCCGCGATTTTCTTCCGTACCGCTCCCCCGAGCAGAAGCTCGCGTGCCGGTGCCACGCCCTCGCGGACCGTCGCGACCCTCCCGACAATCCACATCGCCACCGCGGCATTGAGCGCAATCGTATCCACCAATCCCGCCGGCCCGCGCCCCGCGAGTAACGCCTCGACGATCGCCAGGTTCACCGCCAAATCGCCACCGTGAAGTTCCGCAAACGGCGATGCCACGAGCCCGTGCTCCTCAGCGCGCCAGACTCCGCTCACGCCCCGCAACCGGCCGAACCCCTGCACGCGGTTCGCCGTCGCCGTTGTCAGCTCGTCGATCCCTTGGCCCGGCCCGATCACGCCGTGCGCCACGAGCCCCGCCTGCGCCCCAAGTGTGTCGAGGGCCTCAGCCAGTTTCGCGACCCACGGCTCCGCATACACTCCGAGCAACACGTGCGCCGGTCGTCCGGGATTGATCAACGGCCCGAGAATATTAAACACCGTCCGCTGCCCGCGCGCCGCCAACATCTTTCGCACCGGCCCAATATTTTTGAAGGTCGGGTGATACGCCGGCGCGAAGAAAAAAACGAACCCCAGCTCCGTCAGCGCCCGGCGCACGACCTCCGGCGGCGCCTCCAGATTCACTCCCAGCGCCGCGAGCAAATCCGCGCTGCCACATTTCGAAGTGATCCCGCGGTTGCCGTGCTTCATCACCGTCACACCCGCGCTCGCCAGCGTCAGCACCACCATGCTGGAGATATTAAACCCCCCTGCGTGATCCCCGCCCGTGCCCACAATGTCGATCGCCTGATCCGCCCACGCCTCCACCCCGGGATTGATCGCCCGCGCCCGAAACGCCGTCGCAAATGCCGCGACTTCCGCCGCCGTTTCGCCCTTGGCCGCCAACGCCAGCAGAAAAGCCCCCTTCACCTCGTCGCTCGCCTCGCTCGCGGCGAGGGCCGCCGCCGCCGCTTCCACGTCCGTCGCTCCGAGGTGAACACCGGCGGCGAGTTGGGTCGTGAGGTCAGCAAGTGTCGACATGCGCGTTGAGTGAGGCGCGGCGGCGGCGCTCCGCAAATAAATTTGCAGCACTTCTCTGAAACTGAGACCAAAGCCCCGTGCGCAATGCTATTTTTCTTCTCCTCGTCGTCGCCGTCCTGCCGTTCGCCCCGGCGCAATCGAAAACCTCCGCCTCCGCACCGACGCCCGCGTCCGCGCTCGGTCCCGTCTCCGGCTCCAATTCCACCCCTGCTCCGATCGCCGAGTTGAGCGTCACCGACGCGATCATTCTGGGCGTGGTCGAAGGCGTCACCGAATTTTTGCCGATCTCCTCCACCGGCCACCTCATCATCGCGACGCGCCTGCTCCGCCTCGAATCGGAAATGCCCCTCACGTCTCGCGATGGTCAGCCTCTCTGGTATAAAAAACCGTCACCAAAATACCCCGACGGCGTGCCGCTCACCCTCAAACTCGCCGCCGACACCTACACCGTCGTCATCCAGTTCGGGGCGATCGCCGCCGTCGCCTTGCTCTACTGGACCCCGCTCATGTCGATGCTGCTGGGACTGCTCGGCCGCGACCCCGCCGGACTTCGTCTTCTCTTCAATATCCTGATCGCCTTCGTCCCCACCGTCGTGCTCGGCCTGTTAGCCCACGATTGGATCAACCAACATCTCTTCTCGGTCGGCGCCGTCATCATCGCCCAGATCGCCGGGGCGTTTCTGATGCTCTACGCCGAATTTTGGCGCCGTCGCCGCGCCGTGCTCACGCCCGCTCGCTCCGACTTTGCGGATCTGACGCCACGCGGAGCCGCCGGCATCGGGGCGCTCCAATGCGTCGCGATGTGGCCGGGCACGAGTCGTTCGATGACGACCATTGTCGGCGGATACTTTGCTGGCCTCGATCCGCGCCGCGCTGCGGAATTCAGCTTCCTCCTCGGTTTCGTGACCTTAAGCGCCGCCACCCTTTTCAAAAGCTACAAGAGCGGTGCCGCCATGATCCAAGTCTTCGGCTGGTCCCACGTTTTGCTCGGCGCCGCCGTCGCCGCCGTCACTGCCGCCATCTGCGTGCGCTTTCTCGTCCAGTGGCTGACCCGCCACGGCCTCGCTGCCTTCGCCTATTATCGCCTCGCCCTCGCCGCCGTGCTCGCCGTCGTGTTTTACCTCTGAGCCGCAGCGATTATGGCGCTTGACGCGCCATTCGCCCGCTCTTTACTCCGACCTTTTCACAAATCCCGCAGGTGCTGTTTAGGCAGCCCACGCACTCAAAACAACTCCCTCCCATGGCCAATCCGAAACGCAAACAGTCCAAACGCCGCAGTGCTAACCGTCGCGCAGGCAACGCCTTCATCGCTCCCGAGTTTGCGAAGGATCCGACCGATGGTTCCCTTTTTCGCTCCCATCGTGTCAACCCCAAGAACGGCATGTATCGCGGACGTCAGGTCCTCAACGTCGAGGTCTAACCTCGTCCGTTTAGTTTTCACCCGCCATCCCCGCGATGGTTACTACGTCCGGCGCCAGCGGGCGCATAGCAGTTGACGCCATGGGCGGCGACCTCGGTCCGACTGAGGTGGTTGCCGCAGTCAAGCTCGCCCTGCATCAGTATCCTGCTCTCAACCCCATCACGCTCGTCGGCCACGAAGCCGAGCTGAAACCGATTATCGCGCACGCCGGTCTCGCCCATGAGCCAAGGCTCTCCGTCTTTCACGCCTCTGAGGTCGTGACGATGGACGACAAGCCGCTCAACGCGCTGAAGAAGAAGAAGGACTCCTCGATGGTCCGCGCCATCGAACTCGTGAAAAACGGCGAAGCGGGTGTCGTTGTCAGCTGCGGTAACACCGGCGCACTGATGGCCGGCGGCACGCTCCGACTGCGCACCATGGAGGGCGTCGCTCGTCCCGCCCTCGCCGCGATCTGCCCACGCCAAGGAGGTCACTTCGTCCTCATCGACGCCGGTGCCAATCCCGAGGCCAAACCCGAGCACCTCGTCCACAACGCAATTATGGGCAGCCATTATTGCCGCGTTATGCTCGGCATCAAATCTCCTCGCGTCGGCCTGATGACCATCGGCACCGAAGAGGGCAAGGGGAACGCTCTGATCACCGAGACCAACGACCTCCTCCGCCGCGTCGGTGCCGTCGTCAACTACGCCGGCCCCATCGAGGGCTTCCACGTTTTCGCCGAACACGTCGACGTCGTCGTGTGCGACGGATTCGTCGGCAACATCATGCTCAAGAGCTGGGAGTCGCTCGTGAAGTTTTTCTCGAACATGCTCAAGGAAGAGCTCCAGGCGAACGCCATGCGCGCGACCGGCGCGCTGCTCTCCAAAGGCGCGTTCAACGCCCTCAAAGAACGGATCAACCCCGAACGTTACGGCGGAGCCCCCTTGCTCGGTCTGAACGGCCACATCCTCAAGGCCCACGGTTCGTCGACCCGCTACGCGATCAAGAACGCCATCCGCGCCGCCAACGAAATCATCAAAGCCGACCTCAACCACCAGATCGAAGTCGACGTCGCCCGCGCCAATCTGCTTTTGGCCGCGCCCCTCCCTTCCCTCTGACGCGCCCCCCGCATGTCCACCCTTTCCACCGTCATCCTCGGCACCGGTTCTTACGCCCCGGAGAGGATTCTCAGCAATGTCGAACTGGCGAAGTCCGTGGACACCTCCGACGAGTGGATTCGCACCCGCTGCGGGATTCGTGAGCGCCGGATCGCTGCTCCCGGTGAAGCCACGTCCGACATGGGCGTCCATGCTGCCCGGCGCGCGCTCGACGACGCCGGCCTGAAACCCGCCGACATCGATCTCCTGATTGTCGCCACCATTACGCCCGACATGCCGATGCCGGCCACCGCGTGCATCATTCAACAAAAACTCGGGGTGCCGACGCACGCCGCGTGCTTCGATCTCAACGCCGCTTGCACCGGCTTCCTCTACGCTCTCGACACGGCCTGCGCCATGTTGAGCTCCGGGCGCTACCAGCACGCCTTGGTCATCGGCGTCGAAAAACTGTCCACCATCGTCGACTGGAAAGACCGCACCACCTGCGTCTTGTTTGGCGATGGCGCGGGCGCGGTCGTCATCGGAAAATCAACCGTCTCCGGCCAAGGCCTCATCGGCACCAAGCTCGGCGCGCTCGGCGATAGCGTGGACCTCCTCTGTATCCCGGGCGGAGGCAGCAATGCTCCCGCGACCGCCGCCTCCATCGCCGCCGGCAGTCACTTCCTCAAAATGAAGGGGAAGGAAGTCTTCAAACTCGCGGTTCGCGTCATGGATGAAGCGGCGCGTGATATCTTGGAACAACATCACCTGCGCGCTGATCAGATTTCGCTCGTGATTCCCCATCAGGCCAACCTCCGCATCATCGAGGCGATTTCCGAGTATCTCGAACTTCCCCTGGACCGTTTCTTCGTCAACGTCGACCGCTACGGCAACACCTCCGCCGCCTCCATCCCCCTTGCCCTCGACGAAGCCCGTCGCACCGGTCGCATTAAGTCCGGCGACCTCACGCTCCTCGTCGCATTTGGGGCGGGCTTGACCTACGGAAGCGCCCTGATTCGCTGGTAACCAATTTTCTCGATGCGTCTCCCTCCCGTCCGCGCCCTGCGCTTCCTCTGCCTCGTCTCGTCTGTTTTCTACGTTCTCTCCTCCGTCGGCCGCGCCGATCTTGTCTGGACGTCGGCCACCGGTTGGCGGGTTGAAGGCGGTGCCCTTTCCGGCCTCGCTGGTGCCGACGGCAGCAAGGCCCTCGACGTCATGAATAGCGCCCGCGCCAGCGAGGAAAAAGGCTCCCCCCGGTCCGCCATCCGCGCCTACGCCAACGTCGCCAAGAAATACCCCAATTCCATCTACGCTCCGGAGGCACTCTACCGTTCCGCCCGGCTTCGCCTCGCCGGTAAAGACTACCAAAAAGCCTTCGAGGATTTCCAGGGCGTCGTCGGCCGCTATCCCAATACCAAACGCTTCAACGAAATCATCGGCGAACAATACCGCATCGCCAGCGCCGTGCTTGACGGCGCGCGCGGTCGCATGCTCTGGGG
This sequence comes from Opitutus sp. GAS368, assembly GCA_945871085.1. GTDB lineage: Bacteria > Verrucomicrobiota > Verrucomicrobiia > Opitutales > Opitutaceae > GAS368. The sequence continues at coordinate 6,070 of CAMBVX010000142.1, read as the reverse complement.
GCTCCTCCCCGGCTTCAAGTCCCGCGAAAAAGGGATCGAGTTTTTCGAAACTATCTTGGTTAACGCTCCCTACAGCGATTACGCGCCGCTCTCGTTGATGAACATCGCGCGGGGCCACCAAAAACTGAACCAAGTCGAAAACGCCATCGATGCGCTCGACCGCATGATCAATAACTACCCGCAGAATCTCCTCGCCCCGGACGCCTACCTCAAACTCGGCCAGACCCACGCGACCCTCGTCGACGGCCCTTACTACGACCAAGCCGCCACGAAGGAAGCCATTACTTACTTCACCGACTTCATGTTACTCTTCCCTGCCGACACCGGTGTCGCCGCCGCCGAAAAAGGTCTCGATGGAATGAAAAACATGCTCGCCGAAAGCAAAATGAAGATCGGCGACTTCTATTTCTACAAACGCAGCAATTACACCGCCGCGAAAGTCTTCTACAACGAAGCGATCACCTCTTATCCCGAATCGCCCATCGCGGCCCGCGCGAAAATCCGCCTCGTCGACGTCGAATCCAAAGCTTCCGGCAAGAAAGTCGCCCCCGAGGGCAAAGCCGATGGCGACGCGCCCAAGAAAAAGCGCTTCTGGCTATTTTGATGGGAGCGCGGCCGCCCCGGTCGCTTCACCCGGGAGCGCGGGCCGGCCGCCCGCTTTTGTCATTCTGAGCGCAGCCGAAGAATCCAGCCCATGCCCGCCCTCCGTCCTCCGTCCCTTGCCCTCGGCCTCCTGCTCTTCGTCCTCTGCATTGGCGTCGGCTGCTCGTACTACCAACTCGGCACTGGAACATCCGGAAAGCTCACTTTCCGCACGCTCTATCTCGCGCCCGTCGAAAACAAAACGCTCCTCCCGCAGGCCCGCGCTCTGATCTCCACTCAACTCCGCGAAGCCTTCGCTCGTGACGCCCGCGTCACCCTCGTCAATTCCTCCGAAGCCGCCGACGCCACCCTTGCCGTTACCATCACGGCTTACCGCCGCGACGTCCTGACCGTCCGCGAAGGCGACACCGGTCTGGCCCGAAAATTTAACGTCACGCTCGCCACGATCGCCACCCTCCGCGACCGACGCGGCCATAAGATCCTCTTCGAAAACCGCCCCATCGAAGTCCAACGCGAGGTGTTCACCGACAGCGGCCAGCTCCAAAGCGAATACCAAACGCTCCCGCTCCTCGCCGAGTCCCTCGCCAGTAAAGTCACACACGCCGCCCTCGACGTGTGGTAGTCGGCCGGTTTCTGGCGCAGTCCAAGATTGAGCTTTCCCGGGCGCTGCCCGCACCCTCTGCCTCGCCATGTCATCGCCGCACGCCCCGATCCTCGCCCCATCCCTCCTCGCCGGTGACCACGCCAATCTCGCCGCCAGCGCGCGCGTCGTCTCAGACCTAGGTCTGGCCTGGCTGCACTGCGATATCATGGACGGACACTTCGTCCCCAACCTCACCTTCGGCCCCGAGACCTTCGCCGCCCTCCGCCGCGCGGGCTCGAAACTCTTCTTCGACACCCATCTCATGCTGTCCGAGCCGCAGCACTACATCGATGCCTTCGCCCAAGCCGGCTCCAACCTCATCAGCATTCACATCGAGCCCGCTTACGATCACGCGGCCACCCTCGCCCGCATCCGCGCCCTCGGTTGCCAAAATGGCCTCGTGCTCAACCCCGGCACGCCTGTCAGCGCCGTTGAACCCTTCCTCGCCCAAGTCGACCTCATCCTCGTGATGACTGTCCAGCCCGGCTTCGGTGGCCAGCCCTTCCGCCGCGACATGCTGTCTAAGCTGACCCAACTCGCCACCTGGCGCCGCGAACGCTCGCTCGCCTTTCGCCTCGAAGTGGATGGTGGTGTCGACCTCGCCAACGGCACCGAATGCCGCGCCGCCGGTGCCGACACCTTTGTGGCCGGCACCTCCTTCTTCAAAGCCCCCGACAAGCCCGCCTTCGCCGCCGCTTTCGCCCGCCTCTAACCGCGCCTGCGCCCACCTTCCCCACTGTGGGGCTGGCTTCACGCCTGTCACCCCTTCACGCATGTCGCACGAATCCCGCCACGTCGGCTATCTCCTCTCCGACGACCCCGCGCTCCTCAATGTCACCGCGATCCACGCCTACCTCACCACGAGCTACTGGGCCGCGGGCATTCCGCACGACGTCGTCGCACGCTCCCTCGCCAATTCACTCTGCCTCGGCATCTACGCTCCCGACGGCCCTCAGGTCGGCCTTGTCCGCGTCGTCACCGACTCCGCGACTTTCGCGTACTTCTGCGATGTCTACGTGCTCGCACCGCACCGCGGCCGCGGCCTGTCCAAAGCCGCCCTCGCCCTCGTCTCCACGCATCCCCAACTCCAAAATATCCGCCGCCAACACCTCGTCACCCAAGACGCCCACGGCCTCTACGCCAATTTCGGTTTCACTCCGCTCACGTCGCCCGAACGCCACATGGAGAAACGTGATCCCACCGTCTACTCACGTGCACCCGCCGCGCCCTGATTATTTTTCCCCGCGTGCGATCGCCTCCGCCCGCGCATACCGCGCCCGAAACTCGGTGCCCAGTTCGCGCGCCAAGCGCACCTCATCCACTTTGTTTTTCGAACCAAGCGTGCGCTTGATCACGCCGCTCACCCGCTCGTAGTCCACCGCCGACAGGTCTTGCAGTTCCGCGAGCGCGCGCGCCCTGGCGGCCTCGGGAGCGACGATGATCGCGCGCCAAGCTCGCACCAACTCCGCGTGCGTATCCTGACACATCACGCGAATCACAAAACTCATTTCGCGAAACAATCCGCCCGTCCACTCCGCACGATAGATCAACTGATCGCGCTGATCAAACGGGGCCTCATCCGGATCGGTGCGCAACGGTTTCCACTCCGCCCGCGTAAAAAAATCTTTGCGGACCGGTAGCCGTCGAAGGGCAAACCGCTCCGGCCCGTCCGCCGTCCCCGGCCGAAAGTTCCACAGCTGCTGCCCCTCCATGGTCAACGAATATTCGATAAACGCCACCGCCGCCACGCGATGTTTCGCGCCCCGCAACAGCGCCACCGGATCGACCGAGGACACCGATCCCCCTTTCGGCGACACATAACCGACCCGATCAGAATCACCCCGCCGTCGCACCGCCTCTTCCTGCTGCCGCCCATAGAAATCAATGCACAACCCCACCGCACAATTCCCCCCGGCGACATCGATCGGCGGCTTCTGCGACGAGTCCGTGAAGTAGCGCGCATTGGCTCCGATCAACTGGATCAACCGCAGTCCGTCGATCCAGCCGTCTCGCACGGCGTGCGCCTCGGCCACCTTCGCGCCCTCTCCCGTCGCGCTGGCTGGCTCTCCTCGCACCGCCGACCACCGGCGCTGCATTTGCTGCTGAATAATATTCTCAAACGCCTTCGCGATCGAGCTGCTCTTCGTCGGATCGGCTAGCGCCACCTCGCCCACCAGCCGCGGGTCGGCCAAATCACTCCACTGCTTCGGTTCACCCGGTAGTCCGAGCCGCCGCCACGACTCTCGATTAAAGACGATCCCATATGAACTCAGCACCGTGCCGAACCAACGGCCTTGCCCGTCCCAATACTCCTCGCCCGCGTGCGTCCGCGGAATCACCTCGTCGGTAAACCACTCCGGCCGCAGCTTCAGCAGCCCACTGTCCACGATCCGCCCCGCGTCCGCCTGCCGCACAAAATCATAGGTGCCGCCGCCGAAAAATACGTCCACTCCGCACCCAACTTCCGACGCTAAAAAGGCCGCCCGCGCCTCCTTCGCCAGGGCCGGCACGTGCTCAGCCAGTCGACCATTTTGAAACCCCGCCTGAATCTCCGTGCTCCACGGTTTCTTCAATTTCTGAGTCCACAGAACCTTGAACGCCGCCGTGTATTCGCCTTCCAAGAACCGCGCGATCTCGCTCGTTCCGCCGATCACCCGCCAGTCCACCGCCACAATTTTTCCGGTGCGCGCATGATACCATGCCTGAAACCCTCGCCCAAACTCAAAACGGATCGCCTCGTTGTGCGGACTGATAATGACGAGCGGTTCCTCCTTTCCAACCGGCCACGTTCGCTCCGGCCGCAACGCAAACGGCAGCGCGACCGTCGCCACCAACGCCGCGATGATGCAGACCTGCTTCAGCATCGCACCGCTCTCATTCCGTCAACACCACGACATCATCCCGCGCGGCACTCGCGAAGAGTTCTCCGCGCCCCGACTGATCGAGGAAACGCGGATTCAGCTCGATGATCTTCAGCGCCTGCTCACCGACGCGAAAGTCATACTGCGCCGTTTCCCCGAGGTAAATGCACTCGCCGATCCGACCTTTGACCCCGTTGCGCGCCGGCGCTTCGCGGCTCAGCGTCCAACACTCCGGCCGCACCGACAACGTAACCCTCGCCCCAGTCGCCGGCACCCGCGTCGAGTCACCGAGCACGCCTTCAAACCTCCCGACCGCCGTCTCCACCACGACCCCTCCCCGCTCCGCGCTCAGCACTTTTCCTTCCAGAAAATCCGTCTCGCCGATAAAATTCGCGACCAGCTTGCAGCCCGGCCGACGATAAACCTCCCGTGGCGTGCCCACCTGTCGGATGCGTCCCCCATCGAGAATGGCCATGCGGTCCGAGATCGACAGCGCCTCCTTCTGGTCGTGCGTCACATAGACCGTGGTCAATTTGAACTCCTTGCACACCCGTCTGATTTCCGTGCGCATTTCCAACCGCAACTTCGCGTCCAGATTCGACAACGGCTCATCGAGCAACAAACACCGGGGCCGGATGACGAGCGCCCGCGCCAGCGCCACGCGCTGCTGCTGCCCACCCGACAGCTGGTTGGGTTTGCGCTCCGCGTAGGCGCCCATCCGCACCGACTCCAGCGCTTCGCCCACCCGCCGCTTGATCTCGTCCCGCCCCACCTTCCGCTCCTCGAGACCGAACGCCACGTTCTCCGCCACCGTCATGTGCGGCCAGAGGGCATAGCTCTGAAACATCATACCCGTGTTCCGTTTGTGCGGGGCCAATCGCGTCACATCGTCTTCGCCAAAAAAAATGGCTCCCTCCTCCGGAATATAAAACCCCGCCAAGCTCCGCAGCAGCGTAGTTTTCCCGCAACCACTCGGCCCCAGCAGGAAAAAAAGTTCACCGGGTTCGATCGTTAGATCGAGATCGTGCAGGGCCGTGACCGGGCCAAAATGCTTCGTCAGCTTCTGAATACGAATGGAGATCATGCCCGCGTGTACCGCGCGCCGAAACAAAGTCTGGCCTCCGACCCTGTCAAAAGAATTACCCCCGCCCCGCATCCTGAGCCAAGTTTGCCTCGCCCCGCTCCGTTCCATCGCTCAACTCTCAATCCTCAATTCTCCACTTCCGCCTCCATGCCCGCGAAAAAATCTCCTTCCATCCATCCCGATCTCGAGAGCGTCCTCGTGACCAAGGCGCAAATCAGCCGCCGCGTAAAGTCCCTCGGTCGTGAACTCAAGCGCATCTACGGCGACGAGGAAATCACCGTCGTCGCAATCATGAACGGCGCCATTCTCTTCACCGCCGACCTGCTCCGCGAAGTCGACAATGCCATCCGTCTCGACTGCATCCGCACGACCAGCTACGGCAGCGCCACCGAGTCCCACGGCACGCCGAAACTCGTCCACGGCCTCACCCTCGACGTGGCCGACCGGCACGTCCTCATCGTCGACGACATCCTCGACACCGGAAAAACGCTGTCGCTGATCGCCGGCATGGTGCGCGGTATGAATCCCGCCAGCCTGCGGGTTTGTGTGTTGCTCGACAAAAAAGGCCGCCGGCAGGTCCCGTTTGAAGCCGATCTCGTCGGCTTCGAAATCCCGGACAAATTCGTCGTCGGCTACGGCCTCGATTTCGCCGAGCGTTACCGCAATCTCACTCACATCGGCGTGCTCAAGTCGTCCCGCCAAAAATCCCACGCGTAACCCCGAGCCTAGATTTGTCGGTTCGACCTGTTTACGACAGGCACCTCCCTAAACTCACCGTTCGTGCAATCATCAGCCTCTGCGTGATCGGCCTGACCGGCTGTGCGACGCCGCCCACATAAGACGCCAAGGCGGACCTGGGCGAAGAGGAGTGGGTCACTC
>CAMBVX010000141.1 GCA_945871085.1 Opitutus sp. GAS368 | reverse complement strand
GCGTTGGCTTCGGCGATGCGGGCGGTGGCGACGGCGACGGTGGCGGAGTCGGCGGGAGTGATCTCGGTGGCGGCGGGCGCGGCATAGGCCGGGAGCGGGGCGTCCGGGGCGAGGCCGAGACGGCCACGGGCGGTGGCGCGAGCATCGGCGGCAGTGCGCTGGGTTTGCTCGAGCTGGAGTTGGAGAGAGGATACGCGGGATTGAATCGTGAGGCGGTCGGCGAGGCGGGTGGCGACGCCGGCGGCGAGGCGGGCTTGGACGGTGGCGAGGGCGGCGTCGAGGCGGGTGAGCTGAGTCGTGAGCAGGGCGGCGCGGGCATCGGCGCCAGCGGCTTCGGCGAGAGCCATGGCGACGTCGGCGGCGACATCGCCGATGGTCATAGCGTAGTCGGCCTCGGCCATGGTGACGACGGCGAGCGAGCGTTCGCGGTCGGCGGCGCGTTCGCCGCTTTTGGGGAGAGGCTGGCGGAGGTTGAGTTCCCACATGGTGCGGCTTTCGCCCATGGGTGCGTCGACCCGCGAGCCCATGGCCTCGACTTCGGGATCGGCGAGGCGGCCGGAGGCTTCGGTGCGGGCGCGGGCGGCGTCGATGCGTTTGGCGACGGCGGCGAGTTGCGGGGCGTGCGTGACGGCAGCGAGAAGGGAAGGGGCCGCCGCCAGCGATTGGGCGCGGGCGGCGGGGGTGGCGGATGCGGCGGCGGTGAGCGCGGCAAGGGTGATCAGGCCGAGGCGGACGGGCGCCGGGATGCAAAGGAACATGACGAGGAGGGCGGAGGGCGGGTCGGAGACCCTGCCCTACTTTACTTTTTGGCTTTGGCGGCGGCGTCGACTTTGGCGAGGAATTTGGCGGGGGCGGCCTTGAAGTCGTCGATGCAGCCGTCGCAGCAGACGAATACGACGCGGTCGGGCTGGCCGGCGACGCGGTGGATATAGGGGGCGGCTTCGCCCATGCTGCCGAGGGCTTCGTCGGACACGAGGCAGGTCTTCAGCGGATAGGAAGCGCGGGCCTTGGCGATGAGGGCGGTCTCGGCCGGGGTCATCTTTTTGGCGGCGGAGGCGTCGGCGTGTTTGTCGTGTTTGTCGGCGGCGAGAAGCGCGGGCGCGAGGCCGGTGGCGAGCGCGAGGGCGAGAACGGCGGCGGTGAGGCGGGAGGAGCGGAGGAGGGAGGTGGATTTCATAAGGATGGTTCATGGGCACTAACCCGCGGGGCGGGAAATCCCGCGGAAAAGTTTGAGAAAAGTTTTTTGCGGGATTTTGGCGGGAGTGGGTTATAGGGTGTGAACCCAAACTTATTTTATGAAGGCACCTGATCCGACTGATTCGCCCGATTCACTTTCCCGCGTGTTGAAAGACTGGCGCGTGGTGCCGACGCGAGCGCCGCAGTTTCGGGCGGAGGTGTGGTCGCGGATTGGGGGGGAGAAAAAAACGGAGTCGTGGCCGGGTTATCTGCGCGGGCACGCGGCGGCGGTGGCGGGTGCGTTGGCGCTGGCCGTGGTCGTGGGGGCGGTGGGCGGGCGCAGTCAGGCGCGGGCGCTGGCAGCGGCGGAGAGCGCGCGGCTGGCGAGCGCGTATGTGCAGGGGATGGATGCGCGGGCGATGAAGCTGCGGTGAAGAAGGACCAAGGACTAATGACTAATGTCTAATGAATCGCACAATGCGGGGGGGCGGACGATGAGGAATTTTTTGATTACGCTTGGGTTGGCGGTGGCGGCGTGTGCGCTGGCGTTCGGAGTTTTTTTTGCGCTGAACGACGATGCGGCGCTGCGACGGGCGGCGCGGGACAATGATGCGATGGCGTGGTTGCGGGCGGAATTTCGGCTCGATGACGCGCAGTTGGCGGCGATCAAAAAACTGCACGATGACTATGGCGCGGTGTGCGGGGAACACTGTGCGGCGATCATGGATGCGCGGGAACGCAAGGCGCCGTCGGCGGAGGTCGCGCGATTGGAAAAAATCTGCGTCGACGCGATGACGGGACACTTTCAGCGCGTAGCCGCGCTCATGCCGGTGGGGCAAGGTGAGCGGTATCTGGCGACGGTGTTGCCGCGGGTGTCGGGTTATACGCACACTGGCGCGCCCACGGTGGGAGCGAAACCATGAGGACGCGGAGTGAGAGTGAGAAGGGAAGTGAGAGTGAAAGTGAGAGTGAAAGTGGCGTGATGCAGGGACGGGTGCGCGAGGAGGAGGCGCTCGTGGTGGTGCGCGCGGAGGATCGGGCGCTGATGGCGCGGGTGCAGGCGGGCGATGAAGCGGCGTTTGGGGTGTTGATGGAGCGCTGGGAGCGTCCGGTGAAGAGTGTGATCGGGCGGATCGTGCTCAACGCGAGCGAAGCCGAGGAGTTGGCGCAGGAGACGATGGTGCGCGTGTGGCAACAGCGGGAAAAATTTCAAGCGGGCGCGGAGGTGCGACCGTGGGTGTTGGCGATCGCGGTGAATTTGGCGAGGAATCGGCTGCGCTGGTGGCGGCGGCGGCCGGAGGTTGCGTTGGAGGATTGGTGCGCGGCGGGGGAGGGAGAGAGGGAGAGAGGGGGAGAGGGGGAGTCGGGGAGCCGCGGAGTTGGGGGAGATTTGGAGCGGAAGGAGCGGGCGGGGGCGGTGAGCGATGCGATCGCGGCGCTGCCGGTGGAGCTGCGCGAGGCGATCGTGTTGTTTGAATTTGAAGAGATGTCGCAGGCGGAGATTGCGGTGACGGTCGGGGCGTCGGTGAAAGCGGTGGAGGCGCGCGTGGCGCGGGCGCGGGAGAAATTGCGCGTGGCGCTGCGGCGGTGGGTGTGAGTTGGGGGCGCGGTGCGGAAGGAGGATAACGCTAATGGAATTCGCCAATGGGCGAATTTTTTGGAGTGCGGCGGCGGCTGATCGCCGGCGGGAATGGACGGCGGAGTTTGGGCGAGGAATGGCTGGTAGTGGCGGAGGGTGCGTTTTCAGCTGCGCGGCAAATTATGGCGGAGGAGAAAAATCGCGCGGTGTTTCTGAGCTACGATTCGCAGGATGCGGACGTAGCGACGCGGATTTGTGAGGCGCTGCGCGCGGCGGGGATCGTGGTGTGGTTTGACCAACGCGAGCTGCGCGGGGGCGATGTGTGGGATGGGAAAATCAAGGGGCAGATCGGCGATTGTGCACTGTTTGTCGCGGTGATTTCGGCGAACACGCAGACGCGGCGCGAAGGCTATTTTCGACTGGAATGGAAGCTCGCGGAGGATCGTTCGCACGTCATGGCGAAGGGCACGCCGTTTATCGTGCCGGTGTCGGTCGATGCGACGAGCGAGCGCGGGGCGCTGGTGCCGGAGGCGTTTCTGGCGGTGCAGTGGATGCGGCTGCGGAGCGATGCGGTGATGGGGGAGTTGGTGGCGCGGGTGGGGCAGTTGTTGGGGATGGGTGCGGATGTAGGCCCGGTCGTTGACCGGGCGCCCGACCACCGGCCGGGCCTACAACGGCAGGTGGGCCGCCGCGTCCCGGCGGCGGCATGGGCGGGCGTGATCGCCGTCATCGCCATCGGTGTCGGCGCGACGTTCTTGGCCACGCGCCAAGCAGAACCGGCGCCGGCTACGGTGCCGAATGCGGGCGCAGGGACGCGCCCGCCTACCTCGGAAAAAGGCACCGAGCCGCGGCGCGGGGCGAAGTCGATTGCGGTGCTACCGTTCGACAATTTGAGCGAGGACAAGGAGGCCAGTTTGTTTTTCTCGGACGGGATGCATCAGGATGTGATCACGAATCTGCTGCTCATCCGCGAGCTGGCCTGCGTGCTGCATACGACGGTGATGAGTTATCGCGGGACGAAGAAATCGCATCGGGAAATCGCCGAGGAGCTGGGTGTGGCGTATGTGCTCACGGGCTCGGTGCGGCGCGCGCAGAATGAGGTGCGGATCACGGCCGCGCTCATCAATCCACGGACGGACGAAGCGATGTGGACGAAGGTATACGACAAAGGACTCACGAAGATTTTTGCGGTTCAGGCGGAGCTGGCGCAGGCGATCGCTGGGGAGATGAAGGCGGTGTTGTCGCCGCAGGAGAAACAGCGGGTGGAGGTCGTGCCGACGACGAATGCGGAGGCTTATGATTTGTTTATGAAGGCCCGGGGCATCAGCCGTGGGCGCGGCGGTTCGACCCAGTCTCTGAGACAGCAGGAGAATTTACTGGAACGGGCGGTCGTGCTCGATCCGCGATTCGGGCTCGCATGGGCAAGGCTCGCGACGGTGGACGGCGGGCTCTATGCGGGCAACTGGTCGATGACTCAAGTTCGCCTGGAGCGGACACGGGAGGCGTTAGCGATGGCGGAGCGTTTGATCCCTGACTCGCCCGACTATTTTATGAGTCGCGGCTGGGTTCGCTACATGGTTGAGCGTGATCTGGAACGTGCAGCGGACGATTATCGCAAGGTGGTGGAACTTGCACCGAGCTACCCGGAGCCGCGATATGCGCTGATCTGGCTTCAAATCGATAAGGGCCTCTGGGTTCAGGCCATGCAGGGGTTGAATGAAGTCGAACGACTGGATCCGGCCAATCCGCAGTATGCTTATGATCTGTTTTCGACCGCACTGGCTGGCCGCCGTTATGCGGAAGCAGAGATCGCGCTGCGCCGGGCGGAGACCTTGGGCCGCGAAGGGGTGGAGTTTGACCGGATGCTCCTCGCGTTCATGGCGCGCGGAGAAATCCCGAGGACGGCGCTGCCAAGGGAAACCGATGCGGCCAGGCAGCGGGAGTTTGAGCTGATGTGCGGTGAATCGCTGCACATCACCCGTCAGGGAAACAATAGTGTGACCTACACTTCGGTGCAGGCATTGGCTCTGTCGGGCAAAGGAGAGATCGCGGCGGCGCGGGCACTCTTGGATTCACCGCAGATTCAGGACTATTTACGCAAAAACGACAGCGAACCGAAAAACGCGGCGGCGTGGGCGAATACGGCGGTAATCGAGGCGTTGCGGGGCAACCGCGACGAGGCACTACGTCGCATCAACCTTGCGCTCGAAATCCAACCTGAGTCAAAGGACAGCTGGGGTGGGCCGCTGATGCGGTGCAATTACGCGATGGTGCTGACGTGGATCGGCGAGCGGGAAAAGGCCGTGGACGAGTGTGCACTGCGGCTCCGCACGCCCATGCCCCGCACGATCAATTATCCTTGGATGAGATTTAACGTCTACGCGATGCGGCAGCATCCGGCGTTTGCGCCGTTGTGCGGTGATCCGCGGTTTGAGGCGTTGCTCAACGATCCGAAGAACAATGCGCCGTTGTTTTGAGGGCGCGGCGCGGGGGGCGGGGTCGGTGGAGTGAAGGACTGGGGGAGGAAGGTTCGGAGTGGGGGTAGGAAGATTTTATTGGTAGGAAAATTTCGGAGCGTGGGCGCGGGCGTGGCTTGGAGGGCGAGGTGGGGACCCATAAGCGTTAACTTAAGCACGCAAGCGTCGTTGCTTGTCATTGCGAGAGCTCGGAGCAGGCGGAGCTTGCGTGGTGGCGGCAATGAACCGTCCCAAGCTTGTCATTGCGAAGGAGGCTTGCCGACTGTGGCAACCCATCTGGTATTTCGGCTGGATTGCCACGCCCGCCGAGCCGGGCTCGCAAGGACAAACCCGCTGGTCGTCATTGCGAGAAGCGCAGCGACGAAGCAATCCAGCTGGATTGCCGCGGTCGGCGGAGCCTCCCTCGCAAGGACAAACCTGAAGCCACGGCGTTTGGTTAATGCCTATGGGTCGGAGACCCGGCCCTACTGCGGGGCGAGGATCTTTTCCTTGAGGTGGGTGACGCGGGTTTTGGATTCGGCGTTGCGGACGGCCATGGCGTAGGCGGCGGGATCGCCCACGAGGAACACCTTTTTTTTGCCGCGCGTGATCGCGGTGTAGATCAGGTTTCGCTGGAGCATCATGAAGTGCGCTTTTAACAGCGGCACGATGACGACGGGGTATTCGGAGCCTTGTGACTTGTGGATGCTGATGGCGTAGGCGAGGGCGAGGTTGGCGAATTCGCCGCGGTCGAAGGTGTGCGTGTCGTTGTCGAATTTCGCGTCGAGGGTGCCGGCTTCGGTGTCGATGGAAACAATGGTGCCGATGTCGCCGTTGAAGAGGGCTTTGTCGTAATTGTTGCGGAGCTGGATGACTTTGTCGCCGGGGCGATATTCACCGTGGACGGAGCGGAGGGCGCGCGCGCCGGGGCGGAGCGGGTTGAGGGCGGACTGGAGTTGGGTGTTAAAATTGCCGACGCCGGCGATGCCTTTGTGCATCGGGGCGAGGATTTGCACGTCGTGGATCGGGTGCGGCCATTTGAGTTTTCGCGGGATAAACTCGGTGACAAGTTCGATGACTTTACGGACGCAGTCTTCGGTGTCGGCGGCGGCGATGAAATTGAGATCGGCCCAGACTTGGGCGCTGGCGACATCGGGGAGGACGGCGCCGAGGGTGGGGTCGCCGGAGTTGATGGCGTGGGCGGTGGTGACGATCTGGCTCTGGCCTTGCTGGCGGTAGATGACGCTGAGGCGTGTGACGGGCAGCCGGGAGCTGAGAGCGGAGAGCGGAGAGCTGAGAGCCGGAGATTCGGAGCTAAGAGCGGAACGGGGAGACGAGAGCGGAGGGAGCTGGTCGGAGACGGCGATCAGATCTTTGAGGACGTTGCCGGCGCCGACGCTGGGGAGTTGGTCGGTGTCGCCGACGAGGAGGAGGTGGGCGCGGGCGGGGACGGCTTGGAAAAGTGCGGAGGCGAGGCGCACATCGAGCATCGAGGCTTCGTCGAGGACGAGAAAATCGGTGGCGAGCGGGGCGTTTTCGTTGGCGGTGAAGCCGCCGGTGGCGGCGTCGTATTTGAGGAGGCGGTGGATCGTGGACGCGAAACCGCCGGTGGTTTCGGAGAGGCGTTGCGCGGCGCGGCCGGTGGGGGCCGCGAGGTGGACGCGGACTTTCTTGGCTTTGAGGATGTCGACGAGGGCGCGCAAAATTGTCGTCTTCCCGGTGCCAGGTCCACCGGTGAGAATGGTGAGTTTGTGGGTGAGGGCGTTTTTGAGGGCGGTGCGCTGGAGGTCGGCGAAGGTGAAGCCGGCTTTTTTCTCGGCCCACTCGACGGCGGCGTCGGCTTTGATCGGCGGGAGTCCACTGGGGGCGCGGGTGAGGCGGGCGACGACGGCGGCGATTTTTTCTTCGGCGCGTTCGTTGTGGGGGAGTTGGATGAGGCCGCTGCCGGGGAGGGGATTTGCGATCCCGGCGGGTTGGTGGCGGACGAGGGCTTTGTTCGTAACGAGTGCGGCAATACGGGCTTCGAGGAAACGGGAGTCGGTTTCGAGGAGCGCGGCGGTGTAGTCGATGAGGTCGGCTTCGCGGTAGGCGGTGTGGCCGTCTTCTTGGAGGGTTTCGAGGGCGTAGAGGAGGCCGGCGTCGAGGCGGGGTGGGGCGTCGTTGGCGAAGCCGAGATTGATGGCGATGCGGTCGGCGGTTTTGAAACCGATGCCGTCGATCTCGCGGGCGACTTTGTAGGGTTGTTCGAGGAGAATGGGCTTCGCCTTCGCGCCGTAGTGCTTCACCAACTTCACGCACTGGCCGGGGGTGACGCCGTAAGTTTGGAGGAAGATGTAGAGTTCGCGCTCGGTGCGTTTTTCGTCCCAGGCCTGCTTGATGGCGGTGGCGCGTTTTTTGCCGATGCCGGGAATGTCGCGGAGTTTGCCGGATTCTTCGGAGAGGACGCGGAAGGTGTCGGTGCCGAGGGCGTCGACGATTTTGTGGGCGTAGGCTTTGCCGATGCCGGGGACGAGGCCGCTGCCGAGGTATTTGCGGATGCCGTAGACGGAGGAGGGGAGTTGGCTCGTGAAGGCGGCGATCTTGAACTGGGCGCCGTGTTGGGTGTGGTGCGACCACTCGCCGGTGAGTTGGAGCGTCTCGCCGCATTCGACGCTCGGAAGGGCGCCGACGATGGTGACGAGGTCGGGGCGGGATTTCGCGGCGGGCGGGGCAGCGGTAGCGGGCTCGCGGCCGACGGGGAGCGGGGGAGCGGGGGGGGCGCTGGCGGCGGACTTGGCGGGGGACGGGGGAGCGGATTTTTCGTCGGGGCGGAATTCCGCGATGGTGTAGTGGTTCTCCTCGTTGAGAAAAATGATGCGCTCGAGGACGCCGGTGAGCGTGGCGGAAGAGGCGGGGGAAGTTTGGGCCACGAGGGGGGAAGTGTAATCGTGCGGAAAAGAGAGCGAGGGAATCAGCGCAAACGCACGATGTTCGCGGTCTTCAACGAGGCAAGACGGCGAGTGCGTCACCGATGGCCGGCAGGCCGTCGAAGACGGCGTCGGCCCCGGCGGCGCGGAGTTCGTCGGCGGTGTGGGTGCCGGTGGTGACGGCCCAGCAGGGCAGGCCGGCGTTGTGCGCGCCGGCGATGTCGAAGGTGGAATCGCCGACGAGGAGCGTGGTGGCGGGGGTGGCGGCGAGTTGCGCGAAGACGTGGCGGGCGAATTCGGGCTGGGGCTTGAGCCATGCGGTGTCATTGGCCCCGAAATTGCCGTGGAGGAAGGGCGCGAGTCCGAGGTGGGCGCAGATGAGGCGCGAGGAAGGGCCGGCTTTGTTGGTGAAGACAGCGAGTTTGGTGCCGCGGGAGTGGAGTGATTGGAGGAGTTCGAGGGCGCCGGGGAGGAGGACGACGTCGTCGAGCATCGTGGCGTCCCAGTAGGCGCGATAAATGGGGAGGGCCTCGGGGACGCGCGCCGGGCCGATGAGTTGGGCGATGGCGTGTTCGAGTCCACCGCCAACGGCGGCGCGGACCTGGGCGAGGGTCGGCGCGGGGAGGCCGAGTTGGCGCAGCGTATGGCTGTGGCTGCGATGGATCGCGGCGAAGTGATCGATGAGCGTGCCGTCGAGGTCGAAGAGGATGGTGGCGAAATTAGGCATAAAAAGAGTGGAGCGTAGCGGGACCGGTGCCCGGCCGGGGGCCATCCAGCTGGATTGCTCCGTGCCTCCGGTTCCCCGCCGCTGAACACACGTTGGTTGTCATGGCGAAGGAGCCTCAGCGACTGCGGTAATCCACGAGGCACTTCCAGATGGATTGCCGCAGTCGGCAAGCCTCCTTCGCAAGGACAAGCGGAGAAAGGTTCATTACCTCCCCCACGCAAGCTCCGCCTGCTCGGGCTCCTCGCAATGACAATCAAAGATGCAGAGATTTGGTTTGGCGGGCGGGGGTGTCACGAGTGAAGTGACACGATGTTTGCGAGTAGTCTCCTCAGGAATGCGCGCGCGACGGCGACGGCCGAGGGCGATGCCATGGCGGTGCGGCTGGCGGGGACGTGGCTGATCACCGAGGAGCGGCCGTCATGGGCCGGATTACGGGGCGCGCAGCATCCGGCGCGGGTGCGGTTGCACGCGGACGGGGTGGAGAAGTGGGACAGTTCGCTGCTCCTATTTTTATTTGAAACGCAGCAGTGGTGCCGGGGCAGCGGGGCGTATTTTGATGGCGAAGCGTTGCCGGAGAAAATCCGCACGCTGCTGTCCCAGCTCGCGGCTTCGCACGAGACGAGCGTGCCCTTTGACCGGTCGGAGAGTTTTTTGTCGAGCGTGGGGTTGGCGACCCAAGATACCGTGGCCAAAGTGCAGGCTATCTCGCATTTCGTGGGCGAGTGCGTGTTGGGCGCGATGGGGCTGGCGCGAACTCCGCGAAAATTTCGCTGGCATGACTGTCTCGACGAAATGCAGCAATGTGGAGCGATGGCGCTGCCAATCGTGGGGCTGGTGAGTCTTTTGGTCGGGGTGACGTTGGCCTACACCGGAGCCATCGTCCTGCGGCAATACGGTGGGGATATTTACATCGCTGATTTGATCGGGCTGTCGATGGTGCGCGAGATGGGTGCGATGATGACGGCGGTGGTGCTCGCGGGCCGCACGGGTGCGGCGTTTGCGGCGACGTTGGGCAATATGAAGGCCAATGAGGAAATCGACGCCTTGGAGGTGCTCGGCATTTCACCGGTGCAATTCCTCGTGCTCCCGCGCTTGTTGGCGCTCGGCGCAATGATGCCGCTGCTGGCGTTGTATGCGAATGCGCTCGGAATCGTCGGCGGGATGCTCGTGGCGTTTGGGTTGCTCGCGATTCCGCCGACGGCGTTTTGGGCGGAGATGCTCACCGTCGTGGATTTGTCCGATGTTTCTACGGGGGTGATCAAGGCGACGGCGTTCGGGCTGATCATCGGACTGGCGGGTTGTCTGCGGGGTTTGCAGGCGGAGCGGAGCGCGGCCGGGGTCGGGCGGGCGGCGACGTCGGCGGTGGTGACGGCGCTGTTGCTCATCATCGTGGCGGACGCGGTTTTTGCGGTGTTGTTTAATGCGCTGGGACTCTGAGCACCTATGAGCGAAAACAATGTTCCGACGACGGCGCAGGCGAGTGCGGCGGCGATCGAGGTGCAAAATTTGCAGTGCGGCTACGAGGGAAAAGTGGTGTTGAAGGACGTGTCGTTCACGGTCGGGCGCGGGGAGATATTTTTCATCATCGGCGGCTCGGGCTGCGGGAAGAGCACGTTGTTGCGGCACGTCGTCGGGTTGAACACGCCGACGGCGGGCGGAGTGAAATTTTTCGGCCGGTCGTTTGCCGAGTCTAATGCGGCCGCGCGACGGGAACTGCTCAAGACTTTCGGGATGTTGTTTCAAGGCGGGGCGTTGTGGACCTCGCTCACGCTCCGGCAAAACGTCGCGCTGCCACTCGAGGAATACACGACGCTCTCGCCGCGCGAGGTTGAGGAGATTGCGTCGCTGAAACTCGCCCAAGTGGGGCTCGGAGGATTTGAGGACTATTATCCCGCGGAGATCAGTGGTGGCATGAAAAAACGTGCGGGCCTCGCGCGCGCGCTGGCGCTCGATCCGGAGATCGTTTTCTTCGACGAGCCGTCGGCCGGACTGGATCCGGTGACGTCGCGGAAGCTCGACGAGCTGATTTTGCAGATCCGCGAAACGTTTGGGACGACGATCGTGGTGGTGTCGCACGAGCTGGCGTCGATTTTCGATATCGCGGACCGGGTGATCATGCTCGACCGCGCGCACCAAGGCATCATCGCCGAGGGCCAGCCGCGCGAACTCGCCGCCCGCAGCCGTGATCCACGGGTGACGGAGTTTTTGCGCCGGGGAGATTTGCTCTCGGAATCGAAATGAAAACCGCTTTCCTCCTCCGTGATGCGGGCGAGGGCGCCCGCGCTCCCACCCAATGAAAACCAAGGTCAGCCCAGCTATCATCGGCACATTCGTCATCGGTGCGTTTGCACTGGGTGTGATCGCGTTGTTGACGTTTGGCGGGGTGAGTTTTTTTGCGAAGCCCCAGCGTTTCGTCGTGTATTTCGACGAGTCGATCCACGGTCTGACCTTGGGTTCGCCAGTGAAGTTGCGTGGCGTGCCGGTGGGGCGCGTGGTCGATCTCGGCGTTCGCTATGATGAGAAACGGAATTTCTCAGTCGTCTCGGTCGTGTGTGAGTTTAGCAAAGACAAGATGACGGACACGAAGGGCGCGGCAATCGACGTCGCCGATCGCGGGGAGTTGCACACGTTGGTGGATCGGGGCCTGCGCGCGCAGCTCGGCGTGCAGGGCCTCGCGACGGGCCTGTTGTTTGTGGAGCTCGATTTTTTGGACCCGAAAATCTATCCGGCCGACAACCGCACGACGGAGCTGAAATACGTTTCGGTGCCGGCGGTGCCCTCGGCAATTTCGGCGTTTCAGTCGAGCGCGAGTGAAATTTTGGCCAATCTGAAAAAAATCGATTTTGCCGGACTGTCGCGTGAGATCACCGGTCTGTTGGGTGACGGGCGCAAGCAACTCGCCGGCCTCGATCTCAAAGGTGTGGCCGAGCAATGGAAGAAGACCGGACAAAAGGTGGAGGAGATCGCGAGCATGCCGGAGTTGAAAAAGACCTTCGTGAATCTCGACGGTGCGATCACGGAGTTGCGGGGAGTCGTCGCGAAGATCGACGCGCACGTCGGGCCAGTCGGCAAGGAGCTGACCGAGACGCTGACGCAGGCCAAGGTGGCGGTGAGTTCGCTCAACGATGCGGCGACGGCGACGCGGAAATTTTTGGCGACGCACAGTGGATTGGGCGATGAGGTCGTCGGCACGTTGTCGCAATTGAACGACGCCGCGGCCGCCGTGACGCGTCTCGCAGATTTTCTCGAGCGCAACCCCAGTGCGCTCCTCACCGGCAAGAAGCAACCGAAGTGATTTGAGTCATCGCTCACTCACGAACGAAACCTAGGAAACGGCCAAACAAACTCTGTCCAGACCTTACTATGAAAGCGTGCGCAACATTTGGTCTCGGTCTGTTGATGGTGATTGGTGGGCTCTGGCTCAGTTCGTGTTCGCTGGTGCCGCAGGCACAGACCGACCCGACGCGTTTTTTTGTGCTGTCGGCGATGACGAGTTCGCCAGCGTCGGCCCCGGTGGGCAAAGCGCCGGTGGTGCACCTGCGGCAGGTGGAGCTTGCGAGCTACATCAAGGCCAAGCCGATTATTGTCCGTCGGGGCGACAACGAGATTGAATTTCGTGAATTTGCCCGGTGGGGCGAGCCGCTGGAGTTGGGGATCGGTCGGGTGTTGCGCGAAGATCTCGTCGCGCGGGGCGCGGCGGGAGCGGTGCTGGCCGCCGGAGTCCGGGCGACGGAAGTGGAGTATGACTTCACGCTGGTCGTGCGCGTGCTGGCCTGCGAAGGCGGAGCCAATGGCGCCGTGTTTTTTCGCGCTGTCTGGGAGCTCGCGACGACGGGCAACGCACCCAAGGTGGTCGCGCGCGGCGACGTGCAGCCCGGCGAGCTGCGTTGGGACGGCAAGAGCGAGGGCGCTTTGGTCGCGCAGCTCAGCAAAGCGGTGGGCGCGTTGGCCGAGGATGTGGCTGGGGGAATCGCCCGCAGCGGAAAATAACGCCGTAAGTGTTAATTGGCTTTGCAGTGAGACGGCACAGTCGTTGCTTGGTGCTCTCACCATGAGCTCTCCGGATTCGTCATCCTTTGCGGTGTTGCAATTTTCGCTGGAAATCGGCGCCGACGGCCGGCCGACGCAGAAGACCACGGCGCGAGGTGACTTCGCCTCGGTGGAGCAGGCCTTTTCGGTCGCGCGGTCTTTGGCCGAGTTGGAGCGTGGACACATGGAGCGCCGCGCGAGTATCGCGGGAGCGGTGCGTGCGATCGAGTTGGTGGATACCGAGTGGGGCTACGATCTGCGCGAAGACTGGCTCGTGCGGACACGTTTTTGGGTGCACGACCGGGCCCCGGCGTCGTTGGGCGTGTGAGGAAACAGCAAAGCGCCGATGTGAAGTCGGCGCTGGGTTCCTGGTGGGCCAGTGGATGGCGGAGGGTCTGGGGCGGAACCCTACTGCAGCACCGCGCTGATGCGGGCGAGGGCGGTGATGACATTCTCGCGGGAGTTGAAGGCGCTGATGCGCACGTGGCCTTCGCCGCACTTGCCGAAACCGGCGCCGGGGGTGCAAACAACCTGAGCCTTGTTCAGCAAGAGATCGAAGAACTCCCACGAGTCGCGGCCGGTGTTGATCCAGAGGTAGGGCGCGTTGTCGCCGCCGATGCAGCTGAAGCCCCAGCTCTTCACGGCTTCGCGAATGAGTTTGGCGTTGGCGAGGTAGAAATCGATGAGGTCGCGGGTCTGCTGTTTGCCGGCGTCGGTGTAGATCGCGGCGGCGGCTTTTTGGATCGGATAGGAAACGCCGTTGAATTTCGTGGTGTGGCGGCGATTCCAGAGCGCGTGGAGCGGGTGGGCGTTGCCGGCGTCGTCGTAAGCCAGGACGGACTTGGGGACGACGGTGTAGGCGCAGCGGGTGCCCGTGAACCCGGCGGTTTTGGAGAAGCTGCGGAACTCGAGAGCGACGTCGCGGGCACCTTCGATTTCGTAGATGGAGTGGGGGATGGCGGGGTCGCGGATGTAGGATTCGTAGGCGCTGTCGAAAAGGATGACGGCCTTGTTCGCCTTGGCGTAGGCGACCCACTCAGTGAGTTGGGCTTTGGTGGCGACGGCGCCGGTGGGGTTGTTGGGAAAGCAGAGATAGATGAGGTCGGTGGCGACGCCGGGGATGGCGGGCACATAGCCATTGGCCGGCGTACTATCGAGGTAGGTGACGCCTTGGTAGCGGCCGTCGATGTTGGCGCCGGTGCGGCCGGCCATGACGTTGGTGTCGACGTAGACGGGGTAAACGGGATCGGGGATCGCGAGCTTCACGTCCTGCGCAAAGATTTCCTGAATGTTACCGCAATCGCACTTTGAGCCGTCGGAGATAAAGATTTCATCGGCTTCGATCTGGCAGCCGCGGGCGGTGTAATCGTTCGCGGCGACGGCGTCGCGCAGGAAGGCGTAACCCTGCTCGGGGCCGTAACCCTTAAACGTGGCGCGCTGGGCCATTTCGTTGGTCGCGGCGTGCATCGCCTCGACGCAGACGGGTGGGAGCGGCTCGGTGACGTCGCCGATACCGAGGCGGATGACGGGCTTCGCGGGATTGGCGGCGACGTAAGCGCTGACGCGCTTGGCGATATCGCTGAAGAGGTAGGAGGCCTTGAGCTTGGTGTAGTTTTCGTTGATGCGAATCATGGCTGGAGTGGTAAAGGGAGCGTGAAGGTGGCGGTGGCGGCGGGCTTTCTCGGGTGAAAAACTTGAACAAACGCGGCGCGCGGGGTTTGTTCAAGCCCGTCGTTACCCAAAACTGAATTCACCCCTTATGCAAAAAATCGAATCTGTGTCCGAGATGCGCGCGGTAGCCGCCGACCTGAGAGCTCAGGGAAAAACCATCGCGCTTGTGCCGACGCAAGGTGCGCTGCATGCGGGGCAAGAGGCGTTGATCCGGGCGGCGGTGCAGTCAGCGGAGGTCGTGGTGGTTTCGATTTTCGTGAATCCGCTGCAGTTCGGGCCCAACGAGGTGATTGCGAACTACCCGCGCAGCTTGGCCGAGGATGTGGCGTTGTGTATGCGGTGCGGCGCGCAGATCGTGTTCGCGCCGGCCGCCGAGGATATTTACCCGCGAGGCTATTCGACCTTCGTGACCGAAGACTCGACCGGCAAACCGCTCGACGGCGTGTCGCGGCCGAATCACTTTCGCGGCGTGGCCACGGTGATGGCCAAGTTCTTCAACATCGTGCGGCCGACGCAGGCGTTCTTCGGCCAAAAAACGGCCCAACGCGCGGCGGTCGTGCGGAAAATGGCCGCCGACCTCTGTTTTAAGGTCGAGATCGTGGTCGTGCCGACGGTCCGTGACGCCGATGGGCTGGCGGCGGGGGTGCGGAATAAAGAGATGACGACGAGCCTCCGGCAGGAGTCCCTCGCGTTGAGTAAAGCGTTGTTCAAGGCCAAGGAGATGTTCGACGCTGGCACACGCAGTCCGGACCGGCTGATCGCCGAGGCCACACACATTCTTAGCCAGCATCGGCGCGTGCGGATTATTTATGTGTCCATCGTCAATTGCCTCTCGATGGAGAGCGCGCGCGAAGTCGAAGCCGGCAAGACCATGTTGGTGATCGCGGCTTGGGTAGACGAGTTACGCATGGTCGACAACGTGTTGCTGTGAGCGTCGCCCTGTCGGGGCCTTACCCTATAAAATTACCGGACAAAATCCGGCTGTTTTGAGAGGGAATGTCACTTAATCCTAAAAACCGCAGAAGGAGGAACCGCTAATCTTCGCTAATTACCGCTA
>CAMBVX010000140.1 GCA_945871085.1 Opitutus sp. GAS368 | reverse complement strand
CCGGTGAGGACGAGGCGGTGCGCGGTGCGGAGGGCGCGGGCGGCGGAGGCCGTGGCGCTGGCGGGGTTCTTGATGTTCTGGCCTTCGTCGAGAATGACGGCGTCCCACGATTCGGCGGCGAAGGCGTCGGCGTAGAGGCGGAGCTGAGTGTAGTTCGCGATCAGCAGGTGAGTGTTGAGGGCGGAGAGCTGGGAGTCGGAGGTGGCAACGGAGGGTTTGGGGCCTGGGGTGTCAGGTTTGGGGGTGATGAGGGAGGAGGTGAACGCGGTGGTGGTGAGGCTCGGGGCGAAGCGGGCGGTCTCGAGCTGCCAGTTGACCATGACGGATTTGGGGCAGACGACGAGGACGCGGAAGGGGCGGTCGGCTTGTTGGCGCTCGCTGCTACGCACAGTCGACGTGGAGGAAACCACTCGCTGGCGCTCGCCGCTACGGGCGGAGGACTTGGCGGGAATCACTCGCTCACGCTTGCGGCTATCGGAGGTTCCGACGGATTTGGCGGCGGCGAGCCAGAGGAGCCAGGTGAGGGTTTGGAGGGTTTTGCCGAGGCCCATGTCGTCGGCGAGGATGCCGCCGAAATTGTTTTCCGAGAGGAACGCGAGGAAGTGGAAACCTTCTTTTTGGTAGGGGCGGAGGTCGGCGACGAGGCCAGGCGGGAGGGCCGGAGCTGGGGAGGCGCGGAGGGCGGCGGAGCGTTCGCAGACTTGGGCCCAGAGTTTTTCGGGGAGGGCGTCGCGGAGGGATTCATCGGCGAGTTGGAGGGCGTGGAAGTGGAGGGGTTCGCGAGCGGTCTCGCTGGCGGCAGTCGCGGGGTCGAGGCCGAGGCGGGCGAGTTTTTCCTGCGTGGCGGTGGAATCGTCGAGGATGAGGCGGCGCCAGCCGTGACCGGCGAGGCGGACGAAGCGGCCGCGGGCACCGTGGAGGATCGCCAGATCGGCGGGGGTGAGGGTGGTGTCTTCGGCGCGGAGGGTCACGCGGACGTCGAACCAATCGATGCCGGTTTCGTCGCCGGGGGTGAGGTCGATGGCGAAGTGGGCGCGGGTCGGGGCGGCGGCGAAGGCGGCGAGTTCGGGGGCGAGTTCGATCAGGGTATGGGGCGGGAAGCCGGCGAGCCAGGTGGAGAACGTCTCAGGAAAATGGATGCCGGTGACTTCCACGTGGGAGCGCGGGCCGGCGGGGTGCCAGGCGTCGGCGGTGCGGATGAGTTGATGAAACTGGTGGGTGGCGGGGCGGGTGGGCTCGAAGTCGAGGATGAGGAAAGCTGCGTCGGGCGGCGGGGGCGGGAGGCCGGGACCGGTGCGGCGCCAGGTGTCGCCGTCGAGGAGGGCACGGGGCGTGTTGTCGGGGGTGACGGCGGCGAGTTCCACGAGGAGAACTTCATCGTGGGCGGAGTGCGTATCAGAGCCGGGCGGACGACGCGGGGCGAGGCTTGCGCGGAGGCGTGGGCGGAGGGATTCGTGGCGGAAACGTCCGGTGGCGTCGCCGGGGAGAGTCAGGCGCGCGCGGGCGGCGAAGCGGCCGGCTTCGGGCAGGGCGAGGGCGGCGCGCGGGACAGGGACGGGCGCGGCGACGTCGGCGGGGCTGGCGTAGTCGTTGGCGGTCGGCGGGGGCAAGCCGGTGAACAAGGTGTCGGCGTGGAGGTAGAGATCGGGTTTCGCGGGAAGGTGAATCAGCGGGGCGGGGGCGGGAGTGCCGTCGGCGAAGCCGAGCTGGGCGAAAGTGAGTTCGGGATCGGTGGGGTGGTCGCGGAATTGCCAGACGAGGCGGCGGGGGTCGCGGGTGATGGGGCGGCCGGTGTCGTCGACGATACAGGTGCGGGCGAGCGGGTGGTTGAGGAGACGCGCGAGAAAGGAGCGGTCGGGGGCGTCGGTGAGTTTGAACGTGGAGCGGCCGGTGGAATCGTGGTGGGCGCGCAGAATGGCGGCGAAGCTGGCGGAGGCGGTTTCGAGGGTGAGCGCGGAGTGTTCGGCGGTGCCGAGGAAGTCGCGGAGCTGCGTGGCGGTGAGGGGCTCGAAACGGGGGGGCGGAGGAGGGGCAGAGGCCGAGACGGAGAGAGGGGGAGCGGGGGAGACCGGGGCTACGGCGGAGATTTCCCAGACGGGTTTTTTACGGGCGAGGCGGAGGCGCAGGGAGCGGAGGGGAGGAGGAGAGGCGTCGGCGGAAGAGGATTCGGCGTTGACCAAATTTTCCAGCGCGGCGAAACGGGCGCGCCACGCGGCGAGTTCGCGTTCGCGGAGGTAGGCGGCGACGGCGGTGCGGGCCCAGGCGATGTCGGTGAGTTTCGCCATGAAGGCGGGGCCGGGGATGTTTTTTTCCGAGAGGACGAGGGCAACGTGCGACCAGAGTTCGAGTGCCGTGGCGGGCGGTCGGGCCCAGCGGTGTTCGAAGGGATTCTGATAGTAGTTAAAAAGCAGATGCCGATGGGTGGAAGGCAGGAGATTTTGGAGGGCCTGAAAATCGAAGTAGTGGCCTTGGCGCAGGCTGCGGTGGAGGGCGAGGAGGTTGCGGAGGAAGGCGAGTTGTTTGCGGTCGGGGGCCGCGCCGGTGGCGGAGGTGAACTGGGTGACGAAGGCCTCTTCGTCGGGTGGGACCGTGGGCTGGGCCGGCGGCGCGGGGCGGCGCGGGAAAAAAGAGACGGGCGAATCCCAGGTCGGCGACGGCGGAACCGGATGGGCGGCGGCAAACGCGGCGTCGAGGTGACGGGTGGCTTCTTCGGAGAGGCGGTTGAGGAACGCGGTGCCGACGGCGTAGAGGTGTTTGCAATCGCCTCCGACAGGGCAGGAGCAATCGCCGGACCAGCCCTCGCGGGTGGTGTAGGTGAGCGAGCACTCGTAAGTTTCGCTGCCGCGGACGGCGGCGAATACGGTGGTGAGCGGAGAATCGACTGACTGTTCGAGGGAGACTACCTTACCCCGCGAGTAGTAATCGCGGCCATTGGTGCGGTCCGGCAGCGCGAACTCGTTCAGCCAGCCCGCGAGGTCGATGCGAAGTTGGGAAGGCGGTGGCGGTTGGCCGGCGGACATCCGGGCAACGAAACAGGGGGGCGTGGTGGCGTCACGGCAGAAGTGGGGCGAGGAATAAAAAATACACGGAGTGAATGTTCGAGGTGTGATTCAGGCTGTGCCCAACCCATCGAGAATTAATCCAGACGCGTGATTGAAACGCGGAGGGCGCGGAGCAATACGGCCTTGAGAGCGCGCGAGCGAGGGCGGGTCGGAGACCTCGCCCTACTCCAGAATCGAGCGCAGGCTGTCGAGGTCGAGGATGCTGGCGAGGGATTCTTCTTGTACGACGGCGGCGGCGAGGGCGGCTTTGTCTTTTTGCAACGCGCGGATTTTTTCTTCGACCGTGCCCTCGGCGAGTATCCGGTAGGCGATCACGGGGCGCGTCTGACCGATGCGGTGCGTGCGGTCGATGGCCTGAGCTTCGGCGGCGGGATTCCACCACGGATCGTAGAGGATCGCGTAGCTCGCGGCGGTGAGATTCAGGCCGAAACCGGCGGCTTTGAGCGAGAGCAGGAAAACGGTTTTGGTTTTGTCGCGCTGGAATTCATCGACGAGCTCGGCGCGGTTTTCCGTGGCACCGGTGAGCATGAGGAAATTGATGTTCGCCGCGAGGAGGCGGTCGCGGATGAGTTCCAACATCCCGACGAACTGACTGAACACGAGGACTTGGTGGCCTTCGTCCTGAAGCTCTTCGAGGCGTTCGAGCAGGGCGTCGAGTTTGGCGCTCGGGAGGTCGCGGTGCGCAGGATCGACGAGCGCGGGGTGACAACAGATTTGGCGCAAGCGCAGGAGGCTTGCGAGGACGTTGAAACGGACGGCGGCGAGGGCGGTGTTGGTGTCCACGCCCATGAGCTGGGACCGGGCGCGTTTGAGCTCGGCGTCGTAGAGGCGGCGTTGCTCGCCCTCGAGTTCGACGATAATTTCATCCTCGGTGCGGGAGGGGAGATCGGGGGCGGCTTCGGCTTTGGTGCGGCGTAACAGGAAATGGCGGACGCGGCGGTGGAGGCGCGCGAGGGCCTCGGCGTCGGCTTGGTCGTGCTGGCGGCGGAAGGAGGTTTGCGTGCCGAGGAGGCCGGGCTGCGCGAAGGCGAAAAGACTCCACAGATCGGTGAGACGATTCTCGATCGGCGTGCCGGTGAGGACGAGGCGGTGCCGACTCACCAAGGCGCGGGCGACGGCGGCGACTTGGCTGCCGGGATTCTTGATGAACTGGCCTTCATCGAGGATGACGGCATCCCACTTCTGGGCGCGGAACCACTCGGAGTTGATGCGCAGCTGGGAGTAGTTGGCGACGAGGAGCTGCGGTTTGAGGGGCGAGAGTTGGGTGTCGGGATTGGCGAGGGCAGGATTGTAGGCGGTGGCGTTGACGGCGGGCGTGAAGCGGGTGCTCTCGACGAGCCAGCCGTGCGTGACGCTCTTCGGACAGACGACGAGGGCGCGGAAGGGCGTGGCGGCGGTGCCGCCAGTTGAAGTGGGAAGTTGAAGATTAAGTTCGGCGAGGTAGAGGAGCCAGGCGAGGGTTTGGACGGTTTTGCCGAGACCCATGTCATCGGCGAGGATGCCGCCGAGACCGAGGGCGGAGAGATGAGCGAGAAAATGGAATCCCTCTTGTTGATACGGTCGCAGGGTGGCGCGCAGGC
Organism: Opitutus sp. GAS368; assembly: GCA_945871085.1. GTDB lineage: Bacteria > Verrucomicrobiota > Verrucomicrobiia > Opitutales > Opitutaceae > GAS368. Next base: position 10,991 of record CAMBVX010000140.1, on the reverse strand, counting down.
CGGCGGGGAGGGCGGGCGGCGGGAGCGCGGCGAGCGACGCGACGCGGCGACGGAGCGCAGTGGCGAGCGCGGCGTCGCGCGTCTCAAGAAGGTCGGCCTCGGCGGCGAGTTGGAGCGCGTGGATGCGATGGGTTGCGGGACGGCCGTCGGCGAGCACGTCGGCGGGGTCGAGGCCGAGGCGGGCGAGGGCGGCGGTGGTGGAGGCGTCGGTCCCGTCGGAGACGACCTGGAGGCGTTGCCAGCCGTGGCGCGGGAGGCTGACCCATTTGCCGCGAGCCCGCATGAGGAGGGCAATTTCTTCGGTGGAGAGTTTGGTGTCTTCGACGCGGAGTTTGACGGTGAGGTTGAACCAATCTTGGCCGGCGCTTTCGGCGTGCGCGGCGGAAAATTCAACGTGCGCGCGCAAGGGCGGGCCGAGGAGGTTGGCGAGTCCGGGCGAGGCTTCGACGCCGAGGCCGGGGGGGAACGTGGCGTGCCAGGCGACGAATTCTTCGGGAAACGTTTTCGTGACGGGGCGCGACCAATCACCGGCCCATTCCTGCCAGATCAGGGAAAAATCGGCGAGGCGCGCGGTGGCGGCCTGCGCGAGACCGAGATCGAATTCGAGGAGCGGGTCGTGCGGGCGGCGCGTGGGGGCGCCACGGGCGGTCCATTGCCAGCCGGTGCTGATCCAATGTTGTTCGCAGGGGAGATCGTCGGCGCGGGCGAGCAATTGCACGTGGAGGAGCATCGTGTCGGCATCGTCGGGTGCGGGGGTGAGCCAACACTTGAGGAGCGGACGCAGGGGGATGCGGCGGACGTTGTTTTCGAGGGCAGCGGGGAGGCGCAGGCCGACGGCGCGGAGGCGCGACATGAGGCGCGTGTCGCCGAGCGCGGCGGTCGGCAGGGGTGTGCTGGGGGTCGGCGGCGGACCGGACCACACCCGGTGTTCAAAATAGTAGAGGGGCTTGGGGCGCAGAGTCACGAGCGTAGCGCGGGCGGCACTACGGCCGTCGGGGGTGACGAGGCGAAGGTCGAGTCGCTCCTGCGCGGTGGCGGAGTAGCTGGCTTCGAGGACGAGTGGGGTGGGCTCGATGACGAAGGGATTGCCATCGGGGAGGACAATCGCGTCGCGGGCGGCGCGCGTGCGAAAAATATTGGCGGTGGCTTCGGCGGCGAGCGGTTGGCGCAGGGTCGGCGGTTGGAGGCCGGCGCGGGATTCGGCCGCGAGGGCGAGGGCGAGGGCGGATTCCGGCGGAGTCAGGTGTTCGAAGTCGACAGGGCGAGCGGTCGCGAGGGCGACGAACCATTTCTGGGGTGGCGAGCGCCACGATTTGCCCACGCCGGGGCGCACTTCGATGAGCAGGCCACCCTCGGGGCGCACGCGGGCACGGAGACCGGCGAGCTCCACGGTGGCGGGATGGGTGCGGGCCGGGGCCGCCGAATCGTCGGAGACGGCGAGGGCGCGTTGCCACGTGGCGAGGTCGTGCTGGAGGAGGTGTTCCGTGATGGTCGCGCGGGTGGTGGCGGTGTGGGTGAGGGGGCGGAAAACTTTCGGGATGGCGTGGCCGGCGAGTTCGTAGTCGTGGGCGATGTATTGCCAGAGCGCCCAAGGATCGGCCGGGGCCGTGGCGTGATCCCACCAACCCGGGTAGGCGGGCGCGTAGAGCGGGGCGCCGCGGGCCGGCGTATGCTCAAAACCATGACGCAGCAGGGCGCCCGGATAGAGGGTGCCGTGAGCCTGGGCGAATTCGGTGTAGAGGGCGGCGAGATTTTCGAGCTGGTTCCCCTCGGGGGCGGTGAGCGCGCGGCCGAGCTTCGCCGCGAGGACGGGCGTCCATTCATCGCGGAACGATTTTTTTTCGGGAGGCGGGGCGAAGGCGGCCGGTGTGGGGATGGTGGAGATGGGGGCCAGCGTGATCGCGGGCTTGGCGTCGGGATCGGGCGCGATGGCTTCGTTGGCGGCGGCGGCCAGCCAGGCGAGTCCGGCGGCGTAGATGTGTTTGCAGTCCGTCGTACGTTCGCAGGCACAGCGGGAAGTCCACTTGCCGCGGGTGAGAAAGAGCGTGATCAGGAGCTTCTCTTCATCGGTGACGTCGGCCTCGACGTAGTGGTCGGCATTGCCGCGCAGGGCGGTGACTTGGCCGGTTTCGTAGGTGGTCGTGCCGCGCTTGCGGACCGACTCCTCAAACGTGCCCAGCCACGTGCGCAGCGCGGCGAGCGACTCGGGCGTCTTGATACTGCGGACGACCTGATGGCGAGGTTTGGCGGACATGATGGTTGGGAGCGCGGACGATGGCGTACGTCGACTGAAAGGAAGGAAACGAAAAGGCCCGCGCTCCCGACGGATTAGTAAACGTGTTCTTCGAGGAGCGCAAAGAGCTCGGCCTCGGTGATGCGGCGCTGGGCCATGGAATCGCGCTCGCGCAGCGTGAAGGTATCGCCCGGTTGCTCGATCGTCGCGAAGTCGATCGTGACGCACCACGGGGTGCCGATCTCATCCTGGCGGCGGTAGCGTTTGCCGATGTTGCCGCTGTCGTCGAAGAAGACGGCGTAGCGGCGCTGGAGCTTTTTGTAGAGCGCCAAGGCGCGGCCGACGAGGGCTTCTTTGTTTTTGAGGAGCGGCAGCACGGCGACTTTTACCGGCGCGATGCGCGGGGAAAGGCGGAGCACGGTGCGTTTCTCGACGTTGCCCTTGTCGTCGGTGACGTCCTCTTCCGCGTATCCGGCGCAGAGGACGGCGAGGAAAATGCGGTCGACGCCGACGGCGGGCTCGATGACGTGCGGGATAATTTTTTTCTTCGTGGTCTCGTCGAAGACTTCCTGCGATTTGCCGGAGGCGGTGCCGTGCTGGGTGAGATCGTAGTTGCCGCGGGCGGCGATGCCCCAGAGCTCCTGCACCCCGAAGGGATACGCGAACATGATGTCGGTCGTGCCCTTCGAGTAGAACGCGAGCTTTGCCTGCGGGTGCGCGTAGAGCGTGAGCATCGACGCGGGCAGTCCGACGGAGATGAGCCACTGGCGGCACCACTCGATCCACTCTTGGTGGCACGTGGACCAATCGGCGTCTTCGTGGATAAAATATTCCATCTCCATCTGCTCGAACTCGCGCGAGCGGAAGATGAAGTTGCGCGGCGTGATTTCGTTGCGGAACGACTTGCCGATTTGGGCGATGCCGAAGGGGAGCTTGACGCGGCCGGTGTCCCAGACGTTTTTGAAATCGACAAACATGCCCTGGGCGGTCTCGGGACGGAGGTAGGCGACGGACGAAGCGTCGGTCATGGCGCCGACGTTCGTCTGAAACATCATGTTGAAGGCGCGGGCCTCGGTCAGGCTGCCGGCCTCGCCGGTAGCGGGTGACGGGATGAGGGGGATTTCCGAGGGCGTCGCCTCGGTGAAATCTTTCGGCGTGACGTCGGCGAGGGTGCCGACGATGGCTTTCTTGCGCTTAAAGTTTTCCGCGGCGGCCTGGAGGGTGGCGGTGGTTTTCTCGCTCTCAAGGGCGCTCACGTAGCCAACGATCTTGCCGTCGACTGTGACGGGGGAAAAGAAGAGTTGGTCGGCGCGGAAACGTTGTTTGGAGACCTTGCAGTCCACCAGCGGGTCGCTGAAGCCGGCGACGTGGCCGGAGGCTTCCCAGACTTTCGGGTGCATGATGATGGAGGTCTCGATGCCGACGACGTCTTCGCGGCGGCGGACCATATCGGCCCACCAGCAGTCGCGGATGTTTTTCTTCAGTTCTGCGCCGAGGGGTCCGTAGTCGAAGAAGCCGTTGAAACCGCCGTAGATTTCGGAGGACTGGAAGATGAAACCGCGGCGCTTGGCGAGCGCGACGATGCTGTCCATGGAGACAGCGGGCGGAACAGGTGTGGAGGATTCGTCTGACATAAGAAGTGAGAAATAGCGCGGGGGAAGCGGCGGGGTCAATTCTCGCGTTGGGAAAGCGGTGGAAAGCGCTGCGCGTATGAGCGTGAGGCGTGGCGATGCGTGGGTCATTTCCGCGCGGTGAACCGCGACCACGCGGTGGACGGGCGCGCTTCTATTATTACTCGGTTATGTTGTGCCCGGATTAACCCTCCAATTTGAGAGTAAGTGTAACCTATTGGGTTACACTCCCTGCAGGGTGATTTTCGCGAGGCAAGTGACAGAATAATACGAGGTTGCTGGTCTCCGCCGAGGTCGCGTTTCCGGCGGACCGGTGACACGGCTGTCTCCGTGTTTGGGCGGCTGGAAAGCCGTCCCGCTGGGACCGAACCGGCAGATTCGCCCAGACATGGGCTCAGACTCCGGAACCGGGTTGCGAAACGAAAGTCGGAGGGGCACAGTCCAGCCTTTCGCTTTGACGAATCGTCCACCCTGTTTCTTTCCTCGATGACCATGAACACCCGTTTCACTGCCAAAACCCTTCTCCTGACGACCGCACTGACGTTCGTGAGCGGTACCGGCCTCGCGTTGCGAGGCGCCGAAAAGGGTAAGGATAAAAACAGGGAAAAAGCCGAGCTGCGCGCGCCGTTAGTCGTGGTCAGCGAAGCGAAGGCCCCGAATCGCAATAGCGCGGATCGCGTGAGCTATTCAGCGATCGTTAAGAAAGTTTCGCCGAGCGTCGTCGCTGTCATCGCGAATCGGAAAGAGCGTGCGGCGCCACCGGCAGGCGGCACTCCGAGTCTGGAGGAACTGTTGCAACGCGGTTTTCCGGGGATGCCGGGGCAGGGCCAGCGTCCGCGGCGGCAACCCTCGCCGGTGCCGACGCGTCCGAGTACTGCGGAAACCGCCGCGCCCACGTCGAGCCCGGCGTCCGGCGTGATTATTTCGGCCGATGGCTACATTCTGACCAACAGTCATGTGATCGAGGGTGCGGAGAACGTGAAGGTGGCGTTCGGCGATCCCCGCAAGGAATACGATGCGACCGTGGTGGGGCGCGATCTGCGTTCGAATGTCGCCGTGCTGAAGATTGATGCGACCGGCCTCACGCCCGCGACGCTCGGCGACAGCGACAAGGTGGAACTCGGCGATGTGGTGCTCGCGCTGGGCAATCCCGTGGGCCGGGGGTTGACTGTGAGTCGCGGGATCTTGAGCGCGCTCGGTCGCGACGGAGCGAACGATGGCACGGAAGAGTTTATCCAGACAGATGCGGCGATCAATCCGGGCAATTCCGGCGGTGCGCTGCTCGACACCGACGGGCGGCTGATCGCCCTCAACGCCGCGCGGGCTCAGCGCGAGGACGGCAACGCGGGCTTGGGTCTGGCGATTCCGGTGAATCTCGCGCGCTTCATTGCCGAGCAGTTGGTGAAAAACGGCCGGGTCGAGCGCGCCCTGCTCGGCGTCGAGACGCAGCCGCTCGAGCCTGACCTCATCGCGGCCTTTAATGTGAAACACGGTGCGCTGATCAGTGAGGTCCGCGCCGGTGGCCCGGCCGACAAGGGTGGCATCAGGGGTGGCGATGTCGTGACGCGGGTCGAGGCGACGGAGATCAAAGACCACCGGCAGTTGCAGCAGATGGTTGCCCGACTGGCACCGGGCCAAGAAGTGACGATCGCCTACATGCGCGATGGGCAGCCCGCGGAGACGAAGGTGAAACTGGGGACCGCGTCGGCGGAAAAGGCGGCGAACAACACGGAGCGGGCCGGTGATATCGCCGATACCGAAGGCGTGCTCGACGATGTGTCCATCGACGAACTCACGCCCGAGATTCGCGAGCAGCTGACGGTGCCGGCGCGCATCCAAGGCGTGTTGGTGACGAGTGTCGCGCCGGGCGGCCCGTCGGCCCGCGCCGGAATTCAGCAGGGAGATATTATTCTCGAACTCGACCGGCGGACCGCGCGCAATGTCGAGGAAGCCGTCAAGTTGAGCGAAGAAATCAAGGGCCCAAAAATCCTCGTGCAGCTTTGGCGGGAAGGCCGCGTGCGTCTGCTGGTGGTGGACGAGTCGAAGAAGTGAGGGAGCGGCCGGCTCCGGCGGATGAGGCCGGGCTTAAGCGATCGCGCGGGAGATCGCGTGGGTGAGGGTCGCAATATCGAAAGCTTTGGTCAGCGGGCCGGGCCGCGTGGGCGCACCGGGACGTGGACCTCGTAGCGCTTGAGGAACGGGGGCACGTAGGGCGCGTTCCAATAGACACCATAGGGCTCACCGGCGATTTCGAGCTCAGGTTGGGTGGCGAGCCACGCGAGCAGGGTGTCGCGGGTTTTCTCGAAGTTGCTGCGACTGTAGCCACCGCGCTCGCCGCGGCTGGCCACACGGCGCTCGGGAATCTCGATGACTTCGACCCCGGCCGAGTTGCCGGCGACTTTGCTGCGTTCACTGTTTCCGACCCAAAAAAACATCGCGGCCGAATCGATGCGGGCTTCGACCGGAGCAGTCATGGCGATGTTGTTTTGGGAAATGTAGCGGAAAAGCGGACTGAAGAGATTGTCGGCGGTGTCGAAATAATTGCCGCGACCGGAAGATTTGAGGAGCACGCCGGCGGGCAAAGTCTTCAACTCTGATTTGCCGGCGGGAGTGGGCGGAAACGCGTCAGGGGTGGCCATGGCAAGAGAGGTGAAAACGAAAGCGAGCAGGACGGTGAGCCGAAGCATGGGACGGCAAACAACGCAGGCGGGCGCGGAATGCAAACGTGCGCGAGGCGGCGGTGCTGTCTCGTAAACCAGAGCCTCATACCAACGTCGCTTGAGTTTTTGACTACTGGTAGCTGCGAGCGTGAGCGAGTGGTGTTTCGACTATCGTCCAAATATCACGAGACGTTGGTAGCAAACGAGGGTGCGGATTTGCTGTTGTCGCCAACTACCCTTGCGCGGCGTGCGCCACCGTCGGCCGTCCCGGGGGCGCGACGCGCGACGGCCGCAGCCCGCTGGGGTTGATCACACGGCGTTGATCCGCAGTGAGCGGAGGCAAATCCGGCAACGCATCCGCGCGCGCCTCGTGCAGCCACGGCCGCGCTTGCGCATGGAAGTTTTCCCAGTGCTCGGCGATAATATGGTTGTGCCCCGTCATCGGCGCGCCGTCGCCCACGAGGGCTCGAGCGGGTAAGTTTTCCCCGTTCCCGGTCGGCGCATCCACAATCACATCACGCCCCGCCCTCAGCGCCTGCACGGCGAGAGCCTGCCATCGGTCGGGGGCATGAGCTTCTGCAAACCCGCCAAGGCATCGGACAACACGCCGCCACGGTCCAACCGCTCCGGCCTGCGGCAAACGACGGAAGTGAAACCACAGAGACACCGAGGCACGCAGATACGGAGAAATTCCGTGCACCTCCGGTTTCTCTGCGACCTCCGGTCCTCCGTGTCTCGGTGGTTCAAAAACACCGCACCCTCCCCACGTTTTCCGTATGTTCCGTGGGCCCCCGCCTCGTTCCATTCTCGTGTCTTTCCGGTCTTTCGTGTCTTTCCCTCTTCCTCCACCTTTTCGCGCCATGCTTCTCCGCCACGCCCCCTACACCCTCGAACTCCGCCACCCGTTTGGGATCGCATCCAACACCCGCACCTCGACCCCTGCGACGCTCCTCGAGGTCGAGCACGACGGCGTGATCGGCTACGGCGAAGCTGCAATGCCGCCGCACCTCGGCGAATCCCAGGCTTCCGTCGCCGCGTTTCTCACGCTCGCCACACCGCTCCTCACCGCCGTTCACGATCCGTTTCAACTCGCAGAAATCCTCCCCGCCCTCGACGCCCTCGCCCCCGGCAACACCGCCGCCAAAGCCGCCGTCGACATCGCTCTTCACGACTGGATCGGTAAAAAACTCGGCACCCCGTGGCACCGCATCTGGGGTCTCGACGCTGCCCAAGCCCCCGTCACGTCCTTCACCATCGGCATCGATACGATCGACATCGTTCGCCAAAAAACCCGCGAGGCCTCGATCTACAAAATCATCAAGGTAAAACTCGGCCGCGACGACGCCACCGACCGCGCGATCATCACCGCCATTCGTGAAGTCACCGACGTCCCGCTCACGATCGACGCCAATCAAGGTTGGAAGAACCGTGATTCGGCCCTGCGCCTGATCGAGTGGTGCGCCACCCAAGGGGTCGTCTTCATCGAACAGCCGATGCCGAAGGAACAGCTCGATGATACTGCCTGGCTGCGCGAGCGCAGCCCGCTGCCGCTCATCGCCGATGAAAACTGCCAACGCCTCGTCGACATCGCCAAACTCGTCGGCGCCTTCCACGGTGTGAACATCAAGCTCATGAAATGCACGGGCCTCCGCGAAGCACACAAGATGATCATCCTCGCGCGTGCCCTCGGCTTGAAAGTGATGCTCGGCTGCATGACGGAAACGTCCTGCGCCATCAGCGCCGCCGCCCAACTCTCGCCGCTCGTCGACTGGGCCGACCTCGACGGCGCCCTCCTCATCAAAAACGACTGCTTCCGCGGCACGACGATCGTCGACGGCAAACTCACCCTGTCCAAGCTCCCTGGCATCGGCGCGGAGAAGATTTCTCGTTAATACCAACGTCCTTTGAACTCTGGACTTTTTGGTAGCCGCGAGCGCCAGCGAGTGGACGGATCACCACTCGCTGGCGCTCGCGGCTACCCGGCAAATCAAAGTCTGAATCTTTTGGGCGATTGATATAAGCCAGCGGCCCAATCACGTCCGCCACACGAGTTCTTTGGTTTCGCCGTGCTGGCGGTGGGTCGGATCGACGCAGCGCAACTGGAGTTTGATCCCGCGGGGCTCAAGTTGCGCATTCACCCAGCCCGAGGGTTGGGTCGGCTCAAAAACGTAGGCGACGGCTGGCAAATTGACCCGGTGCAGACCGCTCTCATCGGGCTTGATGCTCCAGACGTGCGAGTGGCCGAAGAAGTGCGCCTTCACCTGGCGACGCGGGCGCAGCACAGCGTAGAGCGCAGCCTCGTCGATGATGGAAACTTTGGCCGGATCGAGCGTGGGATTGTGATGCGTCACGACGAGCGCGGGCTTGTCGGCGTGCGCGTCGAGTTCGCGCGCGAGCCAGGCGAGTTGCGTTTCGCCGAGGAGGCCGGGCGTGCTGTTGGTCTTGTCGAGGGAATCGAGAATAAACCAGTTCGCGCGCGCGGCGGGCACGAACGCAACTTGCCGGTCCACCACCGGGCGCTTCGCCGTGGTATCGTCGCGTAGCGCCGCCCAGCAACGTTCGCGGTTATCGTGGTTGCCGAGCGCGAGGTGCAGCGGGATCTGCGCTGCGCGGAGCGGCGCGATCAGCGAAGTGAAAACCTCATAGTCAGCGGTTTCGCCTGAGTTGAGCGCGAGATCGCCGTTGATCAATGCACCCACCGGACGCCGCGACTGCGCGAGCACGTCGCGCACGACGGCCTCCAGATGAGCTGCCATCGCGACCTCGCGGTTTACTTTGGCGCGGTCGCCGGCGATGTGCGTGTCGGACAACAATGCCCACGTGTGCGGATCGGCTTGGGCCGCGCTCGCGGCGGCGAGGCTGCGCGAACGCAACATGAGTCCTGCGCCGGCCAGAATTGAGCGACCCAGAAAGGCGCGACGAGACAGAGGAGGGAGCGTGATCGGCATGGCGGAAAAATCTTCGGCGACGCGCGCGGCGGAGCCAACGCGAAAGCGCCGGCGCCACCGAATCGTCACCTGCCGATCGCGCGACGTAACAGGTTTTCGGTGATGCGCTGCACGCGCGGATCGGGACCGGCGGGGCGCGCCCAGTGCGACCACGGCGGCATGTGGCCGGGTGGCGAGGAAAGGCCCTGCGCCCAGAAGATCGTGGCGGCGTTGAAGACGAAGTTGTTTTTCGGGCCGGGGAAAATCGTCGCGGTGTAGCGACTCGGCGTGACGCCACCGGACCACACGAGGCCCTCGGCGACAATTTCGAGGCCGGGAATTTTCGCCGGAGCGCCGTGGTGCTCCCAGCCGACGAGGCCGGGGAGGCGGTCGCCTTTTTTCAGCCCCGTGCCGGCAAACATCCAGTGGTCGGGCCGCGTGCAAATCCAGTCCCCGCCGCCGTTGAAAGGCACGACGGTCCGCGCGCCGATGATCGCGCTCTCGTCAGGGCCGGCGCGCTGGTAGTCGGCGGAGAACACTTTTCGCACCTGCTCCACTTCGGCATCGGTGAGCCCGGCAAAGTGGCCCACGCGCTCGATTACGCGGTTCGCGCGTCCGTCAGCGGCGGGCGAAAACGGCGTGACGCCGAAGACGGCGTTGCCGGTGAGCCAGAGGACGTTGAGGCCGCCGGCGATGGCGGCTTTCATGGCGTCGTATTGCCGCAAGTCCCAATACTCGTCGTGCCCCACGCTGAGAAAAGCCTTGGCGCGCGTGAGCTGCGCGTCGTCGAGGCAGTCGCTGTTGGAACAATACGTGACGTCGTAGCCGTGTTGCTCGAGCCAGTAGGCGAGCGGAAACTCGAAGCACAGCCAGTCGCCGGAGCCGAGCGACTGCGGGTTTTCGTAGATCTGCGCATACTTGCCGTAGGGCCGGTCGAAGCTCGCGGCGACGCCCCGCACCTGCGAGCCGCGCGGGTCGGTGTAGAGCGACGTGTTGTCGGGCCACTTGTTGTAAGCCTGCCACGTGTTGTCGCTGCACTGGAGGAGGACGTCGGCTTTGCGCGTATCGCGCACAATGAAGACGACGTAGTTTTGCCAATAGGGTTGGTCCGCAGACGCCGGCTGCGTGGTGAGGCGCCCGAGGTAAACGCCGCTCGGCCAATCGGCGGGAATTTTAAGCGACGTCGTGCGCGCCCATTGGCAGGCGACGAGGCGTTTCGCGCCCATCGCGGGCACCGGCTGCCGGGTGCCGTCGAACGGCCCGAGCGTCGTCATGAGGCGCGCGCCGCGACCGCCGTAGTAACCGGTGCGGAAAATCTCGACGAAGAAACGCGCCGCCGGCGCCGTGCTCACGAAAATATCCAGCGACTCGCCCGCGAGCACGGATTGCCGCGAGCAGTAGCCTTCGATGGCGGAAGCGCGCACGCCTTGGGGTTTGTCGAGCTTCACGCGCGTGAGCTGCCAATCGAGCGAGCCGGGTCGGCGGTTTTCTTCCGTGATCGGAGACGCGTGCGTCGCGGCCGCTGGGGCGGCCGCAGCGG
>CAMBVX010000139.1 GCA_945871085.1 Opitutus sp. GAS368 | reverse complement strand
TCCAAGATCGCCTGCTCTGACGGTGCCGGTTTGCGAAAACGTTTCTCATCCATCCCGTGGACGAAGGCACAACGCGGGAAATTTGTCCCGTCTTATTTTCCAACCATCTGCCTAAGACCTATCAACCCAACTAGAAAAATCCGCCGTGTTCTCTGCCTGCGGGGTGGCGCCCCTTTTAGTGGCTGCGCATGAGAACATGGGCGCAGCAAGTCTGCGCCTCTGCCGGCAGTCGCGGGCAATCACGTCACCAGCGCCTTCACCACGTGGCCTTCGACATCACTCAGGCGATAGTTGCGGCCGGCGAAATGATACGTGGTGTCCTCGTGATTGAGTCCGAGCTGTTGCTGCACCGTCGCCCAGAAGTCGTAGACGCTTACGGGATTTTCGACGGTATGGTAGCCGAAGTCGTCGGTCACGCCGTACGAGAAACCGGATTTGAAGCCGCCGCCCGCGACCCAAAGGCTGAAGCCGTAGGGGTTGTGGTCGCGGCCGTCGGTGCCCTGGGCAAAGGGCGTGCGGCCGAACTCGCCGCTGAAGATCACAATCGTGGAGTCGAGCAACCCGCGTGCCTTCAAGTCCCGGACCAAGGCGGCGACCGGCTGATCCACCTGCGCCGCCATGTCGGTGTGGCCGGCCTTCAATTTGTCGTGCTGGTCCCATGGATTCACGGCCTGGGCCTTGTCGCCGGGGTTCCGTGGCAGGCAGGACAACTCAACGAAGCGCACGCCGCGCTCCACGAGGCGCCGGGCGGCGAGGCATTGCTGGCCAAACGCCGCGGTGGTCTCGCGCGCCGCGTCGAGCCCGTAGAGTTTCCGCGTGGCTTCCGATTCGCCGTGGAGATCGCAGGCCTCGGGCACGGCGGCCTGCATCCGGAAGGCGGTTTCGTAGTTCATGATCGCGGCCTCGACTTCGCCGACGCCGCCGATCGTGGCGTTGAAGCGGCGGTCAGACGCGCGCATCGCGGCGATCTGCCGCAACTGCGCCTCGCTGGATGTGGCGGGCTTGAGATTCGGCAGCGCCGGTTCCCGGTCCACGCTGAGAAACGAGGGCTGGTGCTGCGCCGGGAGAAAGCCGCTGCCATACACGCCAGCTCCGCCGATCGGGTCGACCGCCGCGCCGCTCCGCAGGACGACGTAGGCGGGCAGATTGGCGTTTTCCGTGCCGAGTCCGTAGGACATCCACGCGCCCGCACTGGGATGGCCCTGGAACGAGAACCCCGAGTGAAAATGGAAATTTCCCTGCGCGTGTTCACTCGCCTTGCTGGTCATCGAACGCACGACACAAAGATCGTCCGCGAGTCCGGCGATATGCGGAAAGAGATCGCTAATCGGCAAACCGCTCCGGCCCCGGGGATGGAATTCCCACGGTGACGGCATGATCGTCCCGACATTGTCGAACATGGTCGCCTTGACCGGCATCGGCATCCGCGTGCCGGCGAGTTTTTGCAGCAGGGGCTTGGGATCGAACGAGTCCACCTGGGAAACGCCGCCCGACATGTAACAGAGGATGACGCTCTTCGCCTTCGGCGTGAAGTGCGGCCCCGGCCGGCGGACGGCGGCCGCGGCGAGCTGCCGGAACCCCAGCCAGCCGAACCCGAGCGAGGCGTGGCGGAGGAAGTGGCGGCGGGTTTGCATAAGGGTGGGTGCGGCCGGTCGCGTTACGGCAGATACAGAAATTCCTTGGTGTTGAAAACGAGGTGCGCGGCCTGGCGGAGGCCCGCTTTGGCGTCGTCGGCTGCGCCGGTTTGGCAATAGGCACTCAACTCCGCCAACTCCGCGTCGGTGGCCGGGCGGCTGTAGGCGGATTCAATCAGTTGTCGCAAGGCGGCGGGTGCATTGCCGTCGCCGGCGGTGTTAGCGGCGCGTTCCGCCCAGCTTTGGGCCTGGTGGAGTACAAAGGGCGAGTTGAGGAGCGAGATGGCCTGCGAGGGTGTCGTGGTCGTGTCGCGCGCGCCGCGCGTGGTCGCGGGCATCGGAACATCGAAGGTCGCCATTAATTCGTTCAGGCCGGTGCGGCGGGCCCGGAGATACACCCCGCGCCGCACGTCAGCCTTCGGGGCGCTCTTCTCGTTTTGACTGGGGCCGAACATCCGCAGGTCGAGGTTGCCCGCGACCGCCAGGAGGTGATCCCGCACGATTTCGCCGTCGAAGCGCCGGACGTGCGCATGGCTCAACAGGCGGTTCGCCGGATCGGCGGTGGTGCTGGCGGCCGGCGCCGCGCTCGCGAGGCGAAACGTCCGCGTCGTGAGCAGGTGGCGCAGCATTTCCTTCAGGTCCCAGCCCCGGGTGGCGAGGCGGCTGGCGAGATGATCGAGCAGCTCCGGGTGGGTGGGGGGCGCCCCGGTCCGGCCAAAATTGTCCGGCGTACCGACGAGGCCCCGGCCAAAGACGTAGTGCCAGATCCGATTCGCGATGACGCGCGCGAAGAGCGGATTGTCGGGGCGGGTAAGTTGTCCGGCAAGTTGCAGCCGCCCCGAGGTATTTTCCAGCGCATAGGGCCGGCCGCCGAGCGCAGCGAGGAAGGCGCGCGGCACGGGTGCGCCGGGCGCAAGGTGATTACCTCTTGGATACAGCGGCTGATCGAAGCCCTTGGATTCGACCACTCCCGGTGCGGCGCGGTGGGCGAGGGCGGCAAAGGTGTCCTCGGTGGTCTTTAGGGCGGCGAAGGCGTCCTTCACTTCCGGCGAACCTTCCTCGCGCCCGCCCGGCAGCAACCGCGCCTCCAGGCAGTCCGTGAGAAAGTGCGCATCTTCGTCGGTGAATTCCGGGCTCCCCCAGCGGTTGAGCACCCGCCGAATCGCGCTGGCGTACGCGGCCACAAGTGCCGCGCGATCGGCGGGAGCGGTCGCATCGGTCCCGGCCTCCAGCAAGGGCGCGATCGAGAACTGAACAGGCTGGAGCTTGTCGGTCGGTTCCTTCAGCCGGCGGATGCGGGTGACATGGAACCACGAACCACGGGGATCGACGTTACTGGTCACGTAGTCGTCGCCTTCGTCTCCGGATGGCCGCGGCGGGGCCGTGGCGGCGTGCCGCGTCATGATCTGGAGGTAACCGCGATTTTCCCGCCAGAAGGTCGTGCGCCAGTGCGCCGTCTGCATCCGACCGGAGTTGCCGGTGGAGAACTGGCCGTAGATCCCGGCGAGGTTGTTGGCCATGGGAAAATTCTCCGGCGCGAGTCGGGCCCACGCCAGGCCTGCACCGGTCCATTCCACGGCCAGTGCGCCATCGCCGATGAGAAAATCGTCCGAGGCGATCGAGGCAGTCTCGAACGCGCTCGCGGTGAACGAAAGCACACCGGCGGGCAGGATGCTGAGCACACCCGGTTTTTCGCCGGTCGCGAGACCGAGCTCGCCCGCGGGCACCCGCCGCAGTTCGCCGTCCGCCGACTGCCAATCGGCGGGCAGTCCCGGGCGGAAATCCCACGTCCGCTGGGTTATCGAGTCGTTGTGCGCAGCGGCTTCGGCGCGCAAGGTCGCGAGCTTGGCGGCGTGCGCCGACCACAGTGGCGCGACCTCGCCCTCCTCGCGCCATTTTTCCCACGCGTAGAGCAAAGCGGTCGGCGGCACCGGGGGAACGCGCTTGGCCTTTGCCTTGGCCGAATTTTCTTTTTCGGCCGCCGCTTTTGCTTTGGGCGCGGGATTTGTCCGCGCCGCCTTCTCGCGTTCCGCGGTCCAGGCGGCGAGGCGTGCGCCGATGTTTTCGGGCGTGGCTTCCGCCAGCCAATGCGACTTGAGCGCGTCCGCGAGATGGGCCCGTTGCCGCTGCAGCTCCGGGCGCTTCGCCGTGATCACGTGCGGTCTGATCAACGGACGTTGGGCGGGGCGGGAACTGGCGAAAATGCCGAACAGCGCGTGGTAATCCCGCTGGCTGATCGCGTCGAACTTGTGATCGTGACAACGCGCGCAGGACACCGTCAGCCCGAGCGTCGCCTTGGTCACCACATCGACCTGGTTGTCGGTGAACTTCACCAGTTCGTCGAGCGCATCGACGGGAAAAAAACCATGTTCGACGAAGCGAAACTGGGCCGTTCCGATGCGCGATTCGTTCAGGCTCCCGCCGGGATCGAGCCGCGGGTTCGGCAGCAAATCGCCGGCGAGATGTTCGCGGATGAGCTGGTCGTAGGGCACGTTCGCGTTGAGCGCGCGGATCAGGTAGTCGCGATATTCGTGGGCGTTTTCGATCACGGGGTCGCCCTGGCCGCCGTATCCTTCGGAGTAGCGGAACCAATCCATCCAGTGCCGCGCCCAGCGCTCGCCGAAATGGGGACTCGCGAGCAACGCGTCGACCCGGGTGGCGACGGCCTGGTCCGCGCCCTGCCGCGACCATTGCTCGGCGAACGCCGCGCGTTCGGCCGCACTGGCCGGCAATCCAATCAACAAATACTGCAACCGCCGGAGCACGGTCCATACGTCCGCGTCGTCGGCGGGAACGAGTTTCGTCTTTTCCTGCTCCGCGCGCAGAAATCGATCGACGGGATGGGCGGACCAGTCGAGCCCGGCGTCCGGTGCCGGCGAATTGGTCACCGGCTGGAAACTCCACCAGCGCGCCCGTCGTGCGGCGATCGCCGCCCAATTGGTATCGCCCTTAATTTGTTCCGCCGAGGGAGGGTGGTCACGCGGGTCCGGTGCGCCCAGGGCGACCCAGCGTTCGAAATCGGCAATCACCGCCGGATCGAGTTTCGCGCCCGCCTTGGGCATCTTCAGATCGTCGTCGTCGTGACGGATGCTTTGCAGCAGCAAACTGGCGCGGGCATCGCCCGGAACAATGGCCGGCCCCGACTCGCCCCCGACCTGCCAGCCGGCGCGCGTGTCGAGCCGCAGTCCGCCCTTTTGCTTCGTGGCGGTGGAGTGACACTCGTAACATTCCTGCGCCAGCACGGGGCGGATGCGGTTCTCGAAAAACTCGATCTGTTCCGCGGTGGGTGCGGTGGCGGCCCACGCCGGGGAGACGGCCAAAAACAGGAACGAAACGAACCGTGACTTCATGTTGCGCGGGAATTCACAGCCGCAGCCGGTGCTCGATGGCCCGGGCGGCGGCCATGCAACGGGCGCCCATTTGAGCGAACGCGGATTCCGGGAGCCGGCCGATCGGTGCCATGACGGTGACGGCGGCGACCGGCTGGGCGTAGTCGTCGCGGATCGCCGCGGCGACACAGTGAATGCCCGCGATGCCTTCGGCCCGATCCACAGCATACCCCTTGATCCGGATTTCGGCGAGGTCGCCCTCGAGGTCCTTGCGCCGGCTCAGGGTCCGGGCGGTGAATCGTTGCAGCGTCCGGTCCCTAAACCACGCTTCGCGTTTCGGGTCATTCCAGCCGGCGAGAATGGTCTTTCCCGGAGCGCAGGAATAAAGCGGAATGCGCATGCCGACCTGGCCGGAGACCTGGAGCGCTTGGGTGCCGCGCACTTGTTCCAGGACGAAGGCCTTGCCCCCGGCCTCGATGAGGAGTTGCACCGTCTCCCCCGTTTCATCGCGGAGCGCCCGCAGGGTGTCCATGGCGCACACCACCAGGCTTTGCTCGCCGACATTGGGACGTGACAGTTCGAGCAGGCGGCTGGACAGCACGTAGACCTTGTCGTCCCCGCGCTGCGTCGCGTAGCCCATGGCGACGAAAGTCTTGAGGATGCGGAAAACCAGATTGGCCGTGAGGTCGGATTTCCGCGCGGCCTCGGTGGAGGACAAACCCGCCGGATGCCGGGCCAGCAGATCGAGCAACGCGAGGGTCTTCGCGCCGGTGGGCGAAGGCATCGCATCGAAATCCGGCGGCCGGGGGGTGACAGCAGACCTCATATTCGTATCTAAGAATGGAGTATTATATACGAATTGATGGTCAACGGAATTTTAGGAACGGAACGATCGTTGCATGATCGTCCGCCGACCGACGGGACCCCGCGTGGCGTCGGATCGCAGGCGGGCGTCGGCCGCCGGGGGCGGGACCGGCCCGATGCCACCGGTGGATTCACCGGGACGGTGCCTTCCGGGACCTGTAGGTCGACCGGCGTGGCGGGACGATTTTTTTCGCGCCGCCCTGCGTGGCTCATCCTAATTATGGGGTAAGCAAAGTCCCCGACCGTTCCTGGCGACCCTGCGGCCAACGCAGACTCCGGTTCCATCCCTTCGCCGGAGACTGCTTCTGGCCGCAGCTACCTGCATGAAAACCGCACGACCTCCTCACGACGTAGAATCGAGCGCCTCATCAGAAACTGTCCCGATAAGGGGAAACCGTGTGCCGCGGCCACTAGAGGCACCGGCCTTACGCTGCCAGCTCCCGCGAAAAGATTCCCACTTGGCGCAAGTGATCACCTCGAGAGCAACGGCAGACTCTGAACGCACAGATGCTCCACCAGGCGAACCTCCGACCAACCCATTGTAATTCAACTCCAAGGGAAACCCATTGCCCCAACGAAGCCTCAACCTCCGCAACTAAAAAACTATTACCGACCCGATGAGGGCCATCGATTGGCCAGTCCAAGCAACCCGCCGAGCGACTGCCGAACCTCATCAACCGAGGAATCCAGCACATCAACGGCGGCAAGAACCCTGACGCACGGAGCACCGAAATGTCGCCACCGAAGCCAACCCAAGCAAGACCATAGCCGAGGAAACCAACGTCCGAGCTTGTCGGCTTAGACTTGAAACAAGGTGCGCTAACTCTTTCCGGAAAACCCTGACCGCCACACCGGCAAGACGTCAGCTTCCAAATCCACCCTTGCCGCGGCACACTGATGGCCATTCAAGTCGAATTGATCACAGAAGATGAGCGGCAAAAGCCGCATCGCCCACCTATACAAGTCGGAACACGCCACCCCTAGCGTCCGCTACCAGAAAGTCGCAACACCGCCACTATTCGACCACTACCCACCACCACTTCGCCACAACCGGGTGGATTGCAGTCACGAGAAACTGGGTACAGACGAAAATCGTGGAAAAATCCGCTGCGTGGAGCTGCAACTTTTCACGCGATGGATAGTCTCAAGGAATTACGCTCAAATATCCATGGACCGAATCGTGTGCACTCATGAGACGAACGCCGGCGTCACTGCCGTGCGAACTCCCGTCGCCGATGGCGTTCGCGATATCCTGAAGGACTGCGAGCAACAGGGACTGGTTGACGAACTCCGGCAGGCGCTGGGAATGGAGCCGCGACCTGACGCCACGGCGGTCCGCGCGATCCGCGATCTGGTTTACGAGTTGGCCGGCGCGAGGAATCGCGATCTTGCGGTTGACGTGTTGATCTATGCCACCGGTGTGGCGGAGTTCGATGTTACGAGTTTGCGTGGCTACGCTATCCGGCACGGGCTGACCGCCGAAGGTTTCCGCCAGCAGGTGCTGGCCATGCAGCGCCGGTTGGGCCTGCCGCCGCGGCCGATGCAGCAAGCCGATGCGAACTGACGTCGATCAACTTGTCCGCGAGTTGCCGGTCACCGGCATTGCTCGCGCCACGCGGCTCGGGCTGATGCTGAAACCCGGATTGGAGACGGACGCATGGCGTGGACTCGTCACGCACGTGGCCCGGCTCGTGCGCACCTCGGCCGGTGCCCGCCAGACGTTGACCGCCTGGCTCGGCGACGTGCTCGCCTACGGTGAAGCCGGTGGCCGCGGGTTGATCACCGAGTGCGCCGCTGCGACCGGGATTAATCCTGGGACGTTGCGAAATGCCAAAATGGTCTGCCTCCGAATCCCGGTGTCATGTCGCCACGACGCTTTGAGTTGGACTCACCACTGCGAAGTTGGGATTGCGTTTGCGGACCCACAGGAGATCGAGCGATGGCTGGCAGTTGCGGAGTCGGAAGGCCTTTCGGCGATGGCGCTCCGCCGTCGAATCCGCGCCCATGCGGCGAGCCTCCGAGAGCAGCGCGGCGCGAGTCTCGACGAAGCCTCGATTACGGCGTTTCAGCTGATGCGTGAGCTGCGCGCCGGCGACCGGATGCTCGACCGGCGTCGCGCCGCATGGCGCGAATGGTCCCCCGAGGCCGCGAAAATGGCCCTGCAGGAACTTCGGGCGGTCACCGACTTCGTCGATACCATGCGCGCCCGTGCCCTCGAACCGGCGACCTCGAGGCCGCACGATATCGAGGCCAACTGAAGCCGCACCTCCAGGGGCAATTCCCTGCGAGAGTCAGTTCGACCACACGGCGTGAAACCGTGCTGCGCGCCGGAGTTTGGTCGCAGCGATCCGCCGGTTGCTTTTCAGATACTCGCGTACCTCGGCGGGATCGAACCGAACGAGCCGGCCGAGATAGAAGTGCGGCAGCCCATTGGCCTGCAAATTGATCACGTGCCGTGGGGTGCAGCCGAAGAACCGCGCGACATCGGCTACGGTCCAGAGGGCTTCTGGTGTCGCAGACGAGTCGAATTGAGCGGTGTCCTGATCGTTCAGCATCGATCAGGCACCGCCGTCAACTCGACCGCTGAGCGGTCAGGCGGACTTCATCACGATCACGTTTTCCGGTTTCGGAATTTTGGGCAGGAAAACGGCGAACCACTGGGCGGCGTCCTCCGGTGTGACCAGTTCCCGGTAGTGCTGGAAGATGACCTGCGGTGAATTACCCGCTTCCAGCGCCACCCGCGCAGTATCATGGATCGCGGCGAGGCGATAGCTGATGTAACTGTGACGAAAGCCGTTCGCCTTGAGTTCGAGCCCTTCCCGGGAAGCGATGCACTTGAGCGCGGCCTGCGGATTGACGTAGACGTTGATCGGGCCGAGGTCGCGCCGATAGGGCTGCAACCGGGATTTCAGCGCCTCATGAAGCGGCACGAGCCGACGGGCCTTGGTGCGCACTTTGCTCGATTCGATTTCCACAAAATTGCGATCGAAGTTGATGTGCTCCCATGCGAGATGGTCGATTTCGGAAACCCGCGCCCCGGTGTACGCCGCACAGGCGAGCCACGGCAACAGCTCCGGCCGGTGCGCCTCGACCGCTGCAAACAGGGTCCCGAGTTCGGCCGGGGTGTAAATCTCAACCTTGGTCGGCGGCTCCTTGTAGCTCATGAGCCCGTCGAACTCGGTCGGGCGGTTTGCGGGGAGGTGGCGATTGGCTTTTGCCCAGTTGCCAAACGTGATCAGAATATTCCGGACGTTGTTCTTGGTGATCGGGTGCCAGGCCTGACTGCCGAGCCAGCGATCGATCTCTGCGGTCCGCAATTGCGTGAGGCTGCGGCCGGGATTGGCGGCGGCAAGGCGGCCGAGTTGGCGGCGGATGTTGGTGATGTAGGCATCCCGGACCCCCATCGCCTGCCGGCGTTCGGCGAAGTCGTTGATCACGTCCACCAGCGGTTTGGCCAAAACATCGTTGGGATGGTAGTCCATGAAGAACTCGACGGCATCGAGCAAGGGGCGGCCGCCGAGCTTTGTATGCGCCTGGGCGAACAACTCAGCGCACACGTGCAGCGGAAGCCCGGTGGATGCGATGTGCTTGCGCGCGATGACGAAGCTCTCCATGTCGGCGGTGGAGAGTTCCTCGGCCTCGTGCGTGTTCACGGCGAGCCGGCCGAGGACGACCTTGGCCTCGCGGCGCGCGTCGGAGAGCTTGCCGAAGGTTTGGCGTCGCCGATGACCGCCCTCGTAATACGAGAGCTGGAAAACCGCACGGCCGCGATTCTGGACCGTGTAGATTTTGATTTCGTGTTGTCCGTTGGTGAGGACGATGGGTTGGCTCATGACTTCGGTTGGGTTGTCAACCGCGTGTCATGCAGACCCTGCGAAGCTGCGCATCTCGTTGGCTTAACGAGGATCTAACGTAACGTAATACGTGACACTTTTTTGGGACGTGTTTTTGAGCGGAAAGTAACAGAGCAATACGGGTTCCGCTACGGCCCGGCCGCCACGAACCTCGTGCGGTCAAACGCCCGCCCCCAGCCCTACTCCCGCCTCACCCTCCCCTGCCGCGACGAGCGCGACCTACGCCACGACGCACGTTCCGCCGCCCGGCAAAAATTACTTAGGTGCCATCTCTATCAAGCCCGCCCCACCTGCCAGAAACTGACTTACGCCCTCCTCCCATTTCACCGCCCCAAAATCGTTCTCGTTCCCCGAACACCTTCCCGCTCTTCTCGTCCGCCTGCGCTTACCCACCATGTCCGCCTCTCCTGCACCCAACGTCTCCGCCGTCCGCTCCTACCTCCTCGGTTTGCAGGACACCATCTGCGCCGCGCTCGAGCGCGCAGACGCCACCGCGAAATTCCGCACTGACGAATGGACGCGTCCGGAAGGCGGCGGTGGTCGCACACGCATTCTCGCCGACGGCCCCGTCTTCGAAAAAGCCGGCGTCGCCTTCTCCCACGTCCGCGGCACCACGCTCCCGCCGTCCGCCACCACGCACCGCCCCGAACTCGCCGGTCAACCCTGGGAAGCCCTCGGCGTTTCGCTCGTCATCCACCCACGCAATCCCCACGTCCCCACGAGCCACGCCAACGTCCGCTTTTTTTGCACCACCCCAGCGCCCCAGTCCCCCGACGCCAAACTCCAGATCCCATCCGGCGCGGCTTCCGCCGTGCCGATCTGGTGGTTCGGCGGCGGCTTCGACCTCACCCCCTACTACGGCTACGAGGAAGATTGCGCGCACTGGCACCGCACCGCTCGCGCCGCCGTCGCTCCCTTGGGTGAAACGCTCTACCCGCGTTTCAAAAAATGGTGCGACGATTACTTTTTCCTGAAACACCGCGCCGAGCCCCGCGGCATCGGTGGCCTCTTCTTCGACGATTTTAACGAACAATCGTTCGACCACTCTTTCGCCCTCCAACGCGCGGTCGGCGACGCGCTCATCCCCGCTTACCTCCCGATCGTTACCCGCCGCCAAGCCACGCCGACCACCGACGCCCAGCGCCAATGGCAACTCTACCGTCGCGGCCGCTACGTCGAATTCAACCTCGTCTGGGACCGCGGCACCCACTTCGGCCTCCAAAGCGGCGGTCGCACCGAGAGTATTCTTATGTCGCTCCCGCCCCTCGTCCGTTGGGACTACGACTACCACCCCGAACCCGGCAGCCCCGAGTCACGCCTTCACGACGTGTTCCTGAAACCCCGCGACTGGGCCGACCTCTAACGCGTCGGGCGTAGTTTTCGCCCCGGCGGTGAGATGCAGGATACGAACAATCCGCCTACCAATCAACACGGGGGCAGCTCCGCGATGCACCCGTAAACTGCGGCGCGCGATTTGGAGCTTCACCCACCGCCGTTCGTGTTGTCTAGTGACGAGCGTGAGTCATATCGCCACAGCCCTCGCCAAAAGCAAAGGCAAGGATGTCCGCCCCGCGGCCGGTAGCGTCACGAACGTTCCCGCCCTCCGCGTCGGCCCCGTGGGAGACAGCCCCATGCTCAAATCCACAGGCCCCACGGCCGTGGCCCCCGCGCGCGGCAGCGCTTCAGTCGCGCCGCTCACTACCGGCGCTCCAGCTGTCACGCACCGGCCAAAACGAAAAAAAATTATCGCCGGCGGCTGGCTCCTGGTGGTCGGCGGAGGAATTGCGGTCTGGCTGCTGCTGGGCGGGGTGAACCCGTTCGCGAAGTTTTCCACTCCGCCCCCGCCACCTGCCCTCACTCAGCCCAAGATTGCCCCCGTCACCATCGTGCCTGCACGCATGCTTCCGTCCGATGCCCTCGCGGCGCAAGTCCGCCTCTTGGCGATCACGGCCGCGGCAGGCGGAAGTAGTCAGCGACTCAGCGTCGGCGGCAAGGTCTACGAACCGGGCGAGACGGTCGTCGACGGCCTCATCCTGCAGTCGATCGAAAACGCTGAGATCGTTTTCCGCGACGCCGACGGCAACCTCTATACTCGCCGACTTTAGGTTGTGATGCTCGGTAACGTCTCGAGCCGCCCCAGCACACTGCCGCGGGCAGCGGTGACGAGCATGCGCTCCGTCTCCGCCACATTACGCTCGGTGTCGCCCGGGTAGATTTCCCCCGCCACCTCTTCGCGGAACTGCTCCCACGCTGACAGGAGGAAATTATGCATATCATTCCCCTGCGTCACTTCGACATTGTCGGCCTGCGCGCGGAGTTCGGGAATGCCGGATTCGTAGAGTTTCTTCGTCTGCTCGATCAGCAAATCAAACTGTCCTTGCGCTTCCGGCAGCGGCAACGAACTGATCTTTGAGACCCAGATAGCGTAGCTCGTCTCCGGCAATTTCGGCAGCGACCGGGAGTCGAACCCATTTTCTTTCAAAAGCCGCAACTGCTCCGTGGAAATCTTGTTCGCAAACTTGATCTCCTCCTCGACGCTCTGCGCGGCGGTGATGGCCAGCATAAAGGCCTGCACCGCGCCCTGCGAATATACCTTCGTGTCGCGAGTATACCCCGAGCAAGCGATGTTGCGCACATTGCCGAGAGAACGGGTAAACTCGAAGATCTTCGCTCCAAAACGATCGAGACACCGCACCCAATCATCTTTTTGCCGACGGGCGGCGAGCGCCTCGACATATTCCACACATTGGGTGCGCAGCACATTTTCGATCTCATCCTCAATCATCTTCCGGATGTGCGGTTCACAACGCTCGATGACCTCCAGTCCGTTGCGGAAGATCGTGGCCGTCTCCTGCGCCGCCGCGAGGCGGGCCGCGTAGGCCGCCTTCGCGCGCGCACCCATGATCGGGAGAAAGGTTGGTTTCGAAGCCTGCACGGTCCTTAAATCCGCCTCCTTTTGCACCCACACGGGCCGCAATTGCTCACGGCTCATCCTCAGATGCGCTTCACGCACCAGCAGATCTTTGATCTTTTGACCGAGTTGAGACATGGAAAATTCGAGCACGCTTTCCGACCTAGCTCGGGGTGGATTGAATCGCTGTGGCCACCAGCCGCCAGCAAGATCTGGCAAGAAAACACGCCAAGTAGGGCCCGATTCGCGGCCCACCGCAATTCTGCTAGCTGGGCACGCCCCATCGTTCCTTCCCGCCGGGCCTTGATCCAAACCAGAGCTTCCCGCGCGTTCAGGCTCATGGATCTTCACGTCCGTCGGGGCGTTTCAAGCGAAAAGGGCCTCATCGATTCCGACGACACGGCGCCCTCCACCTCGCCGATCAGCGGCTCGTGCCGCCGCTCACGGCACTTCGTAAACCTCCACGAGGGCCACCCCTGTCGTGCCTCCCGTGCCCGCTGCCTGCACGGAATAATTTCCCGGCGGAAGCGTCACGACCAATGCCGCGTCCTTCGCCGTCGACGGAAGCGCAAACGCGCCCACCGCTCCAAAAGCCGCCGTCAGCTCCGCTGAGCCACTCCAATCGTTGTTCTCACCGATCTTCACCCCTCTGTCGTTAAAGAGCGTAAGCTGGGGATCGGCCACCACGCCCACTACCCCAAAACCGCCGAGCGTCGGACCCACGGCGCGGATGAGAACCTTCGTCGCCACCGCCCCACCCAAGACGAAGCCAACGGTGAGTCCCGGGCCGAGGTGTTTGCGCACCGAGACGTTGATCAACCGGGGCGTCACCGCGACAAAAGACGCCGCCGCGGTCGCATCGTAAATTTCGGCGATGACTAAACCCGCGCCACCATTCGCTGTGGATACGACGACCGAGTTGTCCCGCGTCGTGATGCTCGCGCTCGTTGCGGCGTCCTTCGACGTCGGGCTCACATAGGCAAACGCGCCCACTGCCGCGAGCTCCGCGGTCAGTTGCGATGAGCCACCCCAGTTATCATTTTCCCCGGTTTTAGTGGCGCCGGCGAACAGCTCGAGTTTGGGATCCTCCACCGTGCCGACCACACCCAGCGCGCCGAGCGAGGGCCCGGCAGCTCGGATCACCAGCGGCTTGAGCCCACTAGTGCCATTGCCCCCGACCACATAGCCCATCGTGAAGTTGTCTCCGCCCGCCGCGAGCGACGTCAAAATCGAGAGATTGATGATGCGGCCAAACGCCACGGGCGGCGGCGGTGGTGGTGGTGGTGGCGTAATCACGCCGGTGACGGAGAGAGCAGCCGAGTTAGAGTTTTGGGTGTCTCCCCCCGCGCTCACGACGACCCGGTAGGTGCCGGTATCGGCCGCAGTCGTGGTTGCGATCACATAGGTTTCCATCGTCGCGCCGGAAATATTCACCTCGTTCTTCTGCCACTGAAACGACGGCGGCGCCGAGCCAGCAACCTCCACGACGAACGTCACACTCCCACCAGCAGCGATCGACTGCTCCAGAGGTTGGGCGATAAAGATAATCGGAGGAATAACGACTGACGCAGGATAAACCTGCAGGACGGCTACACTGCTGGTCACAGAGATAGGGCCACTCGTCACGACGACCGCGTAACTCGCTTCATCGGATTTTTGGGCCGCCGCGAGTGTATAGGTCGCGGTGGTGGCACCCACCAAGTTGACATTGTTCTTGCGCCACTGATACGTCGGCGCCGACGTGCTCGCCGCCTCCACCGTGAAAACCACCGGGTTGGTCAGATTCACAAACTGGGTCTTCGGCTGCGTCTGAATGGTCACGGTCCCCACCGAGCTGACGACGCCTTTGCGTATGGTGTTATTGCCGCTGTCGGCGATGAAAACATTCCCGGTGCGATCGACCGCGACACCGTAGGGCGTCGTAAAACGGACGGCGTTGCCCATACCTTCCACCGCGCCCGCAGCGCCCGCGAGACCGGCGACCGTGCTCACGACGCCAGCCGCCGTAATCCGTCGAATTGTGCCGTTGACGGTGTCGGCCACAAACACCGTGCCCGCTCCGTCGACCGCGATTCCGGTCGGACCGTTGAAGCGCGCCTTGAGCCCGATCCCATCCGAGCTGCCCTTGACGCCAGCGGCCCCGGCCAAAGTCGTGACAATCCCGGAGGGCGCGATTCGGCGGATGGTGTGGTTATTGTTGTCGGAAACATAGACATTGCCGGCTTTGTCCGTTGCCACGCCACTCGGACTGTTGAAGCGCGCGTCACCACCGTTGCCATCGAGGCTGCCTGCATTCGAGCCATCGCGGCCGGCGAGCGTGCTCACACTGCCCGCCGCGGTAATTTTGCGGATGGTGTTGTTACCCGCATCCGCGACGTAGACATTCCCTGCGCTGTCCACGGCGACGCCATACGGCGACGAAAACTGGGCACCGCTGCCAACGCCATTCACACTTCCAGAAGTCCCCGGACTACCCGCCAACGTTGTCACCACGCCAGCGGCGGAGATTTTGCGGATCACGTGACTCAGCGTATCTGCGAGGTAGAGGAAGCCCGCAGCATCCAGCGCCATCGTTAGCGCGCCATAATTCGCCACGATGAGCGGTCCGTTCGCACCTGAGCTGACGGCAAACCCGGTAAAAAACAAAGCGCTGCGGCTGGTGCCATCGGCATACCCCCGTGCTGGCAGACCGGTAATTTCGTTAATTTCGCCCCCGGCAATCGTCGTTACCACGCCCGCCGACGTGAGGCGGCGAACGGTCGAGTTGAACGCATCCGCCACATAAAATCCGCCCACCCCATCCGCCACCAAGCCGGTGGGCCCGAAGAATCGCGCTGCGGTGCCCGCTCCCTCCGCACTGCCGCTGGCTCCGGCCTGACCCGCGACGGTCGTGACGGCCAAGGGCTGCGCGCTCACGGTGGCGACGAAGCCAAGCGCCACCCAACACGCTGATCGCGCCCTGCGGGAGAGGCGGAAGCCCGCCAATAACACCGCGGATGACGAAAAACTGAACAAATCATTCATTTTCATGGAGCCGAGAGACTGGTGAAGAAAGAATAAGTGCTAAGGAACGACAATAAAATCGAGTGGGCTCGGCAGCGTTGTGACGCGCGAACCACGCCGTGCCCCGTCCTCGCGAACGGCCTGAGCCGTGGCGCGAAGCCTCAGCCTCGGCTGACCGCACGTGAAAATTGGTGGTAGGACTCGGATTCGAACCGAGGAAGGCGTAAGCCAGGAGATTTACAGTCTCCCCTCGTTGGCCACTTGAGTATCCTACCAAATAAGGAGGGCGGAAGTTCTCGGCTCACACCGTCAACGGCAAGGCTTTTTTCGTGTTCGAATTCAGATACTGAGATTCGCGTT
>CAMBVX010000138.1 GCA_945871085.1 Opitutus sp. GAS368 | reverse complement strand
CGGGTGCTCAACGTTGGCACCGGCCAGTACCTGCCCAACGCCCGCGTCTCGATCAAGGGCACGACCACGACGGTCTTCACCGACAAGGACGGCAGCTTCCGCATCGCTGGGGTGCCGAGCGGGCCGATCACACTCGAGGTGTTCTTCACCGACCTCGATCTCGCCACCGCACCGCTCGTCGTGCCGGCCGGCGGTAGGGTCGAGAAGGATGTCTTCCTGACGTCGCTCTCTCGCTACGGCCAGACCGCCGACGGCACCGTCAAGCTCGACGCCTTCGTCGTTGCCCAGGAGCGCGAGACGGACGCGCAGGCCATCGCGGTCAACGAGCAGCGCTTCGCGCCGAACATCAAGAACGTGATGGCGACCGACGAGCTCGGCGACGTGCTCGCCGGCTCCGTGGGCGAGTTCATGAAATTTCTGCCCGGGGTTACCATCGAGAACGACATGGCGGACGTCGCCGGCGTCTCCCTCCGCGGTATCGGCGGTGGCATGACGGCGATCACCAACGACGGCGCGCCCGCCTCCAACATCTGGGTTAGCGCCACGCGCTCCGTCGACGTGCGCTCGATGGCGCTGAACGACATTGCACGCATCGAGGTCACCAAAGTCCCCACGCCCGCCAACCCCGCCGACTCCCTCGCCGGCTCGATTAACCTCGTCAGCAAGAGCGCGTTCGAACGCCGCGACCGCCAGTTGCGCTACTCTCTCAACCTGATCGGCAACCACGAGAGTCTCGACCTCCGGAAGACACCGCACTCGTACGGGGACAAGCAGACGTACAAGATCTTCCCGAGCGCCAGCCTGGACTTCACCTGGCCGGTCACGAAGCGTTTCGGCGTCGTGATCGCTGCGAATCACTCGCGCTCCTTCAACGAGCAGCACCGCACGCTCCAGACCTGGACCTCGATCGCCCCCCCCGGCAGCCCCAGTGGCACCCCGATCAACTACGCCAATCCGATCCTCAACTCCTTCACGTTACTCGATGGTCCCCGCGACCTCACCCGCAATACGCTCAGCGTGAAGGCCGACGTGAAGATCAGCGACAACGGCGTGCTCTCGTTCGGACACATCGCCAGTCGCACCGACACCCGGATGGGCAATCTAGTCTACGGGTGGAACACTAGCACGACGGCCACCTCCTCCAACGCCGACGGCCGCCCGCTGGCCTGGGACGGCACGCAGACCCTCGGCGCGACCGGCCGCGGCACGCTCAACAACAGCGCCGCCAACACGCTGATCAACCAGATTACCGACACGAGCACCGTCGCCTATCGCTACGACAACGGCCGCTGGCGCATCGAGACCGGAGTGAGCCGATCCGCCTCCCAGATCAAGCGCCGGCTCTTTGACGCCGGCTTCTTCAACCAGGTCACCGCCATCCAGCGCTTCCCGGTTCGAGTCAACTTTCTCGATCTTGCGCCGGGCGCCGCGCTACCCGGCCGCATTGAAGTTCTCGACAACAACAACCAGCCGGTCGACTGGAACAATCCGGCCAGCCTGCGCGGCAACACCGCTTTCAACGGCAACCTGAACAACCGCAACTACACCAACCAGGGCTACCTCAACGTCCGTCGCGCGCTCGGCTTCCTGCCGGTGCCGACCGCGCTCCAAGCAGGCATCCTGGAAAAGCGTGTGATGCTCGATAGCAACCTCCGGAACGAGAACTGGACTTTCATGGGCCCCGACGGCGTCTCCCCCGCCACCGCCCCGATCGAGCCGTATCTGATGCAGCGATACACGAACGTCGACCCCGGCTACGGCATGCCCAGCATCAACTGGATGTCGCCGAGCCGCGCCTACCGCGCGTTTCAGCTCAACCCACTGCTCTATCAGCAAACCGACGCCCAGAAGGCGACGGACCGAAATTCCCACATCGATAACAACGAGAACATCAAGGAGAAGGTCCAGGCCGCCTACGTCCAGGCCGACACGCGCCTCTTCAACAGCCGTCTCCTCATCCTCGGTGGCGTGCGTTTCGAGAAGACCATTGATAACGGTATCGGCGGTCTCGTCGACCAGGAGCGCGTCTGGCAGCGCAATCCCGATGGATCCTTCGTCCGCAATGCCGCTGGTCAGCGCGTGCGCCGGCCCGAGGGCGGTGTGGCCAATTCGCTCGCCGAGAGTCTCCTGATCCGTGAGTACCGCGCGTCCTTCACCCGGAAGGAATACGACGGCTATTACCCGAGCCTCCACTTCACGTACAATGCCGCCGAGAACGTCCTCCTGCGCGCCGCCTGGGCCAAGACCTACGGTCGGCCCAACTTCTCGGACATCATTCCGCGCACCGTCGCCAACACCAGCGCGCTTGATCCCGATGAGGACGATGAGCTTCAACCCAACCAGTTCCGCGGCACGCTCACGATCCGCAACCCCGCCCTCATGCCGTGGACGGCCGACAACTTCGACCTCTCGGCCGAATACTACACCGACAACGGCGGCCTGATCACCGCCGGCATCTTCCTCAAGGAGCTGAGGAACTTCTTCGGCGACGCCTCCCGCCGCGCGACGCCCGAGCTGCTGGCCGAGCTGGGGCTGCCGGATCGCTACCTCGACTGGAACATCAACTCGAAATTCAACTCCGGCAGCGCCCGCATCACCGGCGCCGAGATCAACATCCGGCAGAACCTGCGCCGGCTCGGCAAATGGGGCAGCTATTTCACGCTGTTTGCCAACGGCACGAAACTGGTGCTGGACGGCGCTCCCGGGGCCGCCTTTTCCAGCTTCATCCCGAAGAGCGCCAACTGGGGTTTCACCTTTGCGCCGAAACGCCTCACGTTCACGGCCCGGTGGAACTACCGCGGCCTCGACAAGCGCGGGCCCCTGGCGGCCTACGGCCCCAACGGCTACGAGTACATCGAAGCTCGCTCCGTCCTCGACGTGAACGCATCGTACCAGTTCTCGCGCGACTTGTCGTTCGTCGCCAGCGCGACGAACATCTTCAACCAGCCGCAGCGTGTCCTCCGGTACGGTGATCGGACTCCGTCGTACGCCCGGTTGTACGGCGAGCAAGAGTTCGGCATCCAAATGGCGGTCGGCCTGCGCGGAACGTTCTAGGTCGGAATGAATTCCCCGGCCGGAGGGTTTTCGTCATTAAACGATGTTAACGACGCCGGAATCGCCTTCGCGGCGAAAATCTGGACGGTCACGGCGCAGGGCATCCGCGCGAACGCGGCCTGCCTCCCGAGTTTCGCCCGGAAGTTCCCGCCCGCCCCCCCAACGCCATTCGTCGCCATGAAAATAAACCCCTCCTACTCTGTTCTCAGCGCCTGGTTTGCCCTCGCGTGTTCCGTGGTGCCAGTCGGGCATGCGGCCGAACCCACCGTCTCTTCCACTGCCACCATCACCGGCCGGGTGCAGGATGGCGCCACCGGTAGCTATCTCGCCAATGCCCGTTTGACGATCGTCAATGCAAACCGGGATGCATTCACCACCCAGAGCGGCGAATACCAGATCGCTGGCCTAGCGCCGGGCGAGATCACGCTCCGTGTTTACTACACCGGTCAGCAGCCACAGACGGTGACCGTGCGCGTCGCCGCCGGCGAGACGGCTCAGCGCGATTTCACGCTTACGGGCGTGTCCGTGGCGGCCGCGGCAAAGGAGGGCGAGGCGATCGTGCTCGATGCTTTCACCGTCGCCGCCAAGCGTGCCGGCGACGCGGCCGAGCTCGCCATCAACGAGCAGCGCTTCGCGCCCAACATCAAGTCGGTCGTCTCCACCGCGGCCTTCGGCGACATCGGGCAGGACAACATCGGCGAGTTCCTCAAATTCATGCCGGGCGTCGAAGCCGAATACGGGGACATGAATATCAACAACGTCCGGCTCCGCGGCATGCCCACCGCACAGACACCCGTTTCGTTGGATGGCGCCTCGATCGCCGCGTCGTCCCCGACTACGACTGATCGCAACACCAACTTCCAGGCCATGTCGCTCAACAACGTCTCGCGCATTGAGGTCTCGAAGGTCGCCATGCCCGACTCCCGCGCCGACAGCGTCGGCGGCTCCATCAACCTCATCACGCGCTCGGCTTTCGATCACAGCCGGCCTGAGTTGCGGGCGAAGCTCTTCGTGCAGATGAACTCGCACTTCCCCGAGTTGCACAAGACGCCCGGTGGCAACAACGGGAACGATCGCCGCGACTACAAATGGGCTCCCAATTGGGAAATCAACTACGTCAACCCCTTATCAAAGAACTTTGGCATCTCCATCAACTCCGCGCGCAACGACAAATGGGTGCTCGTACGCCGCATCACGCGCAGATGGTCGATCGCCAACACCGACGCCGCGCAGCCTTACCTGGACGGCCTTACACTGGTCAACTACCCGACGTTCGAGACGCGCAACTCCGGCGGCATCCGCTTCGACTGGAAGTTTGCACCGCGCGACGTGCTTTCGTTCAGCGCCAACTGGAGCCGCTACTTCTCGGCCTTCGAGCAGCACAACCATCTCTACGCGACCGGGAGTCTCAACAGGGCGCTCCCGGACGGCACGCGCAACGCCACGACCGGCGATTTCTCGCCGACGTTCACGCAGGGCCGCGAGGGCGCGGGCTCCGTGAACCAGAACCTCGTCACCGGCTATCACATTCAACCCAACGCCGGCGGTAACCTCACCTATCGCCACACCGGGCCTCTTTGGGAATGGGACGCCAGTTTCAGTGGCAACAAGAGCAAGGTCGCCTACCGCAACACCTCATATGGCTATCTCTATCAGACCCGCGCCAACAAGACCGGCCTCACTGTGCGCTTCGACGACATCACACGCTACGGGCCTGCCGCCATAACCGCCCTGCGCGGCACGACGCCCATCGATCCGCTCACGCTCGGCGACGCCGAGTTTGCGCTCGGCGCGAGCTTTACGCGCGACGCTGCTGCCAATGCACGTAATTTCAATTTCAATCTCAAACGCAGATTCAGCCGGCCGTCTTGGTACGGCGCACTCAAGACCGGTGTCTCCTTCCGCAGCGACGCCCGCGACCGCCGGTTCGACCAATACTTCACGCCCATCTACGTCGGCCCCGACGGTCGCGCCGGCTCAGGCGACGAGGTCATCAGCGCCCTTCCGGCCGGCACCCTCGAGGATCCCGTGTTTTCCTACTACGGCCTGCCGCGCGGTAACCGCGCGCCGCAGTGGGTCAGCGCGCGCAACGCCAACAGCCTCTTCCTCGCGCACCCCGAGTACTTCACCTATCCGGTCGCCACCCAGGCCAGCGACTACTCCGCTCGGGCCGCGGCCCTGGAGGAGTTGCAGGAGCAGGTCACCGCCGGCTACCTCATGGGCGACGTCTCACTCTGGAAAAACCGCCTCCGCCTTGCCGGCGGCATGCGCTATGAGCGCACCGCGAACTCCGGCCGTGGCCTCCTTGCCGACAACTCGCGCCGATACCAGAAGGACGCGAGCGGCAAAATCATCGACGGCAACCCCGACCAGCTCGGCGTGCAGCCCATCTCGATCACCACCGACGCGCTCCAAATCGCGAAACTCACACAGATTCCGCTCGGCTTGCACGCGACGCGGAGCTACGGCGACTGGTATCCCAGCCTCAGCGCCACGGTCACCGCGAGCGAGAAGGCGCTGCTCCGCTTCGGCTACGCGCGCACCCTTGCCCGCCCGGATTACGCCAACCTGCTCCCCACGCTTTCGGTGAATCAGGTGGTCAACCCCGCCGACGGTGCCACCGGCGCCGGCCGCGGCACCATCAATGCGAAGAACCCCAACCTCAAGCCGTGGACCGCCGACAACTTCGACCTCTCCGCCGAATACTACACCGCGAGCGGCGGCATGTTTTCCGCGGGCGTGTTCCGCAAGGACATCACCGATTTCTTCAGCACCACTTCGTGGCTCGCCACCCCCGAGTTCCTCGACGCCGCGGGCGTCTCGCACGATTACCTCGATTACCTGGTCAACTACCCTGGCAACACGCCCGGCGTCGTTCGCCTCACCGGTGTCGAGCTGGCTGCGCAGCAGAAGTTGCGGCGCGACCTCTCGGTGTTCGCCAACCTCTCGCTCAACCGCAACATCGGCTCGCGCGAGGCCGACTTCCGCGGCTACGTCCGCAAGCGCATCAATGCCGGCTTCACCTTCACCCGCAATCGCGTCACCCTCAACGTCAATGGCTACCACACCGGCAAATTCTACAATGCCGTGAGTGCCATTGCGCCCGACGGTCGCGCCAATCGCCCCGCCACGACACGCTTCGACGCCTCGCTCGACGTCCGCCTCGGCAGGCGCCTCACGTTTTTCCTCTGGGGCCGGAACATCTTCAACGACCGCGACGTGACGCTCGCCTATGGCACTCTCACGCCCGACTACGCGAAATTCGCCGTCGAAAGCGACTACGGCGTGATCTTCCAGGCAGGCGTGAAGACGTCGTTCTGAACCGAACCGCAACGCAGCACCGTTGGGTGATTTCTGGCCAACACCGTGCGCGACGTCGGCATGCCCGGCGCCGATTTCTCCCGTCAGCGGTCAAGAAACACCGCAACGAAAAACTGAAGCAGTAAACGAAAGCCACAATGATGAGAACCATCCTTATCCTCCACACCACCCTGCTGGTCCTCACCTGCACCTCCGCCCACGCCGGTCTGGTCGCGCACTTCCGCTTCGACGGCGACCTGAAAGACGCCACGGGGCGGCATGATGGCCGGCCGGTGGATGCGAAGCTCGCGCCGGGCTTTGCGCCTGGGCGTGTCGGCAGCGCGGTGGTCATCGAACGGGCCAATGCGGGCATCGAGGCGGCGAATCCTTCGGCGATCGATTTCAGCCGCGACTTCACCATCGCGGCGTGGGTGAACGTCGGATCCTACTACGCGGAATGTCCGGTGCTCTTCAAAGGCCGGGCGGACAAGACCACTGCGCAGGACAAGTTCTTCGGGCTCTTCGGTTTTGACGGCCTGCAAGTCCACGGCGAGGGCCAGGGCGAGTGGGTGACGAACTTCCGCGCGTCGAACGGCCTCGTGCCGAACGACGGCCAGTGGCATCACGTGGCGGTTACCTATCGCGCGTCGCAGGTTCCGCACTTCGCGCTCTACGTGGATGGCCAGGGCAAGCGCCCGGCGGACAAGGGCACGTTCAGGGGCGGCGATTTCACGCTGAAGCCCGACACACCCGACAGCGTGCTGCGCATCGGCTGCCGCGCCGATGGCGACACGTGGCGTCACGTGCCGTCGTACCTGCGCGGACTGCTCGATGAACTGCAGATTTATGACGAAGCGCTGAAGGCGGAGGACATCCGCTTCCTGTACGAGCACCCCGGCAGCGATGCGGCCCAGCGCCAAGCCGTGCGCTTCGAGCCACGGTTTCAATTCGATCCGGGGCACCCGTGGCGGCCGCCCTATGGTGTGGAGCGCGTCGGACTGACGCCGGTGATCGTGCAGTTCGCCAGCGCCACGCGGCCGGCCCCGGAGCATTGGCTCGCGGCCTTTCGCGAGGGCAAGGAAGTGGAGCGGCGATCGCTCGCTCTGGCCGGGGCGTCGCCGTTTACCGCGCGCGTGAGTTTCGCGACTTCGCCTGCGCCGGATGAGCTGGTTCTGTTTACCAAGGATGCCGCCGGAAAGGCCGCCGAGCGTGCCCGCTGGCGGGTGGAGCGTCCGGCCTTGGAAGCGGATGCGGAGGTTGCGGCCGATCCGGTGATGAATCCGGTCGATCTGGGTGCGATCCTGCCTCCTGCAGATTGGCTCGTGCTGGGGCCGAAGCAGCAGGCTCATGTGACTGTCGCCGCGTTCTCCAGCACGGAGACTCTTCACGGCGCGCAGGTGATCGCGTGGTTTGAATCGGCCGCGGACCGGCCAACGAAAGCCGCTGTCGCGCTGCGCAAAGGCGTTCGCGCCGAAGTGAAGGTCGCCTTGCCGACGCCTGCTTTCACGAGCGACCGTGACGTAGTGCATGTGGCCATCCGTGACGGCCAGGGCCGTGAGCTTTGGCGCAAGACCATCCACGCGATGATCGTGCGGGAAACGCCAAAGCTGCCCGTGTTCGGAGCCGTCGAGACGAAGCTGCGCTACGACTACCCGCTGCTGTCGTATTCCAGCCCCGACGAGGTGTCCGAGATACCCTATGACCAAGCCTGGGCGCCGGAACGGAAAGATGTTGTCGTTTCGTTGCCCAACGGTTCGCGCTTTGTCTTCTGGCGCGGCGCAGCCTACACGCCGTTCTGGGCCGGCAAGCACAACACCGGTTTGAACTTCGAGTTCGCCGAGGCACCGCGGCGTCCGGACGGCGTGGATTGCGTGGACGCAGCATCGGACAAGGAACTGCGCCGCAGCCGCGTGGAGATCATCGAATCCACCGCCGCCCGAATCCACGTCCGCTGGACCGCCCAGCCCTGCGACCTGAACTACAAAGTCTGGGGCGAAACCGCGACCGAAGACTTCTACTTCTATCCCGACGGCTTCGGCTCGCGCACCGTCACCCTGCAAACCGAACCCAAGGCGCAATACGAAATCGAGGAACTGCTCATCCTCACCCCGCCCGCCGGCTATCCGCTCCGCGTGCTGCCGGAGAACCTCGTGGACGTGATCTTCCGCGACGGCAAGAAGCGCGAGCTGAAGTTCCCCATCCTGGATCAGGAGCGCGATTACGAGAAGCTCATCTCCGGCGAGATGCCGCCGCTTTATCGTATCCGCTTCAGCGCCGTCGACACGGCCGCTGCCATCTACTTCAACCCTGGCTGGACGCGCCTGCCCTCGACCGCCTACCACCCGTTTTACAGCCAGGGCCAGATGGTCACGCCCTATTACTGGGGCAATCACCTGCCGCTCGCCCGGCGGAAGCCCACCGGCGACAACATTGACAATCTGGCCTATATGACACCGGCCCACAATGCTCCGATGTCCTGGGGCCACCGCCGTCCGCAGCCGCTGGAAAGCCGGATCGCCGACATGCCCGACGCCCTCGGCGTCACACGCCCGATGCAGGTCGAGAAATGGACTTGGCTCCTCGGCCTGAGCGACGCCGATGACGCGCGTCTGCTCGAATGGACCCGCAGCTTCGCCACCCCGCCGCAGGTCACGGCCGATGGCGCGCGGCTGCAATCGCCGGCCTACAACACCGAGCGCCGCGCCACGCTGCTCACCGTCGAAAGACCAACCGTCTCCATCACGATCAACCCCGCCACGCCCTGCGTGCATCCGGTGTTCGAACTGCACCAAGCTCCCCAGACACTCGAGCGCGTGGAGCTGAACGGACGCGTCCTCGCCGCCAACGACTACGCTTGGGATGGCCGCATATTTTGGCTCAACACCACACTGCGCCACGAGACGACGCTGCGGCTGGTGTTTGGAAATCATCCCCAACGATGAAACCGACCCTCACTCAACCAAACGAACATGACCTGATGTCGCGGCGCAGCATGCTCGGCAGAACGGCGACGGCAACCGCCGGCGCATTCGTTTACCACTGAGAAAACCCCTCCCGGATCCGATCACCCTGAAAATCCAGTTTCCTATCGGTTATTCCGTGGTTCCCAAAATGCTCCGCTACGAAGCCAACGATCACTGGGAACAGGTCCCCGCCGGTTGGACCTGGACCGAAGTCACCGGCACCGCCGTCGACTCGCGCGACCGCGTGTTTGTGTTCAACCGCGGTGAGCATCCGGTGATGATCTTCAACCGCGACGGCTCGATCGTCTCCGCCTGGGGCGAAGGGCTGTTTGCGCGGCCGCACGGCATTACCATCGGACCTGACGACGCGGTCTATCTTACCGACGACGCCGATCACACCGTCCGCAAGTTCACTCCCGACGGCAAGCTGCTCCTCACCCTCGGCACCAGCGGCAATCCGGCCGATACCGGCGCGAACAGCATCGACTACCGCACGATCCGCCGCGCCGGCCCGCCATTCTATTTTCCTACGAACGTCGCCCTCTCCGCCGCCGGCGAAATCTTTGTCTCCGACGGCTACGGCAACGCCCGCGTCCACAAGTTCTCCCCCGCTGGCAAGCTCCTGCTCTCGTGGGGAGAACCGGGGTCCGGCCCCGGACAGTTCCACGTCCCGCACGGCATCGCCGTCGCGCCGGACGGCAACGTGTACGTCGCCGATCGCGAAAACAGCCGCCTCCAGGTCTTCTCGCCGGAGGGAGAGTTCATTCGCGAATGGCCCGGCATCGCGCGCCCATGCCAAGTGGCGTTTGATCCGTCCGGACGACTCCACGTCGCCGAACTGGGATACCGCTCCGGCATGTGGCCCGGCACCGTCGCGCCCAGTCCCGATGCCACCGGCGGACGCGTCAGCGTGTTCGACCTCACCGGCGAACTCCTGGCACGCTGGGGCGGCGGACTCAACCCCACCGCGCCTGGCGACTTCTACGCTCCGCACGACATCACCATCGACTCCCACGGCGACCTGTACGTCTCCGAAGTCGTCTCGTCCGCCGGCGCCAACCGCGGCCTCGTCGATCCAACATGCCACAGCTTGCAGAAGTTCACGCTGATCAATTGAGGAACCACGGAATACACGGAAAAACGCGGAATGAAGTGAACCGGTACGAACCGGGGAGATAGGTTACGCATATCGCCAAGACGCCGTGGCAAAAAGTAACCTGTATGGAAGAGATCAATCGATTCGTCGTACTGGCGCGCGGCGGACGCTTCAGCGTCAGCGATCTGTGTGAGCAGTTTGGGATCAGCCGCAAGACGGGCTACAAGCATCTGGAGCGCTATGCGGCCTTTGGTCCGACGGGACTGGAACCGCGCAGCCACCGGCCGCACCGTTCGCCGCACCGCACCGATGAGGCGGGGGCGGCGTTGATTCTGGCGGAGCGACGGTTGCATCGCACGTGGGGGCGGGCTGGACGGGGGTCAGGCAGATCGATGTTCGGAAAATCGAAAACCGAACCGTAAGTCGCGCCGATTGCGCGCCCGCGATCATCGATCGGCATGACCCCGACGAATCGCCCCTGGGAGAAGCGCAAAATAGGCGGTCGGCGAAGTGGGGGCAGATGCACTCACGCGGTGGAACGGTGGTTGCGCCAAAGGTTGCGGTCAACGCAGGGAAGCGCAGGTTGGGGTTTTGCTTTCCCCTTATCCGTATCCATTCAGTCGAATCCGTTCTCCCTCGACGGAATGGAAACTAAAAGGTGGGTCGTGCGCTCCGCGCGCGGCTTTCGTTCCGCCCATGGAACCGGCCGCGCGCGGAGCGCACGGCCCACCTTCGGACTCCTAGGAAACAGCCACGGTTTGGAGCGGTTGGAGAGCAAAACCGAGAGCCTTGGCATGCTTGCGCAGGGCGTTTTCCCGCCGCTGGCGTTGTTTGTCGGGGTCGCCCAGGCGCGCGGCGTCGAAGGGGCGGCGGTGCTTGACCATAGCGTAGAGGACGCGGGCGAGCTTGTGGGCGCTGGCGTTGATGGCGCCCGGCGTGCCGAGCTTGGCGCGCATCCGGCGGAACCAGTCGCCCAACGCCGAATCGGTGCGGTGCAGTGACTGCGCGGCCATCCGCAACGCCGTCGCCAGCCGGTTGGTCACCGGCCGGGGTGCTCGGCCCAGTTCGCGCCCGCCGCTGATTTTTTGGTTGGGGCACAGCCCAAGCCACGAGGCGAAGTGATCGGCCGAGGGAAACTTGCTGACGTCGGTTCCGACTTCGCTCAAAAATGTGAGTGCCGTCTGGATACTCACGCTGTCGGCCGAAGTCAGATCGACGCCGAATTTCACGAACAGCTCGCGGCGCATCGGCTCGTCGGGCTGGGTGTGCCGCTTGGTGGGCTTGGGCAGCTCGGCCTCGGTTTGCGTCGTCAGGGCGGCCATCTGGCGCTTCATCTGGACTTCGCAGGCGGTGACCAGTTCCTGATGGTAACGCCACGCCGCGAGCGACTGGCCCAGGGTAAACAGGTGCTCCTCGCGCCAGTCGCCGCGCAACGCCTTGGCGATGGTCGCCTCGCTCGCCTTGCAACGGTAATTGCGCAGGCGCGCCAGCACCGCGCCGTCGCGTTCGCCCTTGAGGATCGCCGCGAGAATCGCCAGGCCGGTCTCGCCGGTGATGTCGCTGATCACGTGGTGCAGGTGCAGGTTCATTTGATCGAGCGATTTTTGCATCCGTTGCAGGTGTTCGCAGCCCGCGCGCACGAGGCTCTCGCGGTGGCGCACCAGGCTGCGCACCGCGCACACCGCCGCCGGCGGGCGAAACGAGGCGTGCAACAGGCCCACCGAGTGCAGGTATTGCAGCCACTGGCAGTCCTGCACGTCGGTCTTGCGGCCCGGCACATGTTTGACGTGGCCCGCGTTCACCAGGCACACCTCCAGCCCGCGCGCTTCGAGGATCTGAAACAACGGCACCCAGTACACGCCGGTGGCCTCCATCGCCACCGTCGTGATCTTGCAGGCGACGAGCCAGTCGGCCAGGGCGTGTAAATCCTCGGTGAACGTGCTGAACGAACGCACCGGCTGTGGATCGCGTTCGGGCGGCACCGCCACGAAATGCATCGTGGCGCCCAAGTCGACGCCGGCGGCATCGGTCCGCACCGTCGGGGTCACCGCGGTCGCGCGCTTATTCTTTTTTCGGGCATGAGCAGTTGGTTTGGACATGGCAGGAGCGGATCCCCACCGCGACGGCCCAGAGGGTGAAAAGCATGAGTAAACTCCTAGACGGGGTCAGCCAGGCGAACCCGGCGCCACCAATGACAGCATGCACGACCTCCGGCACCAGGCTGAATTGGCGGGCTCCAGGGCGCACCATTGTTGAGTCGGTGTATCGCTTGCCTCGTGGTGAGAATCACAGCGCACAGCCGACTACGTCGCCAGCGTCATGGCGACCCCTGTTTCTTCCCGTCACGGGCAAAAGTCGCTTTTGCGGTTGGGGCTGAATTCCTACGGCTTATTCAAATTCTCCCGAGTCAGGTCTTTTGGGCTGGTCGGTCTGGCGTGTGCCATCGGCGCGCAGGCGATGTTCGCGGCCGATACCGCAAACGCTGCGCGGCCGAAGCAGGACGCCAAGGGCAATCCCCGCTATGGGGCGATGGGGCGTGTTACGAACTACGACGAAGCAAAGGTCGGGACTTATTCGCTGCCTGATCCGCTTGTGATGAACAACGGGAAGCCGGTGATGGATGCGGCTACGTGGAGCAAGGTGCGGCGGGAAACCAAGGGGTCTGGTTTTAAGTTTTTCAGTGGCTGGTGGGAGGGGGAGAGCGATCCCGTCGTCAGGATGGAAGGTACAAACGAACTGGCGATCGCGACTGAAAGTCCCACCTGCAGCTGGACCGTTAGCATGCCGAAGCCAGGGCATGGCCGGTTTCATCTCCGGGTCTCAGTCAACTGAAAGGCTTAAAGCCTGACCCCCTCCGCTGATATAGTCGACCGGACGCGTTCGCGGTAAGCGAACCCAATCCATGTCGGCGGCGCTCAACACTTCGCTCTGAGCTCTTGACTGCATGGTCGCCGCTAAGCGGTGAAATCCCTCATTTCCGTACCTGCCGTGCAGCCACCCTTCGTCAAGGAGCTGCCGCCCGCGCTCCTATTTCGCCTTCTTCTTTGCCGCCGCCGGTTTCGGTGCGACCACGGACGGCGCGGGAAACGCCGCGCGGGTCTTCTCCCAATCGGCCTGCACCTCGGGTTTCACCGACCACACCGCGACATTGTCGAGTTCCACCGTTCCGCCCATCGGACCGGCGAGTCCAAAACCGTCCTTTGGGCCGGCGAAGGACGCATGTTTGCCGTAGAGGGTCGGGCCGCCCGCAAATTGGATCACAAATTCCTCGCCCTTGATTTCGGCCAAGGCGCGGTACCAGCGGCCCGATTCGATTTTGAAATCGGGCGCGGTGGCGAGCTGCACCGCGCCGGCTGCCGCATTCAAGTTTGCTCCGCCCCCGGCCCAGGTGACCCGCGCCATATGGTGGCCGAACTCGACAAACGGCACGATCGCGGTCGGTTGCCCACCGATGAAGCGCACGTCGAACTGAATCGCGAACTCCTGCGGGCAGGCGGGAATTGAAATCCGCGGCTCATATCCCTGATGATCTTTCTTCTTCGCCTGAAACTCCGCCGAGGACGGCAGGCCGCGGAGCACACCATCGGCGATGCCCCAGCGGGTGCCCTGCCTCGGCTGATACACGCCCTTCGCGAGCGGTTTGGGCGTCGTGTAGTCATCGTGGAGCACGACCCGATCCGGGACGGCGAGCAGCGGTTGCAGCGCGGGAAAATCGGCCGCGGGAAGCGACGCGGCGCCAAGAAGCGCGAAGACGGCAACGAGGAGGAAAGGCCGGCGAGGTGTTGGCATGGAATTGAAATGATCGCGGCACGGGCCTTCACACCGGCTCCAGTCCCTGCATCGTGCCCGTGCTCGTGGCGAATTTTTCCGCCTCCAAACCGCAAAGGAAAAAGGGGTCATGGTTTGACTATTGACAGATTGGGGCAGCAAAACGGGGAAGCCGGGCGGGGTCTGGCTTTGGGGTTTGGGGTCGAGCGATGAACGCGTCCCCTGCATTTCTTCAGGCGTTCGCTCATGCGGTCCACGCCGGATTAATTGTGCTTCGCGCACTTCGTGACGGCGACGCTTCGCCTCCGAACACCCTCACCGCCGCCCGAGGAATTCCTCGGGCGGTCAGGCCAATGTCCTTCGCGATCTGCCGCAGGAGCGGTGGGGCGATACCGGGCCAATGCACCATCGCTCATTCGCCAGATTGGGTTCCAAATTCCGATGCAGTGCCAGCCAGTCGCCGCGGCATCAATCACTCCTCTGCTGCCGGCCGCCGAATTCACGGCGCTGTTTCGCGTCACCAACGGCAGGCTTGCGACCCGAGGGGGGAAAACTAGGGTAGACGCATGAGCCAACTGCAGCGAATCACCTTCAACCCGAACCAATGCGGTGGTCGGCCGTGCATTCGAGGCATGCGAATCCGCGTCAAGGATGTGTTGGATATGCTGGCCAGTGGTGCGGCGGAGACGGAGATTCTCGAGAGTTATCCGTATCTTGAGCGCGAGGACATTCAAGCGGCGCTGGAATACGCGGCGCGGCAGGTCGATCATGCTGTCCTGTCGCTGGCGAAGTGAAATTCTTGGTTGATGCCCAATTGCCGCCGGCCCTGGCCGGTTGGCTCAAGGAAGCCGGTCACGAGGCCGGCCACGTCGAGGACGTTGGGCTCCGTGCAGCCGAAGACGGCGCGATTTGGGCTCACGCCCTGAAAACCGACGCCATCATCGTCACGAACGACGAAGACTTTGCGGCGCGATCCGCCCAGACAGAAAATGCGCCGACCATTGTATGGCTGCGCGTGGGCAACACGACCAACCGCTCGCTGCGCCTGTGGTTCGACCCCCGCCTCGCGGGCATCGTGCAACTCGCGACGCAGCATCACCGCTTGATCGAAGTGATTTGAAATGGTCGCAGGAGCGACACCGCAAACTGTCGCGCCTGAATACAGTATTGGCCGCAGCACCAGATTCCGCGCCGGTATCGACTCACCCAATCGAATCGAGCAAACGGCGTCCGGCTTTGGGGCTTGGGGCCAAGCGGTGAACGCGTCCCACATTTTCCGTCACCCGCTCTCCCCTGCGCCCGCGCCTCCGATTCGGGCAACGCGCTTTTTCCCCGCGTGAATCACCGCAAGCAAAGCCGTTCCGTAGGTTAGCCCGGAAGGGGCTGTGTGTTACACGGACCGTGACTCAACGATCAGTTCCTCCAGGCCGCCAAACCGGTAGCGGGCGCAGACGCTCCGCACCTCGTCCAATTCCAAATCAGGATTGCGGACCAGCAATTCGATGATGTCCGCTTTGGACTTGTGGCGGATTCACCGA
Organism: Opitutus sp. GAS368; assembly: GCA_945871085.1. Lineage (GTDB taxonomy): Bacteria > Verrucomicrobiota > Verrucomicrobiia > Opitutales > Opitutaceae > GAS368. The sequence goes on along the minus strand of CAMBVX010000138.1, from coordinate 365 downwards.
TGCCACGCTCGATTCGCCCAAGAACTATGCTTTCGGCGCGTCCATGAATTGCCGCGGGCTGCGGATGCGGACGCCGCCGTGCGTCTTGAGCGTCAGGAGATCCTTGTCACCCGTGATGATGACGTCCACCTGCGCCGCCAACGCCATCGGTGTGCTCGAACTGGTAGATCGTTTCCTGGAGCTGGTCGTCGAGGACGGTGCGATCGATGACGACGATGACGGAGTGAAACTGCTTTGTGCCCTTCGCGGTGTAGAGCGCGGAGAGCTAGTGGGCGACCCAGCCGATGGAGTTAGATTTGCCGGAGCCGGCGCTGTGCTGGATGAGGTATTCCTGGGCGGGACCTTCGGCGCGGGCGGTTTCGACT
>CAMBVX010000137.1 GCA_945871085.1 Opitutus sp. GAS368 | reverse complement strand
GGTGCCGTCCTTCGGTGCATACTCGCACCGCGTCACGCGCCACTGCTGTCCCAATCCCAAAAGTTCGTGGAATAATTGCTCAGGTGTCATCCCGCCACCTTACCTCGGACCTCGCCCTTACCCACCGGAATCAGCGAAGAACCACATTTATTGAGATCGAACAGGTTGTCGGCGTAGGTCTCGTGGGCGAAGAGGTCGACGAGCAACTGGTACTTTCCGGCCTGCGTCACGCGGTGTTTGGCGGCGACGAGCGCCGGCGTGTAGTAGGACAGCACAAGAGAATCCTCTTCGACGAGCGGGGCCGGGCGAGTCATCGGCGGCGGGCCGCCGCGTCCCCGGCCTTGGCCGATGCCGCGGCCCGCCCCCCTGCCCGGCGCACCGGCGGTCGGTTGCCCAGCGACGATCGCGCCCGCCGGTGGCGCGGTGACACCGGGAATCGCGAGCGCGGGAACGGCTGGCACCGGGGAAGACGCTGGCGCGGCGGACGGCACAGGGACGGCGGCGACTGGTTTGGGTGCCTCTGGCACGGCGGTGTCGGCCCGCACGGTGGCGAACTGCCGGCCGTGTAGGGCTTGCTCCACCACGGTGCGCGGTTTCGTGACCACGCCTTTGGCGATGATGGCCTGCGCGGCGTCCAGATACTTTTCGAGGAGCATCGGCGAGATGGTCAGCACGTCGGCGATGTTGTCGAAACCGCTGCCGGTATCGTCGGCGGGAAATTCTTTGAAGGTATCAAACTCGACGCCGACGAGATCGCGGATCGTGTTGCGATATTCGACGCGATTGAGCCGACGGACGGTGACGCGGCCGGGATCGGGTTTCGCCGGATCGAGCCCAAAGGCCTCGCGTTTGATCCACGCCATGAGTTTCTCCGTCTCGGCCGCAGTCGGCTGCGCTTCGTTGGCCGGCGGCATGACGGCGGAGCGGATATTTTTCAATGCTTGAAACCACAACTTGTGATCGGCGAGGGCCGCGCCGGTGGAAAAATTGTCGAGTGTGAGCCCGCCTTTGGCGACGCCGTCGCCGTGGCAATCGTAGCAATACTTCGCGAGGATCGGCTGCACCTCGCGGCGAAACACCTCGATGCTCGGCTCGGCCGCGCCGGCAGCGCCGGCCAACAGGGCGGCACCAAGCGTGAGGGCACGACGGAAAAGCGGTGAACGACGAAAGAGGAGCGCAATGCAGCCCGAGCGGAATGGGGTCATGGGGTGAACGGATTCTCAGCGACTAAACGACGTTTGGGTTGGACCAAAGATGCGCGCTTTGGGTCAGCGCACGGCCGGCTGGTAACGCACGTAAGCGAGGCGAGCGCTGTCGGGCGACCACGAGGGGACGTTCATCGTGCCCTGACCGCCGAAGAGTTTCACGAGCACGCGCGGCTCGACGGGTGCGGCGCCGGGAGCGGCCGCGGCACCGATGGATGCGACAGGCAGCAGGCGGATCATCACGTCTTTGTCGGCGGGGTGGCCTTTCACGTCGGCGGCGAAGCTGAGATAGGCGAGCCATCGGCCGTTGGGCGAAGGATGCGCGAACCAGTTGTTGAGGCCATCCTTCGTGACTTGCTCGGGGGCGGTGCCGTCGGGTTTCATGCGCCAGATCTGCATGAGGCCGGTGCGGTCGGAGTTGAAATAAATCCACTGACCGTCGGGCGAATACTCGGGGCCATCGTCGAGGCCGTCGGGCGTCGCGGCGGTCGTGAGGCGCGTCTCGGGGCCGCCGGCGGCGGGCACGGTGAAAATGCCAAAGCGCCCGTCGCGTTTGCCACAGAACGTATGCGTGAGTCCGTCGGGCGACCAGCCGTGCCAGTAGGACGGAGCCAGCGGCGTGAGTTCGCGGGGCGTGCCGCCGGTGATGGGAAGAACGTAAATGCGCGAACCGCCGGGCTTGGTGTTGTCCGAGATGACGAGTTCCTTGCCGTCGGGGGAGATGCCGTGGTCGTTATTGGCGCGCGTGAGGGTGCCAAGGTCGATGCGTTCGGGTGTGGCGGGGCCAGTGAGCGGCAAGCGGTAGATGCGACCGCCGCCGTTGTAATAGAGCGCATTGTCCTTGGACCAGTTGGGCGCTTCGATGCGCTCGGTGGTGGCGAAGACGCTGCGGCGGTCGCCAGACGAGATGACGACGGTCTCGAGGGAGCTGCGGATGGCGACGACGGCGGGCGAGGTCGGGCCGAATTCGACTTTGGAAAACTTCACTTCGACAAAGCCGTCGGCGTTGTGGGCGCAGGCCGCGAGGCCGACGTAAAATTCTCCGCTGAACGGTAGTTTCACGGAGCCGCCGGCCGGGGTAAACACGCCATCGGCGCCGGCGAGCGAGAGGTAAACGGTGTCGCCGATCTTATCGAGACGCAGGCGGCGCGGGGCGGTGGTGCGCGCCTGGACTTCGCGCGTCACATCGCCGGTGGCTTCGCGATATTGGAGCGAGGTGAGGCCGTCGCCGTGCGTGGCGGCATCGACGTAGACGGAGTCGGCGGCGAGCGACTGACGGATGACGAGGCAGGCTTTGCGGTGCGGATCGCCACCGGTGAGGAAGGCGATCTCGGCGGAGAGCGCGACGTCGCCGGTCATTTTTTTCCAGACGAAATTATGGTCGTCGCGGCGCGCCCACATGTTGAGGCCGGCGGAGCCGAGCGTGTAGGTGCCGGCAGCGGCATCGTGCGCGAAGGTGCCGGGGCGTTTGAGTTCACCGATGTCGGAGCGGCCGGTGAAGAGGCCGAAAATTTCGGCCGCGCGGGCGACGCTGAAAACGGATGCAAACAGGCAAAAGACTAAAACGAGCGCAGGCGGCAGCGAGTGCGGGCGCAAGCGGGGGAAGGTCTGGGACAGATCTGGGTTCATGGTGGGATGAGTTTAGGACGTGCGATGGGGCGGGTCGTTGCGGCGTAATTCGAGCGAGTCAAAGACCGCTTTGGGAAAGGATGGCGGCAGCTGGTGCGTTTGGCGAAGAGGGGGGATACCGACTGCAAAGGCGGAGGCCAAGACAACGCCGTGGCTGCGGTTGCGCTTTCCCTACGGCGGCGCCGCCCTCCGCGCGGCCGCCAGCGCTTTCGCCTCCGCCAGCTCGCTCGCGGACATCCGCGCTTTCAGTTTGGCCACGAGGGCCGGCTGATTGGCGCGCACGAATGCCAGCGCGGCTTCGTCATCGGCCGCGCGGCCAGCCGCAATCGCGAGCGCAGCCAGCCCCAGTGCATCGTGGCGCGGCGTCAACCGGTCCTCGGCGGCGAGACGGCCCAGCGTGTGCAGCGACGCAAAGTGTCCGAGTTCCGCGGCGCGACGATAAAACTCGCAGGCCTTCGCCAGATCCGACGCAACGCCGATGCCGTGTTCGTAGCAGACCGCGACGTTGTGCAGGCCTTTCACTTCGCCGCCCCCAGCGAGAGCGGAGGAGAGCGCGAAGACCCGTTCCGGCTGCACGGGCACCCCAAGGCCCCGCGACATCATATCGGCGAGGCGAAAGCCGGCCTCGAGATTGCCCAGCCGATATTGCCGCTCGTATTCCCCGTAAGCCGCCCCGTGATTGCCCGCCCGCAGCGCAGCGTCGGCGGGGCCAAGGTCGAATTGGGCGATGTTGCCCTTTTCATCGATGAACATCGCGGGCTGGTAGTCGCCCGCAAATTCCTTGGTCCAGTAGCGGCCGGTGCGGCCCAGCGTGGTGGAGTCGGTGAATATAGAACGGTAGCGGCGCATCCGGATCACCGTGGGCGGACGATCCGCAAACGGATCGCGCTCGAACAGCGCCAGCACCTGCGGATTCAGCGCCAGCAGGTGTGCGGCCGTGGGCACAATGATGGAGGGCTTGGACCCCGGAAAACTCGCGGCGTGCAGGGTGTGATCGAAACGCGGGAAATACGGCGCGATAAATTCCGGCCGACTTTCCGGCAGCTGCGGCAGATGGCGGAGCGGATAGGTCCGCCACGTGAGACCGCCGTCATTCGAGCCTTCCAGGTCTATTTGGAAATGCGCCGGCTCGAAGTGCGCGTAGAGCTGGTAGCCGTTGGCGCTGCGAAACGCCTCAAAGAGGCGGACCGGAGCAGGCGGGTTTTCGAACGGCCCGCCGCACGCCTCGGCAAAGTAATACAGCGTGAGAGCGAAATGCAGCCCGAGCGCCGCGCGCAGGCTGTGCACGCGCCACGGCGAAATCGCCCCGGGCGCACGCGGCGCCGCGCTCGCGGCGAATAAATCGCGCAGCGCCGCCCACCGCAGCCGGCGGGCGGCAGAGGCGAGCATCTCGTCGTCGAGCAGCAAAAATCCCAAGGCGAAAGCGGCGGTGTTGAGCCAGCCGAAATTCGTGGTGAGCTGAATCCCCGCCTGCAGCATGGTCCAGAGACCGAAGGCCAGCCACCGCCCGCGCCGTCCAGCGAACAGCGCCAACAGCGGAGCGAGCAGCTCCGCCGCATAGGTGAACCCAATCTCGAAAACATGATACGCGTGCGGCAGCTGGTGCACCCAGTAACCGGCGACGGTCGGCGAAGGGCTCGTCTCATACATCACGTCCATGGCGGTGAAGTTGCGCCACAGGGGGCCGTCCGAGAGCACTTTCACGAGACCCGAAAGCAGCATCACGCGCAGCAGCAGCCAGCGCATCATGAAGACCGCGAGGGGCCGCGGCGGGTGCGCGGCACCAAGGCCGGGCCGGATTCCGGGCGGGGCAAACGGAATCGAGAGCAACGCCGCCTCCAGCAGCAGCGCGTCTTGTTGCGACGGGGTAAACTCAGCCCACGTCGCAACGAATGACAGAAAGCACGCCCAACACACGAACAGGGTCAGCCGCGGCCAGAGATTAAAGACGAGGGCCACCGCCGAGGCGAACCCGAGCCACGCGACGGCCGCGATCGCTCCCGCACCCGCATCGAGCCAGAAAAGGCTGGGCGCGTTAACAAACCCGCTGAAAAACCCGGGTGCCACGCTCCGCAGATGCTTGAGATACAGCGCGGCCGGGGAGATTCCGTGCGGGCCCGCGAGGGCCTGCCCCTCCACGACAATGCCAAGGAAGGCGCACCCGAAGATGAGCCCCACCCCTCGCAGCACGAACCAGCGCGGCCACAGAAGGCTCGCCTCGCCCGCCGCGCCGGAAAATTCCTGCGGGTGGCGCCAGAGCCGCGCCGGCCACGAGCGGGAGGGTGTTCCCCCGACCGCACCTTTCGTCCGGTTGGTCCCACCGGCGAAATTCGCCGCTACGACCGGCGCGGGCGTGGTATCGAGCGCGCTTGCCTGCGGAGGAGCGGAATGATCGGAGGCGATGTGGTGGCGTTTCTTGGACACGGAGTCAGGCGTAAGGGCAGGCGCTCCAAAAATGGACATTCGCCGGTGGTGCGTGGTCGAGTGCCGGGAGCGAGCTTGGCTGCTTCGATTGGCCGAGGTCCAGCCCCGCCGCCATCGCGGCTCACCGACAAAAAGAGCCGGGCGCAGGGCGCCGGGCTCTGGGGAGCGGCACGCGTTGACGCGCGAGATATTAGAAGCTGACCGTGGTCGTGAGAACGAATTTCCGCGGCTCATACTGACTGAAGCCGTTCAACACTTGCATACGCGGATTCGAGTTCAGAACCGTGAGTGCGTTGCCATCGTTCTGGTTCGTCAACTGGCCGGCATTGATCACGCCGTAGCTCGACCACTGCGGGTCGTCGTTGTTCAGGAGGTTCGTGATGTTGAGTTGGAAGCGGGCCTGATACTTTCCGAAACGCCGTTCATAGTTGAGGCCCACATTGTTCGTCACTTGAGACGGCACTTAGAGGTAGTCGTAGGCGGCCGCCTGAGTCTGGGCAACGGTGACGGCGGTCCCGTTTGGAACTTGGAACTTCAGCCGCGCGTCGCGGTTACCCTGCTTGCTGCTGCCGCGCCAACTGAGCCCGCCGCTCAACCCAAGACCCCGCAGGGTCCCTTCCCGGAAACGATAACTGCTCGCGATCGAGCCGCGCTGCAGCGGACCGTTGCCGATCGTGCCGGAAGTCAGGCCATTCAAGCCATTGTCGATGTTCTGCAGCGCATTGACGATCGCCGCCTGGCTCAGAATGACCCGGTTGGTGCCTGGAACGGTGGCGCCGTCGGCGAGCCTCGCGCCAGCATCGAATTCCGCCCGGTGCTCGGCGAGGTAGAGGCGAAGGAAGGGGCGTTCGTTAACGGTCTGCACCCTCGGACGCCCGTAATTTAACTGCATGGTCCAATTGTTGGTCGGGTTGGCTGTGAGGGTGACCTCGGTGCCCGTCAGATCCCGGTCAGAGGTGTCGCGGTAGCTATTGGAGCTGAAATCATAGGTATCGGAACCGGAGAGATAGCCGAGGTTTCGGTAGATTGTCTGGATATCTCCGGTGTTCGGCATGCCGATCAGGTTGCCGAGATTCGTGGTAAAATACCGGCGGACTTCGCCGTAAACTTTGCCGCCCGGAATCGAAAACCGCACGGCGTAGTCGGTGGTCTTGGAGAAAGGAGCCCCAGGAAGTTCGCCGGTGTAGAACGGACCGCCGCTCGTGGGTTCTCGGTTGTTCTCCGAGTAATTCATCACGAATTTGATCGGGCTGAGCCAGCGCCACTTCTGAGGAAACGGGGAGATCACGGTGCCCAGGGCAAAGGCGTCGACCTCTCCGCTGAACCTCGCCTTGTAACCGACTTCCGCTTGGCGGGTCGCGGGGTTCGTATTGCCAATGTATCTCACATAATTGTTCGCGGGGTCGTTGGCGCGGCCACCGATGCTGATGCCATTCATGTCAACGTTGCTGATTTTATCCCGCCGAAAATTACCGCTGACCACCAAGCGATCCTGGAGGAACGAGGTGGTGGAGTAGATGGCGGCGTTTCTGCCATTTCTTTCGCTGTCGGCGTGCCATCCCGTTGACCCATACCACCCCCATGTCGTGCCCGGCATCAAAGCGTTCAATCCCGCTTGATTGATGATGGGCTGAACGCGGGCCTGCGGGTCGCCGTAGTAGGTGCGGAACGTCAGCGCATTCACGCCGTTGAGCGGATCGAGGTTCGCGGGGTTGTTGTTCCGGCGCCACGTGCGGGACCAGGCCGAATAGGTGCCGGTCTTGTAGGTATACATGCCGGTGAAACTCTGTTTCAGATCGAAGAAGCGGGGCACGCGGAAGCGGTAGGTAACCGAGGCCTCATAGTTGTCGTTGCCGTTTTCCTGATACTGGCTCCCGCCTGCACCCCACTCGCTGTAGGCCCGCAGGTAGTTGGGATTGGTCGTGCCATCCGGCAGGAGGCGGTTGACGTCGACGCGGTAGTCGCCGGGTTGGGCGAAGTCGCCCCAATAGGTGACCGGATCGACGTCACTGCTCATCCACGTGAGCCGAGCTGTCAGATCCGAAGAAAAGTTATGACTGAGCGCTACCGTGCGCGTAATGTTATCGCGATCGGCGAAGTTATCCACCGGCCCGAGCCAGAAGTCCTTCCCGAAATTTTTCAGCATGTTCGCGCCACCAGCCCACTGCTGGGGCACATTCGGATTCCCCTTCCAAGGAATCTGGTAACCAATGCCGTTGGTCTGATACTGAATGCCGCGATAGTTGATCAAGCTCTTCGTCCCAAAGTTATACACGAGGCGATCGTTGGTCGCGCTGATCTGGCTGAGACCGGTGCCCGTCGTGGTGAACGCGGTGTTGTTGGGATTGACCGTAGTCTGGTTCCACAAGGACTGCTGGTCGCCGTAAGTTGTCCGATACTGGGTGTTCCACTCCGCACTTTTCTCGAACTGGGCGGTCACGAGCGTCCGGTCGGTCAGCTTGTATTCCGCTCTGAGGGTAAAAGCCGTCTGCTTCTTCGAGGTGCCTTCCTGAATACTTTTCGTGTCCTGGTAGAGCACATTCCCGCGGAACGCCAAACGGTTCAGGCCATAGTTGAAGTCCAAGGTCCCGCGATACCCACCGAAGTTATCCACGCGCGTGCTCACACTCGTGGAGCGGTTGTCGAACCGGGTCCGCTTGCTCGAGCTGCCGGCCATGCCGCCGGAACCGCCGAGACCCGCCATTCCGGAGTTGGGTCCGCTCACGACCTCAAAGCGTTCTGAGTTGTAACCATCGGCCACGAAGTATTGCGGGATACCGTCACGCATCGGGTAGTTGCCGCCGCCGCCGGCGCCACGGACGTTGAACTCGAAGCGACTGCCGCCGAAAGGAGCATCGTTGCCCTCGGGGACATCGACGTTCATCGTCCACTTCGCGGCGTCGGCGAAATCGGTGATCCCGAAATCATCCATGAATTGCCTGGTCATGACCTGGATGGAACTCGGACTAAGTTCCAACGGCGTATCAATCCGGCCGCCGGAAAGGGTGTTGCCTGCGGCGTAGCCACGGTCCTTTTCCGTGCTCACTTCGAACGGCGTCAACACGACGGCCCCTCCTTTCACTCCACTGGCCGATGGGGTGGCGGAGGTGGCTGCGGCCGGGGCCGTCTGCGCCTGGAGGCTGGACAACAACGCGCCAAGGGCGGCGATTAGGACAACGCGGCGGCTGCGGGCCGCGGCGGTCAGGCTTGGGATGGTCATAGTAGTGATCGGGGTCGTCATAGTAGGCTTCCGGTTAGAACGTGAACGTCGTCGTCAACGAGATCTTGCGCGGTTCGAGCTGGTTGAAACCGCTGCGCACCTGCATCCGGGCATTGCCGCCGGGTGCGGTGAGGGCGTTGCCGTTGTTCGTAAGGGCGTTCGGCAGATTTTGCAGCTGGCCGGCGTTGATCACGCTGTAGCTGCTCCACTGCGGTTTGTCGTCATCGAGTAGGTTCGTGATGTTGATCTGGAAACGAGCCTGCACCTTGCCGAAGCGGTAGGTGTAGTTGGCACCCGCGACGGCCGACAAGGTGGGGTCCACCCAGAGGTAATCGTAAGCGGCCTCGACGCCTTGCAACGTCGTGGGGGCCGAAGTGCCCGGGGTCTGAAATTTAAGGCGGGCGTCGCGGCTGCCGACCTTTTTGTGGCCGCGGTAATTGAAACCGCCGTTAACACCCAAACCCTTGAGCATGCCCTCGGAGAAACGGTAGGAGCCGGCGACATTCACGCGGTGGCGCTCCAAATTATTACCCAGCGTGCCGGAGGTCGTGCCGTTGAAGCTGTTATCGATGTTTTGGACGGCTTGGCGAATGACGTTGGGATCGAGAATCGTGAGGTTGTTGATCACGGTGCCCGTGGCCGCGAGGGCCGCGCGGTCGTAGTAGGCCTTGTTTGCCGCGAAGAAGGCCCGGCGATCTTTGCTCTCGTAAACCGTGTAAACGATCGGGTGGGAATAATTGACCGTGAAGGTCACGTTCTTCATCGGGTTGGCCGTCACCTCGGCCTCCCATCCTTCGAGCTTGCGGGAGGCGCTGTCCTGATAGTTGAAGCCCGTGGCGCCAACGTAGAGCGGATCGGTGAAGCCGAGGTTGGTGTAGAGATTCTGGAAATCGCCGCGGTTGCCCCACGTGCTGAGCTGATCGGTCTGGGTCGTCCGGTAATTGGTGAGCGTAACGTAGGCGATGCCGTCGCCGACGGCGTAGCGCAGGCCCCAGTCCTTCGTCGTCGAGCGAGTGAGGGGAGGATCGTCGCCGGTGATGAGCGGAATGGTGGCGTTGGCGATCTGGGCGAAGTTCGAGGAGTAGTTCGCCACGAAACCGAGCGGGGAGATGAAACGGTTTTTTATCGCTGCAAACGGATAGGTGACGACACCGCCGCTCGGGCTGTTTTGCCAAATCTTCCGCTTGCGGTGCAGGCCCGCGACGTTGACGCCAAAACCGTTGTCGAAGCCGCCGATATTTTGCAACGTGACGGGGTCATTGCCGATACGGTTCAGGAAATCGCCCTGCACGCGGTCGCGTCGGAAACTTCCGGTGAACGCGAGGCGCTCTTGGAAGAAGGTGGTCTGGGAAACGAGCTGACCGTAGGCGATGGTGCGTTGGTTGATATTGCCGCCGGTCTCGACGAAGCGCCAGTTGACCCCGGGGACCGTGGGTGGCGTGACCGGCCCGATGTTCGGAAGGGGCTGATCCCAATAGATGCGGTAGCGGAGCTGATTGTTGGTGTTGTTGAGATCGGCCAGCCCGGGATTGTTGGCCCAGCGCCAGGCGGAATTTTTCGCCTCAAAGGTCGTCTGCCGCCAGCCGGCATTCATGCTGAAACGTTGTTTCAGATCGAAGAGCTTCGGAGCCACGAAACGGTAGGTGCCGGCGACCTTATATTCGCGGACTTTGTCCTGCTGATACTGGTAGTTCTGGCCAAAGTCGGCATACGCTTTGCCGAAATTCGGATTCTGCGCACCGACCGCGCCGGCGGGAGCACCGGCGGGCACCGGCAGGAGGCGATTGACGTCGATCCGATAGTCGCCCGGGAGCTGGTCGGTGTAGTCGTAGTAGGGATCGCCGTCGTTTTTCACGACGCCGAGCTGGACATACAAATTGTTACTGAAGCGGTGATCGACCCAGTAGGATTGAGCATTAAAATCCCGGTCGATCCGGCTGTCGGCCGGCCCGAGGAAAAACTTTTTATCGATGCCGGGCTTAAACCCGGGGAGATCCGCGCGGCCCGCCCACGGAATCTGGTAACCCAAGCCGATCGAGGAATATTGGTTGCCCCGATAATTGATCAGGCTGTTCGTCGCGGTGTTCCACACGAGATAGTCGTTGTTCTGGCTGATCACGCCGAGGCCGAAGTCGTTGGGATTGGCGATGGCAGAGTTATCGGTGTTGACCGTGGTGCGATTCCAACGGGAGGCCTGCTCAGAATACGTCCTGCGGTAGGCCACGTTTTGTTCGCCGTCGCGTTGCACCTCGGCGCGAAACTGGGTGTTGTCAGTGAGCTTGAAGGTCACCGCCGTCGTGAAGCCATTCTGCTGATTGCTGGTTCCGGTCTGATAGGCTTTAGTGTCTTGGCGCAGGAGATTGAGGCGCACGGCCATGCGGCCGACGCCGTAGTTCGAGTCGAGCGTTGCACGGTAGCCGCCAAAACTGTCGAGACGGGCGCTCGTGGTGGTGGAACGATTGTTGAGGCGCGCCTGTTTGCTCGAGCTGCCTTGAAGCCCACCGGGACCACCGTCGCCAAAGAGCGCGGCATTGGGTCCACGCGAGAAATCGAAGCGCTCTGAGTTGTAGGTGTCGGAGACGAAATAATTGATCGAGCCGTTGCGCACGGGGAAATTGCCGTTGCCATCGACGCCACGGAAACTCGTTTGAAAACGGTTGCCGCCAAAGGCTCCTGATTCGCCACCCGTGGGTGCATCCGCACCGACGGTCCAGGCCAACGATTGATTCATGTCGGTGAGATCGAAATCCTCGAGGAATTCCTTGGTCATGACCGAAATCGAGGCGGGCGTGATTTTCAGCGGAGTGTCGGCGCGACCGCCGGCGAGGGTGCTTCCGCCGAAATAGCCGCGATCCTTATCGGTGCTCACTTGAAACGGCGTGAGGAGAACGGCGTCAGTTTTCCCGGCCGGGGCTGCGGCCGCCGGAGCGGACTGGGCGTGGAGATTCGCCGAGGCGGCAAGCCCGAGAGCGAAGGTGAGGTGTCGACGGCGCATGATCATGGTGGGTGGGGTAGCGAGTAGTGGGTGGGGGTTGCGGAAAAAAATGAGAGCGGGGGAACTCGGTGGGACAGAACGGCTGGCCGTTTTGGAAACCGCGACGGCGAGGGGGGACGCGCCGGTGGGAAGGCTAGATGGGGCAGGGACGGGGAGATAGTGTCACGATCAGCCGCCGTCGGCTATCCCCCGATCGGACTACCAGCCACTGGTGCAGCCGGGTGAAGCTCATTTTTCGGACAGTCCAGACATGGGCTGGAAAGCCCTGCCCACGTGCAACGGGCTTTCCCTCGCATGGGTTGGTCGGGGTGTTTAGAAACTGAGATGTAGCCTTTCAGACCTTGAGCAAGTCGCGCTCGCAGCCACGCGGGCGGTGAGGCGAAATGCTCTCCGCAGTTTTTCGGCATGGTGGCAACGCGTCGATCAACGCGCGGGGGCGGGCGGAGGTTTTCCCGCGCTGCCAGACGAGGAGAAAACCTCTGCCGCGTGCGCGTAGTATTTCTTTGCTACGTTGTGCCCGGATTTACGCTGCGATTTCAGAGCGGGTCCTCGCTATTGGGTTACACTCCAGGACGGTTGTTTTCCCCGACGCGGGTGACAAAGCAATCGTCGGCGGCGAGCACCGGCGCGATCACGGCGGCCAAGGAGCGCTCGCTTCGCTGGTCGCACAAAAACTGTCGCCTGCGCACGCGCCCTGATTGGAATACTCTCCCCATGAACCAACTCGTCGTGAAACCACCCGCCACCCGGCCGATCCATCCCGGAGTGCGCATCGGGCACGTGCATTTGAAGGTCGCGAACCTCGAGCGGGCGCTCGCTTTCTACTGCGGCGTCCTGGGCTTTGAGATCACCCAGCGCTACGGTGCGGGCGCGGCGTTTATCGCGGCGGGCGGGTATCACCACCACATCGGCCTTAACACGTGGGAGAGCCTCGGCGGATCGCCGCCGCCGCCGGGAACTACCGGGCTGTTCCACACCGCGATTCTCTACCCGACGCGAGCGGAGTTGGCCGAGGCGCTGGAGCGTTTAGTGAAGGCAGGCGTGTCGCTCGACGGTGCGTCGGACCACGGCGTGAGCGAGGCGCTCTATCTGCGCGACCCGGATGGAAACGGCGTCGAACTTTACTGGGATCGTCCGACGGAGCAGTGGCCGCGAGCGGCCGACGGAGCGCTGACGATGTTCACGCGTCCGCTCGACCTCGCGGATCTGCGACGCGCGGCAGGCGGGCCAGATGCGCGCAAGGACACGTGAAACCCTGCGGGCCGGAGGCGTCCTTCCATCCTTGTGGCCGGGCACGGCGCGGCTCGCCTGCCGGATGGCGGGCCGAGGGGTGGGGAAAATGCGAGGACCTCGGGCGGCGCAGCTGCGAGGAGGCAAAACGGGGCATGGCCCCAACCCACGAGGCCACAATCAGCCGCTCTCCGCGATCCGTGATCAGACCGCCGGCCGACACTTCAGACCTTGAGCAAGCCGCGCTCGAACCCACGCGCGACGGCTTCCGCGCGATCGGCCGCTTGTAATTTTCCGAGCAGAGACTGGACGTGCGATTTCGCGGTCCATTCGGAAATCCCGAGCACCCGACCCACCTCGGCATTCGTGAAACCTTGCCGAACCAAGCCCAACACTTCGAGTTCCCGCCGGGAAATAAGACCACCCTCCTGCTCGACGGCCAAATGGCCGGCGACGGATTTGCCGATCACTTTTTCGCCTGCGTGGACCTTGCGGATGGCGGCGATCAGCTCCGTCGACTCGACGCTCTTGGACACATAACCACACGCGCCGGCGGCGAGCGCATGGCGCACATCCTCGGGAGCCTCCGACGACGTCAGCATCAACACCCGGGCACTGGGAAATTCACCGCGCAACCGCTGGAGTGTCGCGATGCCGTCCATCCCCGCCATGCTGATATCGAGGAGCATGACGTCCGGCTGATATTTCCGCCACACTTCGATCGCGGTCGCGCCGTCCGTCGCTTCAGCGACGACCTGCAAGCCGGGTTCCGAATTCAAAACACTGACCAGCCCCGCGCGCAGCACCGCGTGATCATCCACCAAAGCGACGCGAATAAGGGAAAGGGTGGACATGCGGAGCGGTAGAGCCTTCGCAGGATAACACGGGAGACCCTGGTCGCCAATGGTCCGATCGGATGGTCGCGGACGATCAGGCGATGCTTTCATCATACGTGCGCATGGGCACCTCCAAGTGAACACTCGTCCCCCGACCGGGGGCGCTCTCGAGTTTGAAAGTCCCTTCCAGGCGCTCGATGCGCTCACGCATGCCCGAAAGCCCGAAGTGCCCCTGATGGGCACCCGCCTGAGCGCCCGGTACAAAGCCGACGCCATCATCGCGGATGACCAGCATGATCCAACCGAGTTTCCCCGCCAACCGGACCTCCAGCGTGAGCTTGCTGGGTTGGGCGTGTTTGAGCGCGTTGTGCACGGCTTCCTGAGCGGCCAAGAGGAGATTGCCGGCCACAAAGTCGGGCACGCCGGTGAGGTCGCCCTCGGTGCGCAGTTCGATGGCAATGGGCTGACCGTCACACGCGCGCTCCGTGAATTCCTGCAACGCTTCGGGCAACGCCTTGCCCTGCAGCGGATGACTGCGCAACGCCCAGACTGAGCTGCGCAGCTCCTTCACGGAGTGATCCAACATGCGGCGGGCCACCGTCAAAAGGGCCACGGGTTTACTTCCCTGATCCCACGCCGTCATCTCTCGCGCGCACGCCCCGATCTGGAAACCAATCCCGCCCATCGTCTGAAGCAACGTGTCGTGCAGATTGGCGGCGAGGCGGCTGCGCTCGCGCAGTGTGGCTTGAAATTCCACGGCGGCATCGCGGCGCGCACTCATCTCCGTCGCCAACAATTGCGTCTTGCGGCGCACCTGACGCCGGAGTTGCCAAGCCCAGACGAGCGCGGCGCCAAACCCGACCGCCACCACCGCCACCGCACCGAGGAGCCGCTCGGGGGTCCACCACGAGGGGGCGCGCACCACGGCGACATCCGCCGCGCTGCGGAGCACGACCTCCAGGCGGGTCGGCATCAATGAGAGCCGGGGCGCCGCCACCGACGTGTATTCGAGTTGCACAATCCCCGTAACCTCCAGCTCGCTCCCCGTCTGCAAGGCGTCGATGGCCTTGGGATCTCCCGCGTGCAGCGTGGCGTTGAGGATCATCTCGTCGCGCTGGAGCGTGAGGTGCCGTGCGGGTTGCTTCGCGTCCGGGCTCGATTGCACGGCGAGCAAGAGCGCGCGGAAGCGGATCAAGTGGCCGTCAAAATCATGTGGCAGTGCCAACTGGCCGGCGCGCATGGCCGCGTGGTTCAAGGCGATAATCTCTTCAGGATTGGCGGCCACAGCGACCGGTGCGCTGGCGGTCCCGATCTTGCGCACTTGGGCGCCCACCAGCGTGCCGACGGAACGAGTCATGTCGACGAAGCCGGCTGCCTCCACCCGGTCGCCCGCGTGGAACGCCTCCGTCGAGGGCGTTTCCACCCGCACTGCACTCGTGCCTTCCTGCAGGTAAAGAAATTTTCCCGGCAGGGCGAAAGTCACGATGCCGTTGACGCGCAAACGATGCGGGCCGACCGGTTCGGGGCGGAACGGCAGCAGCCGGTCGAGCGGGACGAGCGGGGCGGCGAACGACTGGGCGGCGGGCACATCGATCAACAATTTGTCAATGGGGCTGCTAAAAACGCGCGGCATCGTGAGTTCGCCGCGGGTATTGATGCGGGTGACGGCCACGCCGGTCACGCGCACCTCGGCATCCACGATCACCGCGGGGTCCGGGAGCGCACTGCGCGGCACCTCGGCCGTGAAACGACCGGGATTCGAATTCAGTTCCAACAGCCAGCCCGTTTCGGCCGGTTGCACGCCCTGCACCACGCCTCGCACCTCGACCCGCTGGCTGTCCTCGGCCCCGTTAAAAAAACGCGCCGGGTCCATCGGGCGCGCCGGGGGCAACGGTTGTTCCCCGACGCGGCGGAGCGTTTTCGGCATGATCCCCGGCACGTAGCCGCCGGGAAAGCTGACACCTTCGATGTCCAAAACGTCGCCGACGCGGATCGCGTTGAAGGCGGCATCGTCCGTCGCCCAGAGCTGTTGTTTACGGGCGTCGGTGACAAAGATCCAGATCCCGCTGGTTTCGTCCTGCACCGTCATTTGATCGCGCAACCCGCGCCACGTGACCACGCCGCGCACGCGCACGGGCAGAGCCTTGGCCGCATCCTGCCGGGACAGCGAACGCACGTCCACGATGCGCGTGAGCGGAGCCTGCGCCCGCGCAGTGGGGTGCAAGCCACGACTCGCGAAGAGCAGCAGCGCTGCGAAAGTCAGACGTTGGAGGCGGGGTGGCATGGTGGGAGCGACGTGAGTGGAAGCCCGGATGCGCGGAGCCGTGGGGTAGCATCCAAGAAACTTCCATGGTCATCCTAGAACAACACTTTCGAAGCCGGCGAACCTGAATCCAAAGCGAGCGAAGCGTTTGCCCGCTTTCAAACCCGAGCAGGATTTCCTCGATGCCGGTGGTCGCTCAATTCGCGGGAAGATTGCTCATCCCAAGCCAAGGCAAATTTTTAAGTCGAGTAGAGGGAGCAACGAGAACGGACTCCCGCCATCGCGGCCCTCCCCTCGTCAAACCGTGCAGGCGGTTTTCCCGCACACGGCTTACCGCGTCCCCGTTCTTTCGGATTGGTTTCAGCGGAGTTCATCGTTTCCAGGCCGCGGTGAGCGGCCAGTTCCCTAGCGTGTATTGGCCTGCCAGTCGGT
>CAMBVX010000136.1 GCA_945871085.1 Opitutus sp. GAS368 | reverse complement strand
CTCGCCGTCACCCTCGACCGTGCCGCGAGTTGGACCGCCGCCCGCGAGCGCCTCGAGTCCGGGGCTTGCCAGGCCGCCCACCTGCTCTTCGGTGTGCCCTTCGCCACCGCCCTCGGCCACTTCGGCCCCAAGGCCCGGCCGCTCGTCATCCCGTGGATGCTCTCGCGTAACGGACAAGCCATTACGCTAGCCGCCCAATACCGGGGCCGGATCGCGGCCGATGCCAAAGCCTTGGTCAAAGAAATCCACGAGCGCCGTGACGCCGGCCGGCCCGTCACCTTCGCCCACACGCTCGCTCCCGGCACCCACGCACTCTGGCTCCGCACGTGGCTCGCCGCCGGCGGCATCAACCCGGACCACGACGTCGCCCTCATCACCATCCCGCCGCCCCAGATGGTCGCCAATCTTCGCCACGGCCAACTCGACGGCTTCTCCGTCGGTGAACCGTGGAACGCCCGCGCCGCCGCCGAGAACCTCGGCTTCACCGCCGTCACGTCCCAGCAAATCTGGCCCGACCACCCCGAAAAAATTCTGGCGTTCACCGAAAAATTCGCCACCACGCATCCCGCCACTGTCACCGCCGCCCTCGCCGCCCTCCACCTCGCCGGCCAGTGGTGCGACGATTCCGCCAACCACGTCGACCTCGCCCAACTCCTCAGCGCCGCCAACTATGTCGGCTGCCCCGCCGCGCAGATTCTTCCGCGCCTCTCCGGCACCTACGAACTCGGCGACGGGCGCACGGTCACCGCCGACACCCACGCGGTGAACTTCAGCCGCCGCGACGCCAACCACCCGCAGCCCCGCTACGCCGCGTGGTGGCTCAGCCAGCTCCGCCGCTGGGCCCTGACGCGCGGTGCGCCCGACTACACCGCGCTTACCACGCGGCTCATGCGCCCTGATCTCTACGCCGCCGCCCTGGCGCTCAACGGTGCCTCGCCCGGTCCGATCAATCTCGCGCCCGAAAAATTCTTCGACGGCACCACCTTCGATCCCACCGACCCCGAGAAATTCGCCCGCGCTCACGCCATCCACACCGCCCGTTTTTAACATGAAAGAAAAATTCAAACGCCTCGATGGTCTCCTCCTCCCCCTCGTGGGCATCGTGATCGTTTTTATCCTGTGGTATGCCTCCAGTAAAACGTGGTCGCGCGACCTGCCCACACCCGGAAAGACCTGGACCGAATCAAAACCCTACGTCGTCGAGCCCTTCGCGAAACGCGGCGAAATGGATCAAGGCGTCCTCGCCTTCACGTGGCTGTCGCTAAAACTCGTCGCCGCCGGCTACGCGATCGCGCTCATCATCGGCACGCCCATCGGCTTCTTCCTCGGGCTCTCGAAGTCGTTCACCAAAATGTTCGACCCGATCATTCAGATCCTGCGGCCCGTCTCACCGCTCGCCTGGCTCCCGCTCGGCATGGTGCTCTTCAGTTCCTTCAAGCTCACCAACGGCGAAGGCAAAGTTCTCTTCGGTGCGAGCGACGCCGCCGCGCTCTTCACCATCGCGATCTGCTCCATGTGGCCCGCCGTGCTCAACACTGCCGTCGGCGTTCGTGCCATCCCCCAAGACTATCTCAACGTCGCCAAAGTCCTCAAACTCTCGCGTACCAAGACACTCTTCAAGGTCCTGATTCCCGCGACCCTCCCCTATATGTTTACCGGCTTCCGTTTGAGCCTCGGCATCGCATGGCTGGTCATCGTCGCCGCCGAAATGCTCACCGGCCGCCCCGGCATCGGCGGCTTTTTGTGGCAGCAATATAACGCCCTCATCTACGAACAAATCATTCTCTGCATCATCACCATCGGCATCGTCGGCTTCATCCTCGACCGCCTGATGAGCGTCGTCGAAGCCCGCTTCAAATCGATCTGAGCGTCCCTGCGCCCATGTCATTCCTTTCCGTCAAATCCGTCAGCAAGTCCTTCGGCCCGTCCTCGTCGCAGAGCCACGTCCTCCACGACATCAATCTCCAGATCGAGGAAGGTGAGTTCGTCGCCATCATCGGCTACTCGGGCGCCGGCAAGACCACGCTCATGTCCCTCCTCGCCGGCCTCACCGCACCCGATACCGGCGAAATTCTCTTCGAGGGCAAACGCATGGACGGCCCCGGCCCCGACCGCGGTATCGTGTTCCAAAACTACAGTCTCCTCCCGTGGCTCACCGTCTACGAAAACGTCGCCCTCGCCGTTGACCAGGTTTTCCCCACGTGGACGCCCGAAGCCCGCCGCGCCCACGTCGAGAAATACCTCGCGACCGTCAAACTCACTCCCGCCCTCAAGCAGCTCCCGAGCGAACTTTCCGGCGGTATGCGCCAACGCGTCTCCGTCGCCCGCACCCTCGCCATGCAGCCCCGCGTCCTCCTCCTCGACGAACCCCTCGGTGCCCTCGACGCCCTCACGCGCGGCACACTCCAGGACGAACTCTCCCGCATCTGCCAGGAAGACAAGAAGACCGTCGTCCTCATCACCAACGATCCCGACGAGGCGATCTACCTCGCCGACCGGGTCATTCCGCTCACCGCCGGCCCCCAGGCCACGCTCGGTCCATCCATTCCCATTACGCTGCCCCGCCCCCGCGACCGCCGCGCCTTCAACGAAAACTACGACTTCAAACAGATCCGCAACGAAGTCGTGAGCTACCTCCTCAAAGCCCGCCCCCGCGACACCGCGGGCGTCCTCAAGAAACTCGTCCTCCCCGATATCGAGCCCGAGGACATCTCCGGCACGCGCGTGCGCCGCCCGCGCAACGCCGGGCCCATCCGCCGCTCCGAGATCGCCGCCGTCGAAATCGGCACCCCCACCGAACCATGAGCGCCTACGTCGAAATCTCCCAACTCGTGAAATCCTATCCGAAGCCCGGCGGCGGCGAGGCGATCATCGTGCAGGACTTCAATCTCAAGATCGGGAAGGGCGAGTTCATCACCGTCATCGGCCACTCCGGTTGCGGTAAGTCGACGCAACTCATGATGCTCGCCGGCCTGAGTGACATCACCAGCGGCGTCATCGTCATCGCCGGCAAAGAAATCGCCGGCCCCGGCCCCGATCGTGGCATCGTTTTTCAATCGCCGTCTCTCCTCCCGTGGATGACCGCCAAGGAAAACGTCCTGCTCGGCATCGAGCAGGTTTTCTACACCGCGAGCCAGCGTGAACGCGACCAGATCGCCGAATATTATCTGAGCGTCGTCGGACTGGCCGACTCAATGCACCAACGCCCCGCCGAACTCTCCCAAGGTATGCGCCAACGCGTCGGCATCGCCCGCGCCTTCGCCCTCAAACCCAAGATGCTCCTCCTCGACGAGCCCTTCGGCATGCTGGACACCCTCACCCGCTACGAACTGCAGGCCGTCCTGCTCGACCTTTGGCGCCGCGAAAAAATCACCACAATGATGGTGACGCACGACGTCGACGAAGCCCTCTACCTCAGCGACCGCATCGTCTGCATGACCGACGGCCCCGCCGCCACCATCGGCGAAATTATCCCCGTGAAATTCCCCCGTCCGCGCGACCGGAAATCCGTCATGGAGCATCCGGACTATTACCCGCTCCGCGACGACGTCATCCAGTTCCTCGAAGTCCGCGCCCATCGCCACCACGCGCCCGCGGCCGCGGCCGCCGCCCACTAGATCGCCGCCTTTCTTTTTCCGTTTGCGACCAATCCTCCACCAGAAAACAACCATGAACTCACTCCGCCGCTTCGCGTTCCTCGCGCTCGGTGTCGTGCTCGCCGCCGCCCCCGCCGCGCACGCCCAATACGCACCCTCCACGCCCGCCCGCCCTTTTCCGGGCTACCTCAACGAACACCTTCGCTCTGCCGATCCGTATCTGAACGCCTGGGACATCGGCGTAAACGTCCGCGCCCGCTACGAGGGTAAGGACGACGCCGGTTTCACCTACACCGGCCAAAACGCCGACTTCCGCCTCACCGGCCCCGGCACCACCGTCGACAACAACAACGGCTACTACCTCACGCGCCTCATGCCGCGCGTCGCCTACACCGCGAAGAGTTTCGCCGTCACGGTCGAAGGCCGCACCAGCGCCTCCGTCGATGACGAACGCGGCGATCAACGCGTGGCCGCCGACGCCAACAAACCCGGCCGCGCCCTCGCCGAAAATGACCGCGATCTCAATCTCCACCAAGCCTTCGTCTTCGTCGGCAACCACAAGGAGTTCCCGCTCTCCCTCAAAATCGGCCGCCAAGAACTCGTCTACGGCGACCAACGCACCCTCGGCCATTTCCGCTGGAACAACAACGCCCGCACCTTCGACGCCGCAAAAATCCGCTGGCAAAACGCCGTCTTCGGCGTCGACGCCTTCACCGGTGGTCTCGTCTACAACGACAATCACAACTTCAACCGATCCCACCTCGGCAAAGACAGTTTTTCCGGCCTGTATTTTAATTTCCCGAACATCCCCGGCCTTTCCGCCAACAACCTCGTCGAAGCCTTCCTTTACTCCCGCAACGTCACTGCCGCCAGCGCCCGCGTCGCCGTCGACCCCAACAACAATCCCTACGCCGGCGTCGCCGCACCCTTCCGCAATCCCAACAAGCAGGATCTCTATACCGCCGGCCTCCGCTACAAATCCAAGCCCCTCGCTTACGGCGCATGGGACTACACCGCCGAACTCATGCACCAATTTGGCAATCGCGCCAACACCGGTCCCGTCGCCCTCTCCGCGGCCCTCGCTGGCGCCACCCGCCTCCGCCAGGACGCCTACTCCGCCATTCTCGCCGGCGGTTACACGCTCACCGAGAGCGCTTGGCAACACCGCTTCGGCATCACGTACAGCTACGCCTCCGGCGACCAGAGCTCCACCGACCAAACCAGTCAGACGTTCCAAAATCTCTTCGCCACGACTCACCTTTTCTACGGCTATATGGATTTGAATAGCCTGCAAAATCTCCACGACTTCCGCCTCGCCTGGGCCTTTAAGCCGAAGCCAAACCTGAGCATTAACCTCGAATATCATCTCCACCGTCTCGCCCGCACGTCGGACAGTTGGTATAACGTGGCCGGTGTCGCCCGCGCCGGCGGTGCCGCCAACGCCGGCACCGGCTACGCCATCAGTCCCACGTTCAGCAAAACGCTCGGCCACGAAATCGACGTCCTCTTCGGCTGGCACTTCATCCCCTCGACTCAACTTGAGGTCGGCGTGAGCCGCTACTTCCGCGGCGACTACATCAAACAGTCCCTCCGCACCCTCGGCTCCAAAGACTCCAATTACGTCTACGTCCAGCTGACCCTCAGTCTTTGATCCGACCCGAAATCGGGAGAGGCGCGGCCGCGAACCCGCCCTGCCCTCCGAACCAGCCCGGAGGGTCTCCCTCATCCGGCTCTCTTCGGTATGACTCGTTCGGTTTATTGTCGCACGCAACGGGCACACCGCACGTGGCCTCGGGGTTCAAGGTGGGCGCCAAACCAGCTTTCTTGCTCCGTGCCTCCGTACCACATGCGATCGTTTCATTCAGGTACTTTTTCACGAGTATTACCCGGTCAAGTTCATTGCCAAAAAACCGAATTCCCAGAGGGAGTTTCACGTAATACGTGACACTTTTTAGGAACGTGTTTTTCAGAGGAAAGTAACTGGGTAATACGAGACCCGGCCGCCGACCGGGCTCCTTGCTCCAAAAATCCAAAGCTGGCCAGTCTCGGCCTCACCCGTACGCTGCCGGTATTCAATGAATACCTTCCTCGGCATCGCGCTGGAGACCCTCGTCGTCCTCGCCCTCGTCGCCGCCAACGGCTTTTTCGTCGCCGCCGAATTCGCTCTCGTCAAGGTCCGCGCCAGCCAGCTCCGCCCCCTCGCCAAGACCGGCGGCTGGCGCGTGAAGTTCGCCCTCATGGCGCTCGACCGCCTTGACGCCGCGCTCTCCGCCACCCAACTCGGCATCACCCTCGCCAGCCTCGGCCTCGGTTGGGTCGGCGAGCCTTTCGTCGCCCACCGCATCACTCCGCTCCTCGCGCGCTGGGGCATCACCGATCCCACTACGGTCCACTCGATCGCCTTCGTCATCGCCTTTATCTCGATCACGTTTCTCCACATCGTCTTTGGCGAACAAGGGCCCAAGATGCTCGCCATCCAACGCGCCAAACCCGTCACCCTCTGGACCGCCGCGCCGTTGATGGCCTTCTATTTTACCTTCTACCCGCTGATCTGGTTCCTCAACGAATGCGCCAACCGCTTGCTTCGTTTGCTCGGTCTGGGCCCCACTTCCGAGGGCGAACACTCCTTCAGTGCCGAAGAACTCGAATACGTTTTTAGCCAAGCCCGCCACGTCCACCCCGGCGACGCGCTCATCAACAAACTCATGGTCCAATCCCTGCGCGTCCGCGAGACCACCGCGCAGCAGATCATGCTCCCCCGCGACCAAGTCGTCGCCCTGTGGCTGGACAAACCCATTAGCGAAAATCTCCGCACCGCCCAGACCAGCGGTCACAGTCGTTTCCCCGTCTGCACCGGCAGCATGGATACAGTCCGCGGCCTCGTGCTCGTCCGTGAGTGGCTCTGGCAACTCTCCATCCTCGGCCCCGATGCCTCCTTCGAACCGCTCATCCGTCCCATCACCGCCTTCGAGCTCTCCACCAAGCTCCCGGTCATGATCGAAAAATTTCGCACCGGCCGCAGTCACCTCGCCGTCGTCCTCGACCCCGAGCATCGCCTCGCTGGCATCGTCACGTTCGAAGACGTCCTCGAAGAAATCGTCGGCGATATCCGCGACGAATTCGACCTCGGGTCTGGCCCGATCTACGACCGCACCACCTTTTCGATCGTCGTCAGCGGCACCTTTACGATGCGCGAACTCCAGGCCGAAACCGGCTGGTCCTTCGAGTGGCAGCCCCGCGAAACCGTTGCCTCCTGGTTCACCCGCCACCTCGGCCACCCGCCACGCCGCGACGAAACCCTCACCTCCGGCGACTTCCGCCTCACCGCCGTGGAAGTCAGCACCGAGCGCATCCGCCGCATCCGCATCGAACGCATCGCCGACGTCCCCACCCTCTGATCCCGCCCACAGCTCGTTCTCGTTCTCGTAATCGTTCTCGTTCTCGTAATCGTAATCGTTCTCGTTCTCGTTCTCGTTCTCGTAATCGTTCGTCAGCTCCTCCTCTCCTCCACTCGCCATGCCCTCCCGCCTCCCTCGCTCTCCTTCGCTCCGTCTCTCGTTCTTCATCCTCTCCCTCCTCGCCCTCGTCGCGGCGCCCCTCACTCACGCCGCGTCCGCAAAGCTCATCGAGAAAATCGCCGCGCCCACCGCATCCGCTGCGGCCGTCTCATCTTCGTCCCAGATCATCATCCCCTACGCGAAATACGTTCTCCCCAACGGCCTCACCCTCGTCGTCCACGAGGATCACAGCGACCCCATCGTTCACGTCGATGTCACCTACCACGTCGGCTCCGCCCGCGAAGAAATTGGTAAATCCGGCTTCGCCCACTTCTTCGAACATATGATGTTTCAGGGCAGCGACCACGTCGGCGACGACCAGCATTTCAAGATCGTCACCGCCGCCGGCGGCACCCTCAACGGCTCCACCAATCGCGACCGCACCAACTACTATCAGACCGTCCCCAACAACCAACTTGAGAAGATGCTCTGGCTCGAAGCCGACCGCATGGGCTTCCTCCTCGACGCCGTCACCCAACAGAAATTCGAAGTCCAGCGCGGCACCGTGAAAAACGAACGCGGCCAAAACTACGACAACCGCCCGTACGGCCTCGCCCGCGAGATCACCGCCCAAGCCCTCTACCCCTACGGCCACCCGTATTCGTGGCTCACCATCGGCTACGTCGAGGATCTCAACCGCGTCACCGTCCAAGACCTGAAAAACTTTTTCCTCCGCTGGTATGGCCCCAACAACGCCACCCTCACCATCGGCGGCGACGTCGACACCACCACCGTCGTCGCCCTCGTCGAAAAATACTTCGGCCCCATCCCCCGCGGCCCCGCCGTCGAGCCCACCAAACTCCCCGCCCCCGTCATTGACCGTGACCGCCACATCACCCTCGTCGACAACTACGCGCGTCAACCTCAGCTCTCTCTCACCTTCCCCTCCGTCCCCTCCTACCACCCCGACGAAGCCGCGCTCGATTGCCTCGCCCAAGTCCTCGGCCAAGGAAAAAATTCCGTCCTCTACCAGCAACTCACCAAGACCCAGAAAGCCCTCGGTGCCTCCGCCTTTAATGGGTCCAGCGAACTCGCCGGCGAATTCGCCCTGAGCGTCATCCCCGCCCCCGGCACCTCCCTCGCAGCCACGAAAAAACTCCTCGACGAAGCCCTCGCCACCTTCGCCACCCGCGGTGTCACCGATGCGGATATCGCCCAGTTCACCGGCTCGATCGAAGCCCAGCTAATCAACAACCTCCAAAGTGTCTCCGGCAAGGTCCGCAGCCTCGCCGCTTGGCAGACCTACACCGGCTCGCCTAATCAGATTGCCGCCGACCTCAAACGCTACACCTCCGTCACGAAGGCCGACGTCCAGCGCGTCTACGAAAAATACCTCAAGGGCAAACCCGCCATCGTTCTCAGCATCGCCATCAAGTCCGCCCCCGAAAACGTCGTCGCCCCCGCCGACCACCAGCCCGACTCGTCCTCGTATCGTGCTCCCGGCTACGGCTACGCGGGTCTGAAATACACCAAGGCCACCGCCACCTTCGACCGCAGCAAACTCCCCGGCAACGGCCCCAACCCCGTCATCAAAGTCCCTCCTTTCTGGCGCACCACGTTGCCCTCCGGTGCCGAAATCATCGGTGCCCAGTCGCGCGAGCTCCCGACCGTCGCCCTCACCCTGTCCATTCCCGGCGGCCAACTCGGTCTCGCCGCTACCCCCGCGAAGGCCGGGCTCGCGCAGCTCTACGGCTACATGATGAACGAGGACACACAGGACCGCACCGCCGAGCAGATGCAGCTCCAACTCCAAACCCTCGGCAGCTCCGTCTCCGTCGGCAGCGATTTTGACGACATCAATTTCAGCGTTCAAACCCTGAAAAAGAATTTGGACAAAACGCTCCCGCTCCTCGAAGAACGCCTCCTTCGTCCCAAGTTTACCTCCGCCGCCTTCGACCGCCTCAAGCGCCAGATGCTTGAAGGCTTCAAGTCCCGCAAAGCCCAGCCCGCCCTCGTCGCCACCGAGGTGTTCGCCAAAATCAACCACGGCCCCACCAGCATCCTCGGCGTCAGTCCGACCGGCACCGAAGAAACCGTAAAAAATCTCACGCTCGCCGACGTCGAGGACTACCACGCCCGCTTCATCACCGCCCGCGGAGCCAAACTCGTTGTCGTCGGCGACATCACCCAGGAAGAGATCATTGGCCGCCTCGGTTTCCTCGCCACCCTGCCCGCGCGTGACGTCAAGCTCCCCGCAGTTCCCGCCGCCCCCGTCATCGCGAAAACCCGCCTCTACATCGTGGACGTGCCGAAGGCCGCGCAGACCGAATTCCGCGTCGGCTACGTGACCGGCCTGAAATCCGACGCCACCGGCGACTACTACCGCGCCACCCTGATGAACTATCCGCTCGGCGCCGCCTTCAGCAGCCGCCTCAACCTCAATCTCCGCGAAGACAAAGCGTGGACTTACGGTGCCCGCACTGGTTTTTCCGCCAGCAAATACTCTGGCACCTTCACGTTCAGCTCCGGTATCCGCGCCGACGCCACCGGCGGTGCCCTCACCGAAATCCTCAAAGAACTGAACACCTACGCGCAGAGCGGCATCACCGCCGATGAACTCACCTTCACAAAAAGCGCCCTCGGCCAACGCGATGCCCTGCTCTATGAAACCCCGCTCCAAAAAGCCGGCTTCATCCGCCGCATCATGGATGACAACCTCGCGGCGGACTTCGTCGACACTCAGAATAAAATCCTCGCGACGATGCAGAAATCCGAGCTCGACCGCGTCGCCGCGAAATGGATCAAGACCGACGCCGTGAACATTTTGCTGGTCGGCGATAAATCCAAGATTCTCCCGATGATCGCCCACTTCGGCTACGAAGTCATCGAGCTCACCCCCGACGGCACGCCCGTCATCCCCCAGTAAATTGTCATCGCGAGGAGCGCAGCGACGCGGCGATCCATCACTCTCCCTTCCCGCGCGCCAGCGCCCATGCCGCCCTTGTCATCGCGAGGAGCGCAGCGACGCGGCGATCCATCACTCTCCCTTCCCGCGAGCCAGCGCCCATGCCGCCCTTGTCATCGCGAGGAGCGCAGCGGCGCGGCGATCCATCACTCCAGCCCCGCGCGCCAGCGCCCATGGCGCCCTTGTCATCGCGAGGAGCAGGAGCGCAGCGACGCGGCGATCCATCACTCTCCCCCTCCCGCGCCAGCGCCCATGCCGCCCTTGTCATCGCGAGGAGCGCAGCGACGCGGCGATCCATCACTCCACCCCCGCGCGCCAGCGCCCCACTCCAGTTCCTTCCCTCACGTGCCGCCGATCACCTGATTTCCCGCGTTCGCCGCCTCACCGTTTCCGCCCGAACCGCGCATACAGCGCCGGCAGCAGAAACAGATTGAGCAGCGTCGAAGTCGCCAACCCGCCGAGAATCACCAGCGCCATGGGCCGCTCGATCTCGTTGCCCGGCACATTGCCCTTCAACACCAACGGCAGCAGCGCAAACGCCGCCGTCGCCGCCGTCATCAAAATCGGCACCAACCGTTCCTCCGATCCCCGCAACACCAGCGCCAGCCCGAAGGCCTGCCCTTCCTCCTTTTCCAAATGGCGATAATGGCTCACGAGCAAAATTCCATTGCGCGCCGCGATGCCCAGCACCGTCACAAACCCGACGAGTGAGCCCAGCGAAAGCACGCCGCCGCCGAGCCACGCCGCAAGCACCCCGCCGATCAGCGCGAAGGGCAACGTGAGCGCGATCAGCCACACCAGCCTCGGCGATTGAAAATCCGCCAGCAGCAGCACCAAAATTCCCGCGAGCGACGCGAGCCCAAGCCAGAGCAAACGCGACTGCGCCGCCTGCCGCTCCGCCCACTCGCCGAGCACCTCGGGATGGTAGCCGCGCTGAAAATCCACTTTCCCCACCCGCGCTTCGACTTCCCGCGCCACCTCGCCCAGCGACCGCCCCGACACATTGCAGGTCACGTCGATGCGGCGCGATGCTCCCTCGCGTTTGATCGCGTTCGGCGTCGGCACGATCGCCAATTCCGCCACATCCGCGAGGCGAACATGCCCGCCCGCCGGGGTCTCGATGAGCAACTCGCGCAGGCTCGTGAAATCCGCCCGCGCACTCGGCACGCTCCACACCGTTACCTCGTGCACTTTTTGCTCCTGATAAACTTCGCCCACTTTCCGCCCGCTCACGAGCGTCGTCACCGCGCGGCGCACTTGCCCCGCCGTCAGCCCGTGCATCGCCGCCGCCTCCGGCCGCAGCTTGATCGTGATCTGCGGCACGAGCGTTTGCGGCTCCACCTTCAGCGCGCTCACGCCCGGCACGTCTTTCAGCGCCGCTCCCACCTCGGCCGCGTGTTTGCGCAACACGTCCAAGTCCGGCCCGTAAATACGCACCACGATGCTCGCACTCGCCCCCGTGAGTACTTCCTTGATCCGCTCGCGCAAAAACGTGAGCAGATCGCGCGTCAGACCGGGATAACCGTCCACCACGGCCTGAACTTTCGCGATCGTCGCATCGTAGTCCACCTCGGGCGCGAGACTGATCCAGAGCTCCGTGAAATCGGGCCCCACCACCTCGTCGGCCACTTCCGCCCGCCCGATATGCGCGCCTTGGTTCCGCACTCCGGCGATGGCCCGCAGGTCCTTGCTCGCGGCGATCGTGATGCGCGTGCTGGCCTCCACCGAGGTGTTCGGCTTCTCCAGCCAGTGCATCAGGAAATCCCGCTCCTTGAAGTTCGGCAGAAATTCTTCGCCGAGCTTCGCGTGCCAGATCCATCCCGTCACCGCAAAGGCCACCACCAGCACCCCGACCGCCGCCCCAGGACGCTGCGCCAACCGCGGCAGCACGCCCCGATACCAGCCTTTCAACGTCCGCGCCAACCACGCATCGCGGTGCGCCGCGCCGTCGACCTTCAACAACAGCAAACTGAGCGCCGGCGTCACCGTCAGCGCCACCACGAGCGACGCCGTGATCGCCAAAATATACGACAACGCCAACGGCCGGAAAAACGTCCCCGCCAGCCCCGGCAGGAAAAACACCGGCACAAACACGAGCACGATGATCACACTCGCGTAGACCACCGCGCTGCGCACTTCGAGCGACGCCTGGAGCACCACCTTGAACGCCGACACCGGCGCCGCGAGCAGCCGGTTCTGCCGCATCCGGCGCAGAATGTTTTCCACGTCGATGATCGCGTCGTCCACCACTTCACCGAGCGCGATGATCAGGCCCGCCAAAATCATCGTGTTGATCGTCTCGCCCCGCCACCGCAGCAACAGCAGCGCGATCGCCAGCGAGAGCGGAATCGCCGTCAGGCTGATCACCGTCGTCCGCCAGTCGCCGAGGAAGAACCACAGCACGATCACCACCAGCAGGCAGCCGAGCCACAGCGCCTCCGTCAGGTGATCGATCGAAAGTTGGATGAACGTCGCCGGCCGGAAAATCGTCGAATCCATGTCCACACCCGGCAATCCCGGCCTCAGTTCCGCGAGAATTTTTTCCACGCCCGCCGTGACATCGAGCGTATTGCCCCACGGCTGTTTCTCGACGATCAGCAGAATTCCCGGACCGTCGTTGATCACGGCGTTGCCGATCGGTGCGGGGTGACCGATCTTCACCTCTGCCACGTCTCCCAGCCGGATCGACGTGCCATTCCTAAATTCCACCACCGTGCGCGCCAGATCTTCCGGCGTCGTGATGAGGCTCAACTGCGCCACGCTCAACCGCAGGTTCGGCGTATCGATAAACCCGCCGGCACTGATCACCGCCGCATCGCCCGCCGCCCGCGTCACCGCATCAAGCGTCACCCCCGCCGCCCGCAGGCGCTGCGGATCAACGAGCACTTGGAACTGTTTGTCGCGCTGACCCCAAATCGCGACGTTCGCCACGCCGCGCACCGACATCAGCCGCGGCCGGATCGTCCAGAGCGAGAGCTCGCTCAGCTCCATTTGCGAAAGCGTCTTCGACGTGAGCCCGACTTTCAGCACGCGGCTCAGCGACGAATACGGCGCCATCAACACCGGCGGTTTCACCACCGCGGGCAAGCGCCCCTGCGCGAGATTCAGCCGCTCCTGCACGAGTTGGCGCGCGCGCAGGATATCCGTGCCCGTGTCGAAAATCATCACAACCGACGAGAGCCCGAGCACCGACTTCGACCGCAGCGTTTTCAAAAACGGCAGCCCGTTCAGCGAATTCTCCAGCGGCACCGTCACCAGCGCATCGACCTCTTCGGTCGAGAGGCCCGGCGCCTCCGTCTGCACTTCCACGAGCGGCGGCGCAAATTCGGGAAACACGTCCAGCGGCGCGTTGCGCGTGGCATTGATGCCGGCCACGAGCAGCGCGAGCGCCACCGCGACGACCAGCACGCGCATGTTCAGCGCCCAGGAGACAATTGCGTTCAGCATGAAGGGAGGCGGTGGTCGCGTTTATTTCCCCGTCATAAACTCGGTGCCGAAGAGCTCCGCCGCGCCATCCGTCACGATCTTCGCCCCGACCGCCGGTCCGCTCGCCAGCACCGCGTCTCCGCCCGCCAGCCGGGCCACCTGCACGCGCCGCCGCGTATACGTGTGCGGCGCGATCACTTCGTAAACCCACTGCCCGCCATGGATGTCGTGCAGCACCGCACTAAACGGCACCACCAGATGCTCCGTCGCGCTGTCGCGCAGCGAAATCTCCACCGCCACGCGCTCGCCTGCCCGCACGGCCATGCCCTCGGGCACGGCATAATACCAGTCCACCGTCGCCGTCGCCGCATTCGCCGTCTGCGGCCCGCGCACGGGCGCCGCGCTCTGGCTCGCCGCGCCCGCCGCCAATCCGCGGATGCCCGCCACCGCCGTCGCATCGAGCGTGCCCGCTTCGCCGCTGTAGATCGCCGCCCGCACCCAGGCCCGGCGCGGCGCACCGTCGCGTGGCAGCGGCGCACCGAGGATCTCCCGCTGCGCCTTGGCCGTCGCACGCGCCGCCTCTGCCTGCGCCAGCACCGCCGTCGCTTCGTCCACTGTCCGCACGCTGCCCGCCTCGGCCGCGAGGACTTGCTTCGCGCGCTCCAGCGCAACCATGGCTGCGTCCACCCGCAGTTGCGCCTGCCGCACCCGCCCATCCGCGACCACCTGCTGGTCCGCCAACCGCAGCACTTCTTCGAGCGTCCCGCCCACCACCGGCGCCGCGCGTCCGGCCTCGTCGCCGAGCGACCAAACCACCTCGCCGGCAAACTGCCGCGTCGCCGGCACCGTGCGCCGCACGACCGCCACCGTCTTCAACCGCAACCGCGCTTCCGCTTCGGGCTTGAGCGTGAGCGTCGTGAGGTCGGCTTCTTTGGTGATCGTCGCCGGCGCAGAGCCCGTCGGCGCACCGTGCGCCATCACCCCGAGCAGAAAGAACGGCAGAAGAAGTTTCATGGAAAAAATGGAAAATTATTTGGTCTCCGTCACGCGCACCGGCGCCCGCCACGCCGCCTCGGGCCACGCGAGCGGACGCTGCACCGCATCCTCGAACGCCCCGAGCGCGTGCGCCGCCCGTTGCCGCGCGGCCAGTTCGGTGCGGGCCTGATCCGCGAGTTCAATTTCTGCGCGCACCAATTCCAATCGCGAGCTGTCTCCCGCCGCATGCCGCGCCCGCAGCAAACTCGTCTGTCGCTCCAGCGCTGTGCGCAACCCGCCCACCGTGGCGAGATCCGCCACCGTCGACGCATAGTCCGCCGCCGCCCGATCCACCTCGGCCAGCACGCGGTTTTGCACTTCGAGAAACTGCGCCGCCGCGGCCGCGCGACTTGCTTCGGCCGCGGCGATGGGACCTTCGTTGCGATTAAAAACCGGCAGCGTTACACCCAGCCCCAACGACCACTTGCCCTTCCCTTGATCGAGCTGATAACCCGGCCCGATCGTGAGATTCGGATACTGCCGCGCGATCTCGCTCTGCAAGGCCGCCTGCGTCGCCGCATACGTCGCGAGCGCCGCCAGCAGATCCGCCCGATTCTGCGCCGCCCACGTGCGCGCCTCCGCCGGCACCGCCGCCGGTGCACCCTCCGCGACTCCGCGCCCGACCGGCTTCACGTCCGCCAAACTCGCCAACGGCACGCCGATCGCCTCCGCGAGCCGGCTCCGTGCGGTCGTGACCGCGCGCTCACTGGCGCGCGCCGCAAGTTCGGCCTTCGCCACCAGTGTGCGTATCTGCGCCGCATCCAATCCCGAGGCAGCCCCAGCCGCCACCTGTGCCTCGACCAGCCGCGCCGCCTGCGCCACCTGCGGCAGCTGGGTTCGCCACAGCACGGCGTCCGCCTCGGCCCCGTGCCAATCGATCAGCGCCCGGAGCACCGCGCTGTGCACCGCCCACGCCGCCGATGCCAGCTCCAGCCGGGCCCGCTCGGCCACGCGCTGCGCCTCCGTCGTGCGGTACCCGCGTTTTCCCGCCCGTTCGACCGGGATGTCCAACGCGTAGCCGAGAATCCACGGCGTGATCCCGCCCGGCGTCTCGTCGCTCTGCCCCGGTGTAAACGTGAAGGTCGGATTCGGCCGCGCCTCCGCCGTGCGCACGCCCGCCTCCGCCGCCGCCAGCCGTGCGCGCGCCGCCTCCAGCCCTGGGTTAAAGTAGAACGCCGCCAACGTCAGGTGCGGGAGATCCCACTCGCCGCCGGCCGCCAGCCCGTGCCCCGCGAGAAACTTCCGGAGCCCCGCGTCCTCCAAGCTCCGCCGGTCCAACTGCGCCGCGGTCACCACCGGGTCGAGCTCCTTGCTCTGATACGACACACACCCACCGAGAACGGCGGCCAGCGAGACAATCAACAAACGGGGCGGCGGCATGGAGGATTGATAGGCCGGCAGTCAGACACCGCCCTCGCACCAAGGTCAACGTTCGCACCCGGGAAAAGTTTCCTTCCGAAAAAATGCAGCGCGTCACAACGTCGCCCTGCACTCAAGCGCTGCCGTCTAATCCTCACGCCAGCAGCGCGCAGATCTCGTCCAACGCCTGCTTCGTGCGCTTGATGCCATCGATCTCCGAGTGCTTGTTGCCCT
Source organism: Opitutus sp. GAS368 (assembly GCA_945871085.1). Lineage (GTDB taxonomy): Bacteria > Verrucomicrobiota > Verrucomicrobiia > Opitutales > Opitutaceae > GAS368. Next base: position 159 of record CAMBVX010000136.1, on the reverse strand, counting down.
CGTATTCGATGCCGACGTAGCCGCTGTAGCCCGCGCCGACCACGATCCGCAGCAGGCGCTCGAAATCCAGCGTCATCTCGATCTTCTCCCGCCGGTCCTCGGTGTAGAATTTGCCCGCACCCGTGTCCCAATCGTACGACTTCGCGCTCATCCCCTCCT
>CAMBVX010000135.1 GCA_945871085.1 Opitutus sp. GAS368 | reverse complement strand
CAGTTTTTGTTTCGCGGCGTCGGGCCAAGGTGCACCGGCGGTGATCCAGTCTTTGAGCCAACCGATTTGTTGGGCCGAGAGGCGGTCGGGCTCCTTGGGCGGCATCGCTTCAAAGTCTTCGCTCTGCCGCAGCGCCGCGAGGATGAGCGGGCTCTCGTCAGGCTTGCCGGGGATGATCGCGGGTTTGTCGCTGTCGCCGCCCAGCATGAGTTCGGCGCGGGTGCGGAGATCGAGGCCGCCCTTGATCTTGGCTTCATCGTTACCGTGGCACGCGAGGCATTTGTCCTGCAGCAACGGGAGCACGCGGCGAACGAAGAGCGCGTCGGCGTCCGGCGATGCGGCGGCGGCGATCGGTGCGAAGGTGAGGAGGAGCGCGGAAAGCAGGGGAGTTCGATTCATGCGCAGGTCGGAGTAAGGTTAAAGTTGGACGTAACGGAAGCGCGGAGTAAGCGATTGGCCGGTCGGTGGGAGACTTGAACCCAAGGGAAGGCGCGGCCGATTTCGGCAGGCTTTTCCCGCGGATTCAGGGAATCCACAGATGGAGGCACTCATGGAGGTCAGAAGGCCCGCGGCCGCTCGGGCAGGAAACCGCTGCGCGGGATGTCGGAGTTTGCGAGTTCGTCGTTTTGCGAATCGTCGAGGGCGAGAAGCTCGCGCAGCGCCGGTGAAAGGGCGGCCTGCACCGCGGGACGGAGGAGTTTTTTCTGATATTGCTGCTGCGGCTGGTCGCGCCGGCAGTAGAACGCGTGGAGGGCAGTGCGGTGGCCCTGCGTGCGGTTGTCGAGACCGCCGTGCCAAGTGTGGGCGTTCATCACGACGACAGAGCCGGCGGGTGCGGTGATGAAGCTCGACGGTGAGTTCGCGGTATCGGTCGGGGATGATGGTGCGTTCGCCGTAGACCGGCTGCCACGACGTGTCCTGAGCGCGCTCGCGGGTTCCGGTGAGTTCGAAGCCGTCGAGGAGGTTTTGGGAATTTTCCGCCGCCTCGAAACCAAGGCGCGAGTCGAGCGCGACGGGCTTGCCATGGTGGGTCACGCGATAGCGCGGCGTGCCGTTGGCATCGAGGGAGACAACGAGGGCGACTTCGCCATCGGGCGACGTGACGGCAATGGAGTTTGGCTCCGCCGCACTCAGAAAAGTGCCTACAGCGAAGGCGGAAAGGAGAAAGGGCATGCGTTTCATTCGACGATTTTGGCTCCAGTTAGGACTGATGCGTGACTGAAGCGACGAGCTACCTCGGAGCGGCGAAGTCCGGCGCGTGGCTCGAGATCACGGAAATGGCCCACGTCCCATCCGATTTCCGCACCCGGAGCGTCGCCGGTCGGGCGTCTTGCGCCCGGAGCACGAACCGCTGCTGGGTCAGATCGTAGTCGAGTTGAGCGACACGGTCGATCGATTCAAGGACGACCTCGAACCGGGCGGTCTTCAAATAGCCCGCCACGACGAACCGTCCGCGGTCGGGCAGGACGGGCGGCGTGCGGTGCCGCGCCAAGAACTCCGTGCCGGTTTTCAACCGGAAGGCGTTTTGCGCCGGCGACTCGTGGGCGAAGTGGTCGCGGTGGTCGCCGACCCCGGGAAACTCGTGGTAAGCGACCAGCGAACCCTTGCCCAGACCGTGGGCGGCACCGATCCAGAGCCGCGCATGCAGCGATGGAACGCGCACATCGTCAGAGCCGTGGAAGACGATCGCGGGCGTAAGGAGGTTGGCGACGGTGGTGAGGCCGCCGCGGCTACGGTAGGCTTCGGGGTTGGTTTCCGGCGTGCCACCGATCCACGGCTTCCAACGCCGCGGGTTTTCTTTCCACGAACCCTCAAGTTCGTCGCGAAACTCGCCCTTGCGGTCGAAGGCGTGCCAGAGGGCGTAGTCGGAGATCCCGGACGTCGCGCGCGCGGCGGCGAAGTAGTCTGGGAATTTGCCCAGCAGCGCGAACACATTGCCGCCGCCCCCGCTGCCGCCGGAGAGATAGACCAGGTGCGGTTCCGCGATACGGTCGCGATAGTGGGTGCGCGCAAACTCCACGGCGTCGATCACATCCTGCAGTTCCCAGCCGTTGCAGTCGGGGTTTCCGGTCGCGTCACCACGTCCGCGCATCTCCGGCGCGATGGCGAAGAAGCCGTGGTCGGCCGGTTCGGGTATGTTGTCGGCGTGCGCGGTTTTTATCTGACCGTGCCAGCCGTGCATCTTCACGAGCAGAAGGCCCGTCGGGGTCTGACAGCCGAACCGGGCGGAGGAGACGGAGAGGCGGCGTTCACGCGACGGGCTTGGAGCGCTGCGCGGAAGCGGGTGAGTCCGGGACCGCGGCAACCGGCGCGCGGCGCAGCGTCGCGCCTTCGCGCCACTCGCCGGGGAGGAGCATGATCTTGGGCGCGGCGGGGAGGCCGCGCTCGTTGCGCTGGAGCTGCGCGACGACGAGGTCGATGGCGGAGGCGCCGAGGAGTTCGAAGTTTTGGTCGAAGCCGCTGCAAGTCGCCACCTCGCGGCGCCAAAAAACGGAGAGCACGCCGATCTTTTCCGGGCCGAGGCGCGCGCGCGCGAGCCACTCGGGGGCGTCGCCCGAGCGGGTGGTGACGAGGACGTCGGGTTTGGCGCGGCGGACCCAGCGGAGGAAACTCTCGCGGTTCCACTCGCGAGTGAGGAGCGGGGCCACGCGGTGGCGGGGAGGCAGGGCGGCTTGGAAGGCGAGGAACCGGGCGAGCCAGAGGTGGTTGACGCGTTCGTCGTCCTCGGCGGGCGCAGCGAAACCGACGCGCGCGTAACCGCGACGCGCGAGTTCGGCGAGCGCGCGGCCCATGGTGGAATAGTTGTCGTGGCAGGCGCGGTGGAGATTGGGCTCCTGAAACGCGTAACCGACGGTCGCGGCGGCGAACTGCGACCAGTCGAGGTCGAGTGGATCGGCGAGGCCGGCGCGCGGCCACGGCGCGACGATCACGCCCGGCACGCCGCGACTGGCGAGAATGCCCGTCATGCGCGCGGCGGTCATGCCGGCTTCGGCGAGCCAAAAAATCTCAAGCGTATAGCCGAGCGCGCGGGCGCGTTCCGCGGCACCGGTGTGGCAGCGGCCCTCGGGGCGCAGGCGGTTGCGGGCCCACTGGTCCTTGGTGAGGTGCACGAGATAGCCGAGGGTGGCGCGCCACTGCGGCGCCTGCGACGTGCGGAGGTGCGCCATGTGGACGGCGACGAGCGGATTGGGACGGTAGCCGGCGGCGGCGGCGGCGGCCCGGACCTTGGCGCGGACGGCGGGAGTGATGCGCGCATCGTCGCGGAGCGCGAGCGAGACCGTGGCCTTGGACACGCCGACGGCGACGGCGATTTGCTGCATGGTAGGGGCGGGCATGGTTTAACGGGATTAACCCGCAGCAATGGGACGACCGCAAGGGCGATCCCGTGCGAATGTTTGAACGGGTTAACGCGGAGGTGCTCATGCCTCGTGTCCCGGGGGAATGCGCCCGCGCGATGCTCACGAATTTGCGCCGCGCGCGCGGCGAGTGCTCGTCGCGCTCGCGGCGGAGACCGAGCGGAAGTCCGCAATCCGGGGCGGCACCGGACGGCGACGCCACGCAACGTCGATTGCATTCTTGGGGCGACCACCGCAACGCTGGGCCGAGATTCAGAGGTCCGGCTTTTCTGAAATCCGCCACCCCGGCTCCTGCCGCGGGCAGCGGGCGCGCGAAAAACTCCAGGGCCACCACTTCGCGCTGCTCGCCGAGCCGCGTTTCTCCATCCTCATCGGTTTCTCCCAGCACCCACACCGCGTGATCGACAACCCGCGTGCGATTCCGCCGGACACGCAATTTTTCACCGAAGAGAGTCAGGCGGCACCCCGAGAACGGCGTGAAGTCGGATGCTGCCGGCCGGGACGAAGAAAAGCCGGCACTGCTGGAGCAGCAGTGCCGGCGGTGGAACCAGGGAAGAGCGAGTTCGAACTCGGGGATGCGCGCTTAATGATATCTTACTTCAAGGACGGGCTGATGGTCGATCGCGGCATTGCCGGAATACCAGCTGATCGAGTTGTTGTTGGAGTTGTTGTCGCTGTCTAAAGCATAGTAGAGGCGGAACTGCGTTTTTGCGCCGGCACCTTTGCTAATCAGACCGCGCACCGTGCCATTGAGCACGACGCTCATGACCTCCCCATTGACAGTGGGCGGGACAATATTGGATTGTGCACCGATCGTCCCGCCACCCGTGCTGAAGTCCCCGGTGGAGCCGCTCTCAAGGCCGACGGCGTTAAACGTTCCCTTCTTAACGTCGAGTTTCAATGTCGTCGCGCCCATGCCTCCGTTCTGCGCCGTCGCCCGCTTGATCTTGAGGGTGGCGGAATCGATGACGGCCGTGCTCGGAATGGCACTGGTATCAAAGGAGAGGATGGAGCGATACTGTTTGTTCGCGCTCGTATCTCCGGTGATGAGGAAGGCGGAGGTCGAGTCCGAGCTACCGGCGCTGGATCCACCCACACCGGAGTGTGCGGCCGATTCGAGCAACCAGCCGTCGGCGGAGCCCGAGGATGTGGCGACGTAGTGAGGCAAGTCGTCGGCGGTCACGACGCGCGAGTCGTTCACAAAGGCTGCGTTATTGGCAGCGTATTGTAGCTCCACGGATTGATAGCCGTCCCAATAATAGGCAAAGGCCAGGTCGGGGCAAAAATCCATGAACGCCTGGGTAAAGGCGTTGTCGCCTTTCCACCGCACTTGCGGGTTGTTTTTATTGGGATCGTTCTGATTGAGGCCCCATTGGGCGGCGCCAAAGGGCCGGTCTTTCCCAATCAATATATCGTGGACGGGCTTGTCGTTCACATTGGCGTCCGCGTCGTAGGCCGGAAGGCGAAAGACATGAGTGGAACTGCTGAGATACGTCTTTTGGTAGTCAAAATAATACGACCCCGCCACAACATCGACATACGCCGAGCCGGGATACCACGGATTGATATCGGCGGAGCCGTTGCCGGAGCTGCGGTTCAGCACCCAGACTTCCCAGCAAAAGAGCAAATGGTGCAGCCCGTGGTGATTGACATAGCGATCATAGACATCGCGCCAGAGGTCTTGGAACTGCGCGGCGTTCTTCCCGAACCAATAGTATTTGTTGATTTGGTTGAACTCCGCGAACGGGCGGAAGATCACCGGAATACCCGCCGCCTGAAAATCCTGAAGTGCCGCGGCGATCAGATCGATGTCGGCCCAGAATTGATTGCGTATAGCGATCTTGGTTTGGTTTCCGTTCAAGTTCGTCGCATGCAGCAAGTCGATCAATTGCCCGTCGAGTCCGTTGGGATCAGGGGCCCTCCCCTCGCCGGGGTTCCAGGGATTGCGGGCGACGGCGGTAATGTGCACGATGGGCGAATTCGGTGCGTAGGCGGTATGAATGGAAATGAGTTCGTCGTTGATCCTCTGGCACAGGTCGAGCTCCAGAGTATAATCTCCGGACGCCGCAAGGCCGGTATCGGGGTCGACCCGCAGATTGGTATCGTAGCGGGACCCGATCATCGCAGGGAACTTGTTGGCGCTGCCATTGGAGATTTTATGAGTATCATAGTTAAAACCGGCGAAGAGATCGTTGATTCCGCCCAAGTGTTGGCCTTCGATCATCTTGTTCCCGGCGTTGGCGGCACCTCGCCGCGTGGCGAGATAAGTGTAGAGATTCTTTTTTTCGACGGTCGCGGCGGCGGAATCGGTGGGTGCGGACAAGTAGTCGGCGGCGAAAGCAGACGAGACGGACAAGCACAGACAAAGCGCCAAGGTGGCGCGCAGGAACGATTTTTTCATAAGCAACTAGGTTTGGGCTGGGGGGTGGCGGAAATCGGTCGGGCCGCGAAAGTAGCGCGGTGGCCGAGTGAATTCCGGTGGGTTCGAGGAACAGAAGTGACGGAGGAAATCCGCCGCTCCGTAAAGCAGCGCCCACCGAACAAGCTTTCCGGTCGGCGTCTATCCGGAAGCATCCGTGCAGCATTGATCCCGTTAACTAAAGTGACGGAAATCACCGGCGAATCCGAAGTCGGCGAGGCGAGCGAGCCTTGCAGGAGCATTCGGACCCTGGCCGCCACCGCGCTCGCCGCTGCGCCTGCAGTGCGCGGTGGGCGGCGCGGCGGTTGATTTTCCGGCGCGCAGCGGTCGGGAGGTTCGATCGCCATCGCCGCACGCACCCGCGCAGTCGCCGGGGGAAAACGACGACGAGCAGAATGCCGAGCGATTCATCGGGAAAGGGGCCACCACGCCGAGCAATCTTGGGCGAGCGCGGGTCGGGCGTGAGTCCGGTTCACGGCTCGAGGATTTGCATGAACAGCACGATTCGCTTCTCGCCGAACGTCCAGACGACTTCCTTGCTGGGGGTCACCTCCAGCAGGCTGAGGCCCTGGCCGCCTTTCCCGTGGCCGAGGAAATTTGCGATGACGGTATGGCCGTTGGCGAGGCGGTGCGCGCCCAGCACCCAGTCGAGATTGGTGCCCGCAGGAAAATCGGCGGGCTCGAAGGTCCAGACGGGGTTCCCGTGCGAATCAATCTCTACGACGGTCCGGCCGATCCCGGGGCCGCCGCCGGTGCCAATGAGGGTGTGACCGTTGGGCAGCCGCGACACGCCGAAGGGTCGACCGTCGATCGGGAAGCGGCGGCGCACGGAGCCGTCGGGCGCGTATTCGACCACGGCTTGGTCGAACTCCTGCGCCACGAGGTAGTTTCCGTCGGGCAGTTTGCGACACTGGCGGGCGACGTGATGCACTTCGCGATGGCCGATTTGGAGTTTCAGTTCGCGCACGATCCGACCCTGACGGTCCACCTCGATGAGGCGTCGGTTCGACGGATCTTCGATGAGCGTGAGGCCGTCGGACAGACGTTGGACGGAGTGGCATTCTTGGGCCACGGAAAACTCGAAGACGATCCGCTTGTCGGGCGTGATTTCGCGAACTCCGGCCGTCGGGCCCGTCGTGCCAATGCGAAACCAGCAGTAGAGCACGTTCCCGTCGGGTAACTGCGCTCCGTCGTAGACCGAGCCGGGTTGGGGATACTCCCAGGAGACCGAGCCGTCGCGCTCGAAAATCAGCAGCTTCTGACTGAGGCTGTCGCTGATAAGAAAACGATGCGGATGGCGCGTCGGAAGCGTGTCGGGGGCGGCGGGCGCGGCCGGCAGCGGGCCGGCGAAGAGGCCAAGCGACAGGATGGCGAGGAGGGCCGAGGTGGCGGTTTTTTGCATATGATCCGAGAGGAGAACGCGACCGGAGCGAGAGCGACGGTGCGGCGGCGGAGCGTGAAACTGCGCTCCGTTTTCCGCTACGGGGAAGTCGCGAGTCCGGGCGACGGCTCAAGCGCGCCCACGACACGGAAGCCGACGTTGAAGACCCTTTGCCACGCGGGGTAGTCGAGCCGGGCAGCGCTGCGGCTGCGGCGGACGGGGTCGTAGAAGGAGCCGCCGCGCACGATGCGCCGACCGCCGGTGTCGGGCCGATTGCGGCCGTCGTCATCGAGATAAGGATACGGGCGATATTCCGTCCGCGTCCACTCGGCCGCGTTGCCATGGAGATCATACAGGCCCCAGGAATTGGGTCGGAAACTGCCCACCGGGGCGGTCACCACCCGACGGTCGTCGAAGCGGCGGTCGCTCAGGTCGGCGCCGTCGAGCAGGAGGTGTTCGATTCCGCCGGTGGCTTGCCGTTCGCCGTTCGCCATCAATCCGCTCGCAAACGAGGCGTCGGCGAGATTGGCCCAGGCGGACCAGTCGGCGGCGAGGTCGCCGAAAGCGAGCGGGGTGGCGGTGCCGGCGCGGCAGGCCCATTCCCACTGCGCCTCGGTGGGCAGCGTGTAGCGCCGGCCGGTGAGTCGGGAGAGCCAGTCGCAAAAGGCCATCGCCTCATGCCAGGACACGCCGATGACCGGCTGTTGCGGTCCGTCGAGCGGCAGACCCTGATCGTCGGCCCGCGCATGGCGTTTGCCGTAGTAACGGGAGTCGAAGGTGGGATCGAATCGGCGGAATTGTTCGTTGGTCACCTCGCAGGCTCCCATCCAGAACGGTCGGTCGATCACCACGCGCGCCGTCGGTTGTTCGTCTGCCGGTCCGTGGGCGTCGCCCATCGCGAATTCGCCGGCGGGCACGGGCACGAGGCGCAGGGTCACACCGGCGCCGAGTTCGACGGTGCGGAGCGGCTCGGTGTTCGGCGGAAATTGCCGGGAGACGGGCTGGAACGCCGGGGCTGCGGCGGGCACCGCTTTGGCTGCGGGGGTTTCCGCTCGGCGAACGGAGACGCTCGTGGGGACGATCTTTTCCGGGTCGTCGGTCGGCCCGCCGAATTGTCGGCGGAAGGCCAGCCGGCGTTCGTGGATACCGTCGGGCAGCGGGAAAGCGTCGCCCCAGGTGCCGTGACACGGCGCGTTCAAATCGATCCAGGTCACGAGGCGGCTCCACGCTTCGGCGTCGAGCGTGACGTCGTAGTGGCCTTTCCGGAGCAACTGCACGAGCGGGCTGGTGTCGGCGTGGTAGGCGCCCGGCGCGAGCAGACTGACGTCGTCCTCGATCCCGACGCGCCGCACGTAAGGCAGCAGCGCGTCGTAGGCGGGCGAGTAGCGGAGCAGGCCGCGGGTGGCCTGCTTCATCTTGGGCGGCATGCGATCGACGCCGAGTTTGCTGAGCGGCAGACCGGCATAACCCGGGACCTGTTCGGCCGCGCGCAGATCGAGGGGCGCCTGCGCCGTGCCGTCATGGCAGCGCACACACTGCGCCGCGAGGACCGGCTGGACTTCGCGCGTGAAGTCGAAGCCGCGGGGCGGCCCGAACCATGGGTCGATCGGCTGCGGGGCGCGCCGGGCGGCGAGGTTGGGAGCGGCCCGCGGTGCGGCAGCGGGGCTCTCATGGCAACCGATGCAAGAAACGCGTTCGCCCGGCATGGCGGTGAACCAACTGCGCATGAGCTGCACGGCCTTGCCCTCGCCGTCGAGCGGCTGGAGAGAGAGGGGGGTGTTGGCGGGCACCGTAAAATGCGCGGAACCGTCGGACTCGATCGGGACGGTGCCGAGGATGCGCATGACTTCCCACGGCCCGCCGCGACCGATGATGTCCGGTCCCGCGAGGCCGATGTAGCCGAAATCGTAGGCCACGACGCGGAGGTGCTTGACCGTGCCGCGCGGCACACCGGCCAAGCCGGGACCGGCGTAGATGTCCTGTAGAAATACGCTCGCGTCCGTGCGCGCCACATCGACGCGGTCGGGAATCACGGGCGGCTGCGGGCGGGCCTGCAGCGGGACCGGTTCCAGCAGCGCGGAGCCGGGCTCCTCGTGGATGAGCACGAGATTATCGAAGGTGTCGGCCAAGTAGATGCCCCAGGGCCGGTCCGGCGCGGGCCAGGCGGCGACGAGGAAGTGCCGGTCCGAGAGGGGAAACGGGTGCAGGAATTTCGGCCAGTCCCGGTCAACGAGCACGTCTGAGATTTGCGGGCGGATCGGATCGCCGCGGCCGGAGATGCGTTGCACGAGGCAGTCGCTCTCCTGGCCGCCGCGCCGGGAATCGAGGAGGACGAGCTGCCCCATCTTGTGGACGCCATGGTAGCCGGAGAGCACGCTGATCAGCCGCGTCGGGTCGCCGGGCAAGGGCCGGGAAAAGTAGAGCGAATTGGGGAACCACGAGTTGGAGCCGAGGATCGCGCGCTGGCCGGTGCCGTCGGGGTTCATCACCATCTGTTCCCGCAGAAAGATGTGGCTGATGCCGGTGTAGTCCCACCGGTTGAAAAGAATCTGGCCGTTTGGAAGCACGGTCGGGTGCAGGTCGTGATCCTGATCGACGCACAGCTGGCGCACGCCGGTGCCGTCGGCGGACATCAGGTAGAGGTTGCTGACGCGCCGCGCGCCGTGCCAGCAGGGCACGCTTTGAAAGGCGGCCGTCGAGCCGAACACGATCCGACCGTTCGGCAGGTAGCAGGCGTCGAACGCATCGACATCGTCCGGCAGGCGCGAAACCGGTCGCAGGCCGGTGCCGTCGGGCCGCATTTCCCACACGGTCCAATTCGTCGGGTCGGAGCGGGTAAAGAGGAGCCGGTCGGCAGCCCAATGCAGATCCACTTCGCCGACGTAGCCGCCGTCGGTCGGGCGGAAGAGGGTCGTGAGCGGGCGCGACGCGGCGGCGGTCCGGGCGGCGGCGAGCGAGAGGACGGCGAGTTCGTTGTCGAAACCGGTCCGGTCGAGCGACGAGTTGCACTCGTGGTTCGAGGGCAGCCCCAGCGCCATCTGGGCGGCGGTGCCGAGCGGATTCCGGGCGGCGGGCAGTTTGCGCCGGACGACGAGCAGGCGGCCGAAATCGAGCAGCGGATTGGCGAGCAGCGCGGCGCGTTGTAGCGCCAGGAATTCGCGCCGCCGCTCAGGTGCGGGCAGCGCCGACGAGCGTTCGAGGCGGTCAAGTCGGCCGAGAAAATCCCCTGCGTCGGGATAACGCGGGCCGAACGTGTCCGCGAGATCGGCGATGGCCGCGCGCAAGGCGACGAAGTTGAGGGGCGGCGGGAGCACCGGAGGCTGCGGCGCCGCCGGGGCCGCTGCGGCGAGGATGGTGGTCAGCGCGAGGGCGCCGCCGAGATGCGCGATGAGCAGTTTCATAATGACAGGAGGTATTCCGTAAGATCGGCGAGTTCGGCGGGCGTGAGATGGCGCGTGCCGCCGTGCCGGTTGTCCGGGTTGGCGACGGTCAAGACGTCGCGGAGCGTGGCGGCGGAGCCGTCGTGGAGATAGGGCGCGGTGCGCCAGCATTCGATGAGCGAAGGGGTGTCGAACGCCTCCGACGGGATGTCGAAGTCACGGGCGGTGCCGACATCGTAAGATTGCAGATCGGTGAAGAGCGGGCCGGCGTGACAGCCGGAGCAGCCGGCGGCCTTCGTGCCGAAGATCGTCTGGCCGCGCCGCGCGGCGGCCGACAGGGAGCCATTCACGAGGCGGGGACTGGGGATGGGTCGCAGCGATTTCAGGTAACTGTCCAACGCCTCGGCATCGGCGGGTGGACGTTCGGTGAAAAGGATGTGCCGGATGCCGGCGCGCACGGCGGTCGCGGCGTCTTCGCGCACACCGCTCCACATCGCGGGCGGGGTGACGTGGGCGAAAAGGAGGCTTTTCGCGTTCTTGGGATTGCCGATGCCGTCGTTGAGGTTGTCCCAATTCAGGCCGTCGGCCCGGGCGTCAGACGAATGGCAACTGGCGCAACTGAGCCAGCTCTGGAAGCAGAGGCTGCCATCGTTCCACAGTCGTTCACCCTCTCGCACGACGGACCGGGGCGGCGGCGAGCCGAGCGGAAGGGTCGCGGCGAGTGAGGCTCCGGTAGCGAGGTCGACGACGCTCACCGAGTCGGAAAAGTAGTTGGCGACATACGCGCGGCCGCCGGCGATTGCGAGCGCGCGGGGGCCGTTGCCCGGAGCGAGCGACACGCGCCGCCGCACTCCGAGGAGAAACGCCAAGTCGTCGGGCACGGCGAGCGCGGCCTCGGAACCCGGGGAGACGGCGGGCAGGGCGGCGAGTTTGGTGAAGAGCGCGGGGGCGTCGATGATACTGAGCTCATGGGTGCCGGCGTGGGTGACGCAGAGAAATTTTCCGTCGGCCGACCACGCCGCGGCCCAAGGGTTGGCGGCGCCGTGGTCAACATCGTCGAGCAGCACGGTGTTCAGGTATTCGCGCCGGGAAACATCGATGAGGGTGAGCGCATTGGTGGCGACCCAGCCGCGTTCGACTTGCGTGGTCGGCAGGGAGAAGCGGGCAAGCAAATGGGTGACGCAGGCGTATCTGCCATCCGGGGAAATGCGCACATCGCGCAGCAGGCCGCTGCCGTTGGGCAGCCGGATCTCCTGCACGACTTGGCGCGCGTTCGTGTCGATCAAGCTCACGCTGGCGGCGACCACATCGGCATCGGCACGCCCGTGGTGGAGGTGATTGGCGACGAGGAGGACCCGGCCGTCGGGCGAGAGTGCGGCCGCGACCGGTTCGCGCGGCACGGCGATGCGGGCGACTTCCCGGCGGCGGGTGAGGTCGTGGATGGCGACCGCGTGGTCGAACCGGTCGCACACGTAGAGCGTCGCGCCGTCGGGACTGAGGACGGGTGCCATCGCGGTGTGGCCACTTGACCACGAGTCGGTCAGCCGACCGGTCGCGGTCTCCACGACGGCGAGGGTGCTGCGCGGTGCGGCGCACGTCACGTAGAGCTGCGCGCCGTCGGCGGAAAGCGCGAGGCCCGAGGGCGGCGCGGGCAGCGGGGTGGTGCGCAGGATTCGGCCGTCGGACGAAGCGATCACGACGACCGCCGGCGGAGTTTCATACGCGACGAAGAGCGCGCGGCCGTCGCGGGAAGCAACCAGAGCGGTCGGCGACGCTGGCGGTGGAACCGAAGCGGCGACGACGGCGACAGCGTGAAATCCGACGAGCCAAGCGAGTTGGCGGACGGAAACGAGCGCTGCCGTGCGAGAGTTCACGCGATGAGTTCCTTGATGACCTGGCCGCCGAATTGGCTGAGCTGTTTGAAGCGGCCGGCGTGGTAGTAGGTGAGTTTGTTGTCGTCGAGGCCGAGGAGGCGCAGGAGCGTGCAGTGCAAGTCGCGGACGTGGTGGACCTTGTCGACGGCGACCATGCCCGTCTCGTCGGTGGCGCCGATGGTGTGACCGGCTTTCACGCCGCCGCCGGCGAGCCACATCGTCATGGCGTTGGGGTTGTGGTCGCGGCCGTAGGCAGTGCCGCCGCGCACGCCGTTGTCGGGCGTGCGGCCGAACTCGCCGCACCAGACGATGAGGGTGCTGTCGAGGAGGCCGCGTTGTTTCAGATCGGCGATGAGCGCGGCGATGGGTTGATCGACGCCGCGCACGAGGTTGCCGTGGGCGCGCTCGATGTAGTCGTGGCTGTCCCAGGTGCCGTTGTAGAGTTGCACGAAGCGCACGCCTTTTTCCACGAGCTTGCGGGCGAGGAGACATTTGCGGCCGAAGCTGTCGGTGGCGTCTTGGCCGATGCCGTAGAGATCCTTGGTGGCTTGGGTTTCCTTCGAGAGGTCGAGCGTTTCGGGGACTTGCATCTGCATGCGGAAGGCGAGCTCGTAGTTGTCCATGCGCGCGGCGAGTTCGTCGAGGCCGGGGTGTTGCGCGGCGTGGGTGGCGTTGAGCTGTGCGATGAGATCGAGATTGGCGCGTTGGCGGGCGGGCGTGACGCCGGCGGGCGGCGAGAGATCGAGGATGGGCGAGCCTTTCGCGCGGAGGGGCGTGCCTTGGAAACTCGCGGGCAGGTAGCCGTTGCTCCAGTTGGCGGAGCCGCCTTGCGGGTAGGAAACTTCGGGGAGGACAATGAAGCCGGGGAGATCTTGATTGAGTGAGCCGAGGCCGTAGTTGACCCACGCGCCGAGGCCGGGATCGCCACCGAAGCGGTTGCCACAGTTCATCTGAAACATCGCAGTGGGGTGGTTGACGCTGTCGACTTGGCAGCCGCGGTAGAAGCAGAGGTCGTCGGCGACCTTGGCGAGGTGGGACCAATTGGTGGCCATGTCGGCGCCGGATTCGCCGACCTTGTGGAAGGCGAAAGGGCTGCGGACGTAGTAACGTTTGCCGCTCTCCATCGCGGATTTTTGTTTTCCCTCGCGGGTGAATTCTTCGAGGTGGAGGCGCGAGAGCGCGGGCTTGGGATCGAAGGTGTCGATGTGCGACGGGCCGCCTTCCATCATGAGGAAGATGCAATTCTTCGCCTTCGCGGGGAGATGGCCGGGCTTAGGCGCGAGGGGGCCGGCGGAAGGAGTCGCGGCGGAGAGATCGCGGGAGAGGAGCGCACTGAAGGCGACGCTGCCGAGACTCGCGCCGAGGCTGTAGAGAAAATCGCGACGGGTGGGCGCGTGGAGGGCGCGGGTGCCGGCACAGGGGAAGAAGGGAGTGCTCATGGGAGGGCGGAAAATCGGAGGCTAAGGCTCGGAAGGATTGGCCGCAAAAAGGCGCAAAAATCGGAGGGCGATTGCGGATCGAAAGGCGCCCATAGGCGCGCGGGAATGTAGGTAGGAGGCGGCTGGTGGGCGATGCTTCCGCCGGGATGCATGGCGCGCCGTAGCTCATCGCCCACAAGCGCGCTCTTACTGGCTGGCGGCAGAAAAATTTCCGCGCGCCTATGGGCGCGCCGAATGGCGACGACGTGGCCTCCGATTTTTGCGTTTTTTGTGGCCATCCGGTTTGAAAGGTTCGGGCTCGGCTCAGTCGACATACGAGAATTCGTTGGCGTTGAAGAGGGCGAGGCAGACGTCGGCGAGGGCGCGCGTGCGCAGTGGGACGTCGGCGGGGCGGAGGTCGGGGACGAAGTCGGCGTTGGCGTGGAGCGTTTCGGTGAACGTGAACTTCTCGCCGGTGTTTTCCTCGACGGCTTCGCGGCGGATTTCGAGCGGCGGCGTGGGCGACACCGTTGTTTCAGAGGTGATCAGAGCGCTGATGCTGCGCCAATGGGCGAGGCACGCGGCGAGTTCGCCGGCGCTCGGCGCGCGCGAATACGCGAGGGCAAAGCAGCGGGTGATCGCATCGGCGTCGGTGGACGTTTCCTTCACGGCGCGGGCGGCGAGGGCGAGGGCGCGGGCGTGGCTCGCCGCGCCGTTGAAGAGGCTGAAGACCTGCGGCGTGACGGTCGAGGCGTCGCGGCGTTCGCAGGAGAAATCGGGCGTGGGCTGGTTGAAGACTTCCATCGCGGGATCGGGGAGGCCGCGGATTTTCAGCGCGTAGAGACTGCGGCGGTGGCGCTGCGCGGGGAGCGGATTGGGAATCCACGCGGAGGCGAAGGTTCCCATGACCTGGCGCGGTTGCAGCGCGGCTTCGAGGTTCATCTCGGGGCGATTCGGAATGCCGCCGAGCGTCGGGTTGAGTTCACCGGTGGCCGTGAGCATGGCGTCGCGCAATTCCTCGGCGGTGAGCCGGCGCGGCGCAAAGGCGGCGTAGCTCGTGCCGGTGGGATCCTTTTCGGCGAGGAGTTTGCGGTCGGGGTGCGCAGAGCTGCGGCGGTAGGCGTCGCTCGTCATGATGACGCGGTGGAGTTTTTTGAACGACCAGCCTTGCTCGACGAAGGTGGCGGCGAGCCAGTCGAGGAGTTCGGGGTGCGTGGGCTTTTTGCCGGTGCTGCCGAAATTGTTCGGATTGCCGGCGAGCGGTTGGCCGAAGTGCCAGAGCCAGACGCGATTCACGATGGCGCGAGTGGTGAGGGGATTGTCGGCGGTCGCGACCCACTCGGCAAACGCGGTGCGGCGGCCTTCGATGCTGTCGGGCACGGGAGTTTTCGGCGCGACGCCAATTGCGCTCAATACGCCGGGCGATACTTTTTCACTGCCGGCGAAGGGATCGCCGTAAGGCAAGATCTGCGTCTCCTCGAGTTCGCCTTCGGTCATGCGATTCACGGGCATCCGCAGGGGATTGAAGACGGACTTCAGCTCGGGGGTGCGTCCGTTGTAGACGGCGAGGGCGAAGGGTTCGTAGCGGTCGAGTTCCCATTTGAGACGTTCGAGACCTTTGCGGGCGACGCGTTCGTTGCCGTAATCCTCGGGGCTGAAGCCGACGAGCTTAGGCGGGAATTGATCCTCGGGCACTTTTTGGCGCGTCATCGCGGTGCGGACGAGGTTGAAGACGCCTTCGAATTCCCGGCGTTTGCCGCCGCGCTCCTGGGTGCGCGCCGCTTCGACTGCGGCGTTCCACTTCGTGGGATCGAGGCCTTTTTCGTGAAACCATTTCGCGGCCGAGACGAGCAGCTGCGCGTCGAGCCGGCGCAGCGTTGCGAGGTAAGCTTCGCGACGGGGTTCGAGGTATTTGGCCTCGTCGAAACCGGCGACGTTTTCTCCGGGGACAAACGCCGCCGGCCGCTCGGAAAGTTGGGTCGTCGCGAATGTGGACTGAATCGAATAGTAGTCGCGCGTCGGCACGGGATCGAACTTGTGATCGTGGCAACGGGCGCATTGGAGGGACTGGGCGAGGAAGCTTTCGCCGACGCTGTTGGTGACGTCGTCGAGGAAGCGCTGGCGCGCGACCTTGGGGACTTCCATGCCGGTGAGTTCCCACGGACCCATCCGGAGAAAACCGGTGGCGACGATCAGCTCGGGATTTTTCGGATCGAGTTCGTCGCCGGCGATCTGCTCGCGGACGAAGCGGTCGTAGGGTTTGTCCGCGTTGAAGGAGCGCACGACGTAGTCGCGGTAGCGCCACGCGTTGCCGCGTTCGTAGTCGTTGGCGAACCCGCTGCTGTCGGCATAGCGCACGACGTCGAGCCAGTGCTGCGCCATGCGTTCGCCGTAGTGAGGACTCGCCAGGAGACGGTCGATCAGAGTGGCGATGGCTGATTGAGGATTGGCGATTGAGGCGGACG
>CAMBVX010000134.1 GCA_945871085.1 Opitutus sp. GAS368 | reverse complement strand
GTTCACGCAGGCGCGTGAAATCAGCGGCGGGTTCGGCGGCGAAGGCAGCGGCGGTTGCGAGCGCGGCGAGAGCGAAGATACGAGGGAAGTGGATGTTCATTCGACAGGGCTGAGGCGGATCGCGGTGAGGCTGGCTTTGTCGGCGGGGCCTTCGACGAGGGAGACGGCGACGGTGTGTGGGCCGGGAGTCTTGAACGTGAGCAGACCGAAAGAATGCGAATGATAGATCGGCGAGGAGTTTTGTTGGTTCTGGAGTTTCACGCCTTCGTCGGTCTCGATGCGCCAGACGAGTTTGCCTTCGCCCTTGTAATTCAGGTCGAGCCGGTAGTCGCCGGCGGCGGCGACGTTGACGGTCCAGAGGGCCTGGCCGCCGGGTTTCCAGTCGCTTACTTGGTGGGCGGCTTTCCACTCGCCGAACTTTTCCATCCAGCGGATTTCTTTTTTCGTGGCGTCTTTCACGGCGGCGAATTCGAGGAGCAGGTTGGTCGCGAGGTTGGGATGCACGCCGAGCGTTTGGTCAACCTTGGGCGCGCCTTGTAACTTCACCGCAATTACCGACGCGGGGTGATCGGGCGGCGCGGCGGGGAGTTGGAGCTCGGTCCACGAGCCGCGTTTTTTCCACGTGACGGGGAGTAGTTTTCCACTGGAGACGACACCGGCGGCGGCGATTTCGGTCTGAAGTCCCGGGAGCATCAGGCGGCCGTGGGCCGGCCAGTCGAAGACGACGAGGTTGAGCGTGTGGCCCGTGGTGGTGACGTCGCCCCACGGTTGCGCGTGATCCCACGGCGAGGCGCCGGCGGAGTAGACGACCTGCGGGTAGCGTTTGATCCACTCGCCGGCTTGCAGGAGATATTTCGTCGCCTGCGCGGGAATGCGGCCCGTGCCATCGGGGCCGACGTTGAGCAAGTAGGTGCCGCCGCGACCGACGGTGGAGACGAGGCGGTGGAGGATCTCTTTTTGGTCTTTCCAATTTTGATCATACCACGCGTAGGCCCAGGAATCGTTGGTGGTGTCGCAGGTTTCCCAGAGGCCCTCGACGTTGCGCGGCGGGACTTCCATGTCGCCCTTGCTCAGGTAGTCACCGAGGCCGTAGCCGACACGGCTGCAGAGGAGCGCGCCGGGCTGCGTTTCGCGGACGAGGGCGGCGAGTTTCTCCGCGTGCTCCTTGGGCATATTGCCCGGGGTATCGAACCAGACGAAATTCAGCGGACCGTATTGCGTGCAGATTTCCTTCACCTGCGGATAGCATTTTTCCCGGAAGTATTGGTCGAAGGAGGCGGGAGAGCCGTCGGCGTTTTGCTTGGGGCCGTTGTTGCCGCCGGGAGCGGTCCAGTCCTGATTGTGCGAATAATAGAAACCGAAGCCGAGGCCGGCTGCGCGACAGGCGACGGCGAGTTCCTTCATTGGGTCGCGGGCAAACGGCGAGGCGTCGACGATGTTGAAGGGGTGGGCCGACTTGAACATCGCGAAGCCGTCGTGGTGCTTCGAGGTGATGATGATCCACTTCATGCCGGCGGTTTGCGCGACGCGGACGATCTCGCGGGCGTCGAAGGCGGTTGGATTAAAGTTCTTCGCCTCCGCCATGTAGTCGGGCTCGGAGATTTTCATCTGCCGTTTGATCCACTCGCCGATGCCGTAAAACGTCTGCCCCTTCCACTGGCCGCCGAGATGCGAGTAGATGCCCCAATGGATGAACATGCCGTAGTTGCCGTCGCGGAAGAGGGCGACGCGGTCGGAGGATTCGAGGCCGGGCAGGACGGAGGTGGAGCCCCACATCTGGTCCATCGATAACTCGGCGGGGGCCGCGGCGGGTTTCGCCGGAGCCGCAGCGGCGCGCGCGGGAGGCGTCGCGAGCACCGAGAGGGCGAGCACAAGGCTGGCGAGACGGGTGGGTGCGTTATTCATGGCGAAGGCGTGCGGGCTGGCTTGGCGTTGGTCGGCAAGGGGCCCCAGATGGCGGCGAGAAGGGCGAAGATTTCAGGCTCCGCTTGTTTGAGATCTCCGGCGACGAAGGGATAGAAATCATTCGAGCCGAAATAGCTCTCGGTCATTTCGGCGAAAAATTCCTTCGCGTTGTTTAGTCCGTAGTGTTCGCGCATCGCGCCGTAGCTCGTGAGGACGGACTTGTATTTGCCGCTCGCGCGGAATTTTACCCACGCTGCGACGAGCCGAGGCTCGTCGAACCCGAGGACCTGATCGTGGTAGGCGTGCGCGAGTTCGTGCAGCGCGACCCACGGCATCCGGTGGATGTCGAAGGGGGAAAGAAATCCTTCGGCCGAGGGAATATGGACGCACTTCGCGAGCGCTTCGCTGTAGCCTTTGTCCTTCAACCAGCCGCGGCTCGGGTGATATTGCATCGGGCGGAGGTCGCCGTGATCGAGATCGAGCTGGATCGTCACGGCGCGCAACTTCGCCAGCGCTGGTTCGGGCACGACGAAGGTGATGGCGACGAGGCGGGCGTTGAGCAATTTTAGTGCGCGCTCGCCCAGGACGGCGCCGGCGCCGCTGAGCAAGCGGTCGTCGACGCGCACCTTCCAGCCCTCGACGTTGCGGGTGGTGTGCGCCGTCGGGAGCGCGGGCGTATCTGCGGCCAATCCGCGGAGAGCCCACGCGGCGGAGAGGAGGAAAAGAGAGCGTCGTCTCATGGCTGCATTTTTCAGCGGCACGTGCCGCAGCCCGTGCCGCAGGATGATTTGGCTTTGCGTTCGCCGAGCCGGCGTTCGATCGCGAGCGAGGCGGGCGTGATGGCGAGACCGCCGAGGGACGTGCAGCGATGTTCGCGGGGCATCATCGCGGAAACGTTTTTCGCGGCGTCGACGACTTCGTCGAACGGGATGAGCGGATCGAAATCGGCGAGGGCCATGTTCGCGCAGGAGACGGCGTTGCTCGCGGCCATCACGTTTTTCCCGAGGCAGGGCGCTTCGACGCGATTGGCGATGGGATCGCAGATCAGTCCGAGCATCGATTGAAACGCCAGCGAGGACGCGGCCACGGATTGCTGCAACGTGCCGCCGGCCATCGTGACCAGAGCGCCCGCCGCCATCGCCGCCGCCGAGCCGCCCTCCGCTTGGCAGCCGCCGACTTCGGCGGCAAACGTCCAACGCGTGGCGATGAAGACGCCGATGAGGCCGCTCGCGAGCATCGCCTTGGCCATGTCTTCCTCGCTCTGGCCCATTGCTTCGGCCATGCCGATCACTGCGCCCGGCAGGGCAGCGCAGGCGCCGGCGGTCGGAGCGGCGACGATCACGCCCATGGAACTCTTCACCTCCATCAGCGCCGTCACGTAGAGCACGATGCGGTTGAGTGCGCCGCCATCGAGCAGTTGGCCGGCGTCGAGCAGCGCTTTGAAACGGCCGCTCTGGTGCCCGAGCACGCGGTCTTCATAGGTCGTGCCGGCGAGGCCGCTCGCGATCGAGCGCCGCAAAATGCGCACGATGGCGATCATCTTGTCGATGACGTCGCGCTCGGTGAAATTGCCGCGCGCCATCTCATACTCGGCGGCGAGTTGCCAGAGCGGCGTGTTTTTTCCCCCGTCGTAGGCGAGCATCTCGGCGCAGCTCGTGAAGGGCACGCGCAGATCCTTGCGCGAGGGCACGGGCAGGACGGGAGCGAGGCGCTTGACGGCCGTCGTCACAAGGCCGGCGGTGGAGACAAAGTTCGCCGCCTTGACCTGGATGATGTGAAACGCGCCGCCGTCGTGCACGATGACCTCGTCGGCCTCGAAGCGAGGGACCGGACCCTTCGGCTGCCAGATCAGGGTCTCGTGGTAGCCGCCGTCCATCGGCATCGGCACGCCGTCGATGCGGATGACTTCCATCATGCCACCGCCGGTCGAGATCGCGATGAGCGAGTGTTGTTCGCGCGCATTGCGGAGCGTGAGGCGGTAGGTGTTCGGATGCGGATCGCCGACGTCGACGGTCTCGATGCGAATCGTGACACCCGCAGCGGCCAGCGCTTGCGGTGAGTTCGGTAGACGTTCGTCGTCCGCCTCCCAGCCGAGCAGGCCGCCGAAGAGGCCCATGTCCGAGCCCTGGCTCTCGTGCGTCAACGGCAGCGAGCCCTCGCGGTCGAACTCAACGAGAACGTCGGCGATTTCGCCGTCCATCAGATCGCGCGCGAGTCGCCCGATGCGGAGTGCGGCGGCGCAGTGCGAACTCGACGGCCCGCGCATGACGGGGCCGATGACGTCGTTGAAGATGCTGACGGTGTTCATGGGTGGGAGGGGTTCGGTGGGGCGATGCGGGGGGCGGTCGGGAGGGCGGCGACAGGAGTGTCGCCGATCCGACGGAGGGGCGACATTCCTGTCGCCCGCAGTTCGATCACGTTGGGCTGCATCGCTGGGTGTTGGGTTCGCTCACGGAGCGGCGGCCTTGGTCGCGAGAAGTGAGCGGAAGGAGGGCATCGGTCAGTTGTTCGGCGGGAGATTCTGGTGCAGGTAGTCGGTGAGGACCGTGTAGAAGTGGCGTTCGGTATTTTTCCCCTCGCTGAGCGAATGGGAGCGGCCGGGATAGGGCAGGACGGTGAAGAGTTTGTGGTGCGCGATGAGTTCATTCATGAGCCGCTCGGTGCCCTGGAAGTGGCCGTTGTCGTCGCCGGTGCCGTGGATCAACAGCAGGTTGCCCTGCAGATTCGCGGCGTGGGTAATGGGCGAGCCGTCGCGGTAGCCGGCGACGTTGTCGGCGGGCAGGCCCATGTAGCGTTCCTGGTAAATCGTGTCGTAGAGGAGCTGGCTGGCGTTTGGCGCCACGGCCATCGCGGTGTGATACAACTCGGGATAACGGAAGATCGCGTTGAGGCTCATGCTGCCGCCGCCGCTCCAGCCCCAGATGCCGACGCGCCCCGGATCGGCAAACGGCCAGCGTGCGAGCAACGCTTTCGCCGCCGCCGCCTGCTCTTGCGCGGCGAGGATACCGATCTGCCGGTAAATGACTTTTCTCCATTCGCGGCCGCGCGGGGAGGCGGTGCCGCGATTGTCGACACTGACGACGATGTAGCCCTGCTGCGCGAGCATCCGGTGCCACAGCCCGCGTTTCCCGCCCCACGCGTCCTGCACCGACTGGCTGGCGGGTTCGCCGTAGACGTAAAAGAGCAACGGATGTTTGCGCTGCGCGTCCGGCTTCGCCGGCCGGATACACCACGCGTCGAGAGTGACTCCGCCGCCGATCTCAACGCGGAGGAACTCGGTCGCGGGTTGTTGGAGGGCAGCGATTTTTTCGCGGAGCTTCGTGTTGTCCGCGAGCACGCGCACGACGCGGTGGTCGGGCAGGTGGACGAGTGCCACGACCGGCGGGGTCGTGAAATTCGAGTAGGTGTGGACCGCCCACTGTGCGTCGGGGGAAATATTATACGTGTGCCAGCCGGGCTGACCAGCGGGCGAAAGGCGCTCGGGCGCGCCGCCGTCGAGGCGCGACCGGTAGAGGTAGCGTTGCGTGGGGTTGGCCGGCGAGGCGGTGTAGTAGAACCAGCCGCCGGCGGCGTCCACGGCCTCGGGGTCGATGACATCGAAGTCGCCCTGGGTGACGCGCGTGAAACGTCGGCCATCGGTGCCCGCGACATAGGCGTGACGCCAGCCGTCGCGCTCGCTCAGCCAGAGAAAATCTTTGCCCCCGTTCAGCCACTGCACGGGATTCTCGCTCTCGACCCACGCCGCATCGGTCTCGGTGTGGATCGTGCGCGTCGCGCCGGTCTTCGGATCGGCGAGCATCACGCGGAGGGTGTTTTGCAGACGGTTCAGCTGCTGGGCCAAGAGCTGCGATCCGGAGGGCGACCACTCCAGGTGCGGCAGGTAGTGCTCGCGCGGATCGCCGGAAATATCGAGCCAGCGCACGGTGCCGCCCGTCGCGGAGACCACGCCTACGCGCGTAGCGGAGTTTTTTTCGCCGACCTTGGGATAAGCAAACGAGGTGATCTTCGGATAGAGGGCCGAGGTGTTGTCGATGAGATGAAATTGGCCGACATCGCTGGTATCGAACTGCCAAAAAACGATGGCCGTGCCATCTGGGCTCCACCGATACGCGTCGCGGAGGCCGAGTTCCTCTTCGTTGACCCAGTCGGAGGTGCCGTTGATGAGCGTGGCCGAGCCATCGGTCGTGAGCGCGGTGATGCGCAGGTCGCGCAGATCCTGGACGTAGAGATTGTTGGCGCGGACGTAGGCGACCCGCGTGCCGTCGGGCGAGAATTTAGCGAACATCAGCGTCGCGGGCTCGGCGTCGCCGCCCAACTGCTTCAGTTCGCGTGTCGCCACATCGAGCACCCAGTAATCGCCGCGCGTGTGGCGCCGCCAGACGCGTTTGCTGTTGGTGAAGATCAACAGCCGAGACTCGTCGGTGGAAAACTCAAAGGCTCCGACCTTGAGCGGTTTCTCTGCGCCCGGCGGGATGAAGGCGCTCGCGGGCAAGAGGATTGATTTTCCTTCGCCCACCAGATCGTGGCGCACCAAGTCACGCCCGGAGTCCGCGCTAGCGCCGGTGTGTGCAGGGGGAGCGTCGAGGGTGAAGTAGGTCGCGCTGCGTTTGCTCCACACGAGCGGACCCGCGCTCTCCGCTTGAAATTCCTGAGAACCGAAAATGCGGTCTACGGTGAGCGTGGCGGCATCTGCGACGGTCTCGGCCCGAGGTGGCGGTTGCTGGGCTGGCAGAGTCACGGCGCACAGGGTCAACAGCGTGGAAAGAATGAAACGCAACGAAGCCGCGCGTTTCATCGGCGGGGTTTCGATTTTTTCGCGCCGCGATTCATCAGTGCCTCGAGCTCGTCGGCTTCGATGGGGATGTCGGCCATGAGATCGACGGGTTCGCCGTCGGTGACGACCACGGTGTTTTCCAGTCGCACGGCGAAGCCTTCCTCCGGGATGTAGATGCCGGGTTCGACGGTCAGCACCCAGCCGGGCGCAAAGGCGTGGTTCAGCAAGCCCACATCATGCACGTCGAGTCCGATGGGATGGCCGACGCCGTGCATGAAGTATTTTTTCAACGCCGGTTTTTCGGGGTCTTGTTGTTTGATGTCGCGGGGCTTGAGCAGGCCGAGGCGCAGCAGTTCCTCTTCGACAATTTTCTCGGACTCTTTCTGCCAGTCCTTGTGCAGCTTGCCGGGCACGGCGGCTTTCGTCGCGGCGCGCAGGCTGCGCAGCACGGCGTCGTAGACCTGGCGTTGGCGCTGGGTGAACCGTCCGCCCACGGGGATGGTCCGGGTGAGATCAGATTGGTAGTTGGCGTAGCACGCGGCGACGTCGAGGAGGAGCAGATCGCCGTCGCGGCACGGCTGATCGTTCACATTGTAGTGGAGCGTGCAGGCGTTGGCGCCCGAGGCGATGATGGGGTTGTAGGCAAACTGGGCGCGGTGCCCGATGAACTCGTGGGACAACTCGGCCTCGACCTGATACTCCATCACGCCCGGCCGCACGGTGCGCAGCAGACGGCGAAAACCTTGTCCCGTGATCCCGCAGGCGCGGCGGATGAGCGCGACTTCCGCCGTGGATTTCATGACGCGCAGCTCGTGCAGCAGGCGGGCGAGCCGGCGATAATCGTGGAGCGGATACTTCGCGCGGACTTGTTGCACAAAACGCGCGTCGCGGGTCTCGACCTCGATGGACGCGCGGTTGTGCTCGTTGGAGTTCAAATACACGTGCTCCATTTCGCACATGAGTCGGTGGAAAATAGCGGGGAATTCGGTGAGCCACTTGATCTCCTTGATGCCGGAGAGGGCCTGCGCTTCGTCCTTGGGATGCTTGTGGCCCTCCCACGTTTTCAGGTGCGCATTGGGTTCACGGACGAAGAGGATCTCGCGCAGTTTCGGGTCGAGCGCGTCGGGGGCGAGCACGAGGATGGTCTCTTCCTGCTCGATACCGGTGAGGTAGAACAGGTCCGAATTGGGGATCGGGATCCGCGAACCGTCTGCGTTCGTCGGCGGGATGTCGTTGGCGTTGACGACAGCAAGCGAGCTGGCGGGCAGCCGCGATGTCAGGCGGGTGCGGTTCTCGATGAACAAGGAGGAAGGAATGGCTTCGTGACGCATGGAAGGATTTGAGCAGGAGTGGGCGGGTGGAGAAACGGCTATTTTTGCGAGGGCGGGACGCATCCCTCCAGCCTGAGTCGCCCTTCGGTGGATCGGCGAGAGACCCGTCGGTCACCGCGACGAACGGCGTGAGGTTTCGGCCGACGGGGAACGCCTCGCCGAGGGAGTGGATGACGTCGGATTCCCCGCGCACCGAGCAGCCGCTGCATCACCTCGCCCATCGCTTCGCCGATGAGGTAGTAGGTTTCCGCGTTGGAATTCCAATGGTAGCCCTGCTGGTTGGGTGATTCCTCGGCGGGGCGCCAAAACGCCTTGGTGCCGACGAAGGCGACGTTGCCCTTGAACTCCGCGCGCTCCGCCACGGCGGCCTGGGCCTTCATCAGTGCCAAGGCGCGGGGATGCGTCTCTCCGGCGCCGGTCATGCCGGTTTCGGCGATGACGAACGGCAGCGTGGGTGCGCCGAGCGCGTGGCGAACGTCGCGGATGAAATGGGCCATGTTCGATTCGTATTCCGCCGTGAACTTATCGTTGACGCGGTCGTTCCAGCCTTGGTGCCAGCCGAAGCCGGCGAGCTCGTAACGACCGTCGCTGCCCGGCACGAGTTCGGGGACGCGGGCGAGGGCGGCCTTCACGAGGGCGAGGGTTTCGCGGAAGTAATGGCCGACAATCGCAGGGTCCTGCGCGACGGCAGCGTCGGCTTTCGCGCCGAGCGAATACGGCGGGCGGCCCGCGCTGGGCGGACGAAAGTCTACCGCGAGGCTTTTGCCGCCCCACGCGCATTTGATGAGGAGCACAGGCTCGTCGAGTGCGTTGCCCATCACCCAGCCGAAACCGAGTTCGGGCCCGATCTTTGCTGGGCGGGTGGGCTCCGGGAGCGCGCCGTAGCCCACGGTGAGCGGCCCCTGGCGTTGGAGATAAGTAATCCACACGTCGTCGCGCTTGCGCCACTGGCCGTCGGGCGTGGCGAGCGGCGCAAAGCGGGGCGCGGTCGCGGGATTTTTCACGAGGAACTCGAGCGAGCCGCGGCCGCCGTTGCGCTGAGGATCGGCGACGACGAAGCCGTGGCCCTCCATGTTCGACTGCCCGGCGAGGATGAAGACTTTTACGGGCTTCTTCTCCGCCGCGACGGTCGGGCCGCAACCGAGCGCAGAGAGCGCAACGACGGAGAGCAGACGTTTAATCGATAGTTTCATGGTTTGATGGCGTGCGGTGGTGAGATCAGGTCGCGGCAACAAGTGCGAGGGGTTGAGGCCGGCTGGTGTTCATTTGTAGGCTGAGATAGGTTGCGGCTTCACTCCGAGTTTGAGGTAGTTGAATCCGCTGGAAAGCGGCTGGTAGTCGCCGACGATGTCCACGCTGTGGGTGGCGGTGATGGCGGATTCCAGCGCAAGGCACCAGTAGGCGGCGTTGATGATCAGGCGACGCAGTCCGGCGCTCTGGAGGTCGGTGCCGCTGCCCATGGTGGAGTGAAACACGCGGGCATTTTTTCCGGTGCTCGTCTGCCAGTGTTTGGCCCACGCGACGGGCAGGGGCTCCAACTTGGGATTCGGTGCGTCATCGTGATTGCGGCCCATGAGCGGCTGTCCCCAGACGAGCGCGGTGCAGTTGGCCGGGAGGGCGGTGCCCTCTTTGTAGGTTCGATAAACGTCGGAGTTTCCCCAGATGTCGCTGACGCCGCTGAGAATAGGATGCTGCTTTTGCTCCTCGACGAGGATGCCGCGCGTGGAGTCGGCCTGCCAGCGCCCGTGATGCCCCAGAAAGCTGCCGCCCAGCACGTCCTCGCCCCAGCGCACCTGCTTGCCGTTGAGCTTGTACGGCAGCGGTCCGCGGAACCCGTGGTTGGCAGTGCGCAGCGCGATGAACGGCTGGCCGGAGTCCACATAGTTCACGATCTGCTGTTGCTCCGCGACCGGGAGGGTGAGCAACCGGGTGAAGAACACCACCAAGTCCGCCGAGGCGAGATGCTCAAGGCCGGGAATGTGGTGTGGCTTGAACTCGGCTTCCTTCCCTTTCTCTGGATAAACCGGAAGGGTGGGGTCCACCTCGCCCTTCGCGTTCACTCCGAAGAGCACGGTGCAATCGAAGCCATGTTGCCTGCTCAGAATCTTCGCGAGCATCGGCATGGACTGCTCGCTGCGATACTCCTGGTCGGCGGCAATGAACACGATGTGTCTGCCCCTGCCCGGGCCATCACCACCGGGATAGACGAGCCACTGCGGGCTTTCCGGCACGGGATGGGCGAGGACTGGCGTGCAAACCAGCAGCATCAAAAAGGCGCGAATCATAGGTTGAGTTGTGACGAACATCGTTCAGCGCGCGGAGCTCATGTGGCGATTTTGGTCGGGCTGATTTCCAGCAGCCCCTCCGCGCAAGCCTGCCCCAGCAGCGCGAACGTCTTCGCGCCGTCGAGGTCATGGTCGCCGGCGTTCGCAGCGCCGCGTTTCCACCGCGCAACTTCGGCAGGCGAGAAGAGGTCGGCCTCAAGCGTCTTCCGGTGTTCGCGTTTTTGCCGGTCGGCTGTCTGGCCGTCGGCGTTCGCGTAGTTGGTGTGCTTCGAGTCGAGGGAGGGGAGCGTCTGCCCCACCTGGTCACGCTTCGTGTACCACGCCGAGGCGTGGCCGCAGATGAAGGCCGGCGCGAAGAGTGCGCAGAGGGGGCTCATGGTGTGACTAGAACTTCGGCGCACTTCGGCCGCTGGCTTTGGAGTGTTCGAGCAGGGCCTTGAGTTCCTTCACAAGTTCCGGGCGCTCGGCGTAGAGGTTCCGCGTTTCACCAGGGTCGGTGTCGAGGTTGTAGAGATGACCGGGGGCGGCGGGTGCGGTGTCAGGGAGCATGAAAGGCTTCAGGCCGGGATGGTTTTCGTAGCGGTTTCCGCCGGATCCGTGGTGATCGAGATATTTCCATGGTCCGCGCCGGATGGAGAGCGTGCGTGCGCCGGCGAAGGCTTGGGTGAGCAGGTAGGGGCGGATGGACGCGCTGGCTTCGCCGCGCAGGGCGGGCAGCAGGTTGAAACTGTCTTCGGCGGCGTTGTCGGGCAGCGTGGCGTCGCTGATGGCAGCGATGGTCGCCATCACGTCGGTGAGGCTGGTGAGTTGAGCGTTGGTGGTGCCGGGTTTCACCTGGGCGGGCCAGCGGACGAGGAACGGGACACGGTGGCCTCCTTCCCAGCTATCGCGTTTGATGCCGCGCCACGGTCGCGCGCCGTCGTGGCCGTGCTCGGCGCGCATGTGAATGACGCTGTCGACTTCCGGACCGTTGTCGCTGGTGAAAATGACCAGGGTGTTGTCGGCGACGCCGAGTTTCTCGAGCGTGCTCATCAGCTCGCCGACCACCCAATCGAGCTGGTGGATAAAGTCGCCGTGCGGCCCGGCACCGGACTTTCCCTTGAACTGTGGCGCGGGGAACGAGGGCAGATGCACGGCCTGCGCAGCGTGGTAGAGGAAGAAGGGTTTGTCCGGCGTTGCCCGGACGTGCTGCTCCAAAAACTCGCGGCTCTTTTTCAGAAAGACGAGGTCCACTTCCTCCATGGGGAAATTCGGGGCGATGAAACCGGGGCGGCAGTCGTCCGCGTAGGGGTGTTTCGGCAGCTTCGATTTGTCGAGCGGACCGGCGGGCGGCACGGGCACGCGGTCACCATCGATGAAGGCGTAAATCCAGTCGGTCGTGGGGCAGCACGCGGTGCCGAAGAATGTCTCAAACCCGTGGTCCACGGGGCCACCTTCGACGCGGCGACTGAAGTCGATGCGCTTCGCCTCTTCCAGTTTCCCCGAGTGAATCGGTTCGCCCGCCTCGTCGCGAAACGTCAGGCCCACATGCCATTTGCCGACCGCAGCGGTGGCGTAGCCTTGCGTCTTCAGCATCGCCGGCAGCGTCAGGCGACCCGGAGCGATCAAGGAAGGTCCGCCGGCACCTTGGAACACCGTGCCGCCATTCGGCACTCGAAACGCCATCTGGCCAGTCATCAAACTGTAGCGCGTGGGCGTGCAGACCGTGGAGGGACTGTGCGCATCGGTGAAGCGCATCCCGTCGCGCGCGAGCCGGTCGAGATGCGGCGTGGCGACCTTCGACTGGTCGTTGTAGCAGCGCACATCGCCGTAACCGAGGTCGTCAGCGAGGATGAGCAGGATGTTGGGTTTCTGAGCCGCGCTTGCGGACGCAAGTGCTGCACAGAGCGCGACAATAATGAGCGGGGATTTTTTCATGACACGACGACAACCGCCTTCCCGAGCACATCCATCTTTGGTGTGATGCCCAGACCGGGTGACGTGGAGGCGGCCATGCGACCGTTCACGCGCTGCGGCGCGCCATCGGCGATGCTCACCGGACCGTAGCTGTTGAAGTCGGTGGTGCTGAAGAGGAACTCTGTGGGCGTGCTGTGCGCGAGGTGCGCAATGGCGGCGGTGGCGATGTCGCCGCCCCATGAATCCTCCAGCGTCATGCCGATGCCCATGCTCACGCAGAGGTCACGGGCCTGTTTGATCTTCGTGAGGCCGCCGAGCTTGCTGATCTTGAGATTCACCACGTCCATCGCGAGATCGGCCTTGGCGCGGAGCAGAATGCCGAGGTCGTCAATGTTTTCATCCAGTACGAACGGGTGCGGAATCTGGCGGCGCACGGCGAGGCACTCCTCATAGGTGAGGCAAGGTTGCTCAATATAAACATCCACGTCGCGCACGGCCTTAGCCACGCGCACGGCCTCGTGCTGCACCCAACCGGTATTCGCGTCGGCCACGAGGCGGTCGCCGGGCTGGAGCTTCGCGGCGACGGCGAAGATCCGCGCGATATCCGTGTCCGGATCGCCGCCGACCTTGAGCTGGAAGCGGCGGTAACCCTCCGTGCGATAGCCCGCGACCTTCGCGGCCATGTGCTCCGGCGACTCCTGCGAGATGGCGCGGTAGAGATGCACGTCTTCGCCGTAACGGCCGCCGAGCAATTCGCACACGGGCATGCCGCACGCCTGACCGAGAATGTCCCAGCACGCGATGTCGAGGCCGCTCTTCACGTAGGGATGACCCTTGAGCGCGGCATCCATCGTGCGATTAAGTCTCGTCAGCTGACGCGGGTCTTCGCCGATGAGGTGGGGGCCGAGTTCGCGCAAACCGGCGCGCACGCCCTCGGCATACGCCGGGAGATAAAATGGCCCGAGCGGACAAACCTCGCCGTGGCCGACAAGTCCCGTGTCGGTCTCGACGCGCACGATGGTGCTGTCGAACACGGTGACGGATTTGCCGCCGCTCCACTTGTAGGTGGTCTCGTGCAGCGGAAGTTCAACTCGGTAGGCGAGGATGCGTTTGATTTTCACGGAAAGTGTTTCGGAATGATGTGGTTCAGTGCTTGGGAATCTCGTTCAACGTGTAGTAGGCGCGGTCGTGCAGCAGCGGCTCGCCGTCGCGAGATTTCAGCGCCGGCAGGTGAAAGTCGTGGACGTGGCCTTGCACCAGGCCCTTCACCCGCAGACGCGCGCTCATGCCATCGGGCGCAACCTCGGCGGTGGTCACGGTCGGGCGCGTGTGATCCACCTCGGGACTGCCGTAGCCTTGCTGATAAATGTGCGTGTAGGTCTGGAGCTCGTAGCTCTCCGGACGCGAGGCGAGCGCGGAATCCACGGGCTGCGTGAAACGCACGCTGAACCCATCGGACTGCGCTCGGATGTCGAGAATCTCGAACGGCATCTTGCCGGTCCAGTCGAGGCGCTGGAGCAGGTTGTCCTTCATGCCGCGCACGGGCCAGCCGCGGTTCGTGCCGCCGGCGACGAGTTGGCCGCGCGGTGTGAAATGCACCGCGAGAATGCCCATCCCTAATCCCTCGCGGAACGGGTAACACGCGCCCTGCCACACGCCGTTGATCAGCTCGGTCGTCACGCGCATCACGATGCTCAAGGAGTAGTCGCCGACGAACATCTGATTCTCAAAGGGCCCAAACTTTCCGCCCGAGCGGTTCACCTCGAACGCGGAAATCGAGCGGCCCATTTTCTTGTAGGGGAACACCACGGCGTAAGGCACGAGTTCCTTCACGCGCTTGCGCTCCACTTCCATGCGCGAGGGCGTGTTCGGCTTCACCGGCTCCGGCCCCATGTTCGGCGCGAACGGATACCAGTTGAAACTGACGGGGTGTCCCATAAAGCCGCCGGGCTTGAGATGCTTCAGCGAACACGCGCCGTTCCACGGCCCCTGGCTCTCGACGTAGAACATTTCGCCGTGCTCGTTCTCGCCCACGCCGAGGGGGCTGCGCAGGCCGCTGCACAACGGGATGGTCTTCCCCTCCGGTGTAATCTTCAGCGCCCACCCGCGGAACAACGCTTTCGAGTTGTACGATTCCGATAACCCGAGCGCGACGTAGAGGTTCCCCGCCGCGTCAAACTTCGAGCCGAGCGCGAACTCGTGGTAGTGCCCAAAACCCCACTTGTCGCTCAAGGTGTCGAAGCGGTCCGCGCGTCCGTCGCCATTCGCGTCCGTGATGCGGGTGACTTCCGTGGCGTGCGTGGCGTAGAACGCGCCGTCGCGATGCGCGAGGCCCAACACTTCATCCAGCCCGCTGGCGAAACGATGCACGGTCGGACGCGGGTGTTCGTCCATCATGCCGCTCACCAGGAGAATTTCCCCGCGCCGCGTGCCCACCGCCAGCCGACCATCCGGCAGCGAAACGAAACTGCCCGCCTCCAGATACACGCCCTCGGGCAGCGGGACGTTGACGATGCGGTAGTAAGCCGCCTCCCGTTCCGCCGTGCCCCAGGAATCGCCGAAATTCTCCGCCGCCGGGGCGGCGAACGGGAGCATGCCCATCGAGATGATGAAGCGGAGTTTCATGGTTTCGCAGCGAGGTGGTATTCGATGCGCAGTTCCCCGCGCACGGGCAGCAGGAGTTCCTTCCCTTCACCGGCATTGCGGATGATGGGTTCGGAGGGCAGACGCACGCGAAGGTGCTTGCCGACTTCAAATTCATGGGCACCGCGTGGCTCGATGATTTTGTCTAGGGCCACCCGGAAGTGCATGGCCGCCGGAGGCGCGGCGGGGAACTTCAGGGTCCGTTCGATAAATACTCTCCCGCTGGTGTCGCGGCGTTCGATGAAGAAATCCTCCACGGAAAAATCATCTACGGAATAGCGGAGCGTGGGGCGTTGCTGGGCGTCGAGCGAGTAGCCCGTGAACGAATGCGGCGACGGGCCCGGCGTGGCATCGAGCGCCGGCCATGCGGCCTCTGGAGAGGCGAGCACCGCAAACGCGGGGCCGGGCGGGAAAATGGTGGTGTCCTTGCCGAGGATGCGAGCCTGACCTGAACCCTGGCCGCGCCAGAGGCCGGAGGCCTCGATGAACCCGCCGCTCCAGATCGAGCCAAGCCGCATCTGGCCTGCGTCGAAGGAAAGGTTGATGCCACCCGGATAACCCACGCCGATGCCGCGCTTGCCGATGCCGGGGAACGCTCGCCGGATGATGACCGCCTCATTCGGCACCGAGATGACGAGCGGCTCCAGCACCAAGCCCTGCGGCTCACGCGCCTCGGGACCGCGCTCAAGATATTGCCAGAGCACATCGCGCTGCTTGCCGGAGTCGCCGCCGAGCACATCAGGCAAGGGCGATTTCCCATCTGGCCAAAAGCCCGGCATGATGGTGAGCGGCGAGAACCGCTGCGGATTGGCGAGGAAATGGTGAAACCAGTTTTCCTCCAACCGCTCGGTCATGGTCGTCAAGTCCAGCGCGCGGAGGGGAGCGGCGCTCTTCCCGCGGAAGGTGTGGCAGGCGATGCAATTGAGCGCCTTGCTGCCGGCGAGTTCGCGTCCGATCTCGTGCGGCTTGTCGCTCTTGGCGACGCGCGTGAACTCCGCAGGTGGCAAGGTGTCGAGCTGCTTGAGCCAGATGGCGAGCGGCTCGGCGTTGGCCGCGCCAAACTTCGGCATCCGCGTGTTGAGATACGGACGCGCGGACGCGCCGTTCACCACCACTTCGCGAAGCCAGTCGCGTTTGAGCTTCGCGCCGATGCCGGTGAGCGACGGTGGCAGGCGGCCTTGATCGCCGAGGTTTTCGTCCTGGCTAGTGAAGTGGGCGTTGCGATTCGCAGGCACACCGCCGAGTTCTCCCCGCTGGTGGCAAGCGAGGCAGTTCAAGCGGGTGAGTGAAAGCTCGACGTTTTCGGCGACGCTCAGCGGCGCTACCTGCGGAACAAGCGCGGCGCGCACCGCCGTGCGTTGCGAGTCCGATAGCGAATACTGCGGCCACGCGCCGGGCTGGGTCGACAAGCACCCGCGCTCGGCGCGGACTTGGTCCAACGCCGCGAGGGTCGGCATCGTGCGCGGGCCTTCGACGGTGTGACACGCGTCGCAGCGGTGTTGGGTGAACAGCACCTGGCCGCGCGCGACGAGTTGCGGGTCGGGATGGAAGGCGGGCGGAGGCTCCGCTTGGT
>CAMBVX010000133.1 GCA_945871085.1 Opitutus sp. GAS368 | reverse complement strand
GGCCTCATCGCCGGCGTGCGCACGGAGCGCACCGCAACCTCGAGCTGGGGCTGGGTCCGCACCCGCACCGGCAGCACCGTCGCCCAGCAAACCGCCGATCCCGTCGGCTCCGCCACCCGCGACTACGCGGGCACCCAGCGCCTCCTCAGCGGCGACTACACAAAATCGTTTCCCAGCGCGCATCTCTCCCACGATCTCACCTCCAATCTCAAAGCCCGCCTGAGCTGGTCCACGAGCTTCGGCCGCCCACCGCTGAACAACGCCCTCCCGAACGAAACTATTTCCGAGACCAACCAAACGCTCACCGTCAACAACCCGAGCCTGCTCCCACAGAACGCCGCCACCTGGGACGCCACCCTCGAGTATTACTTCGAGCCCGTCGGCACCCTTTCCCTCGGCTGGTTCAATAAAACCATCACCGACTACATCGTCACCGGCACCAACGCCGGCACCATCGGCACCGGCACCGACAACGGCTACAACGGCGAATACCCCGGCTTCACCCGCCTCACCTCTGCCAATGCCGGCACCGCCAAAGTCACCGGCTGGGAATTTAACTACCAGCAGCAGTTCACGTTTCTCCCCGGTCTCCTCAAGGGCTTCGGCGCCTCCGCCAACTACACGCTCATCAGCACGAGCGGAAATTTCGGCGGCCTTACATCACGCAGCACGAACGAGGTCCCCGGCTTCATCCCACGCACCGGCAACGCGACGCTCTCCTGGCGCTACCGGAAATTCAGCACACGCCTCCTCTACAATTTCACCGGCAGCTACATCACCGCGTTCACCGCCGCCACGCCCGGCCGCAATCTCTACCGCTTCCAGTACGCCACCGTGAACGCCGGCGTCTCGTATCAGGTTCGCCCCAACCTCCAACTCACGCTCGACGCCGCCAATCTCACCAACGAGCCCCAGTCCCTCTACCGCGGCGTCCGTTCCCAGATGCAGAACACCATTCTCAACGGCACCTCCCTCACCTTCGGCGTCAACGGCCGCTTCTAAAGAAACGGAGCGGCGGCTTTCCAGCCGCCGCCAAATCCCACCCACCCCATGAAAGCCCCCACTCTCCCACTTTCACTTTCACTTTCCCTTTCACTCCTACTCTCCCTCTCCCCCACGCTCGCCCCCGCCCAAACCGCCCCCACTCCGGCCGTCAGCGCCACCAAAGCCCCCACCTCCGCCGAGGCCGCCGTGAAGCTCGACCAGTTCGTCGTCACTGGCGTCTTCAACGCCACCGAGGCCCGCAAGGCCACCACCGCCATCACCGCGCTCAACGCCGACATGCTGTCCGAACAGATCGCGATCAGCGCCGACGACATGTTGCTCAACGTCGCCGGCGTTTTCGTGAATTCTTCCCTCGGCGAAATCCGCGGTATGGTCTACTCGCGCGGCATCTCCGCCGACAGCTCCGACGGCGCCAACGGCACCTACTACGTCTCCATGCAGGAGGACGGTCTGCCGATCACCAACGCCAGTTTCGGCAACTACGGCGCCGGCTACTTCAACCGCCCCGATGCCACGCTCCAACGGGTCGAAGCCGTTCGCGGCGGCAGCGCCTCCATCACCTCCTCCAATTCTCCCGGCGGCGCCTTCAACTACATCTCGCGCCACGGCCCTGACCGCTTCGGCGGCGAAATCCGTACCCGCCTCGGTCTCGAAGGCCAAGGCTCCCCGCAATACCGCAGCGACCTCACCATGGGCGGTCCACTCCCCGGCGCGCTCGGCGCGAAGGGTTGGGTCTACAACGTCGGCGGCTTCTACCGCTACGCCGAGGGCCACCGCCCTCCTTCGGGTTGGCCGATGAACGACGGCTTCAATCTCCGCGGCAATCTCTTCAAAGACTACGGCCACGGCTCGATCAAACTCTACGGCAAGTTCCTCGACGACCGAAACCACTGGTATGAATACCTCCTCGCGCGCAATCCCGAGGACCCCAAACAATACCCCGGCCTCAGCCGCTACAGCACCAATCTGCTCCCAAAAAGCTCGCACCAATTCCCGCGCGAAACAGACACCCAGTTCTCCACCTTCGACACCACCGACGCCGTCCGCTCACGCCAGCGCTACGTCGGCGCCGAGTGGAAACACGAATTCGGCGACGGCTGGTCGCTCAACCACAACGTAAAATTCTCCCGCAATTGGGCCGACTGGAATTCCAGCTCCGGCATCACCCCGCGTTCGATCGATTGGCCGAATTTCTACAGCACGATGGCGATCCAGTTTAGCGGCGGCGGCCAGAACGGCCGCATCCCCGCCGGCCTCTATCGTTTCACCGATCGCTCGACCGGCGCCATCCTCGCCGAGGTCACCTCCAACGGCGCCTTCACCGTCGCCGCCAACGCGCTCTCCAATCCCGGACTCGTCCTGCGCTTCTCCAATCTCCCCAACAACACGATCCTCCCGAATGCGCTTTGGACCAACACCGGCCGCGTCGCCAACGAACACGTCAACGAAATCATGGAGAATCTCTCCATCACGAAAAAATGGCGCAGCCACTCGTTCACCGCCGGCAGTTACTTCGGTTACGCCGGAATCTCCGACCGCCAGACCAGCGGCGGCCGCACCGCCTCGCCGCTTGTGGAGCAACCGCAGCCCCTCGCCCTCACCTGGATTCCCGCCACCGCCGCGAACGCCCCCGCCGGCACACCCGCCGCCGCCCTCACCGCCGTCGCCGGTTTCAACGGCCAACCCGTCCTCCTCACCAATCCCGAGGGCTTCACCGCCCTCGGCGTCGGCTACACGCGCGACAAAGCCCTCGCCCGCCAGGTCGCGATTTTCTTCGGTCACAAATGGGAAATCAGCCAGCGCCTCAGCTTCGACTGGGGTTTCCGCGGCGAACGCTACGCCGTCAAAGGCTTCAACCAAACCGGCACGCAAAACGCCCGCGGCAACTGGGACCCGACCTACGGCGGTCCGGACGGCAATGTTTTCACGATGGCCGACAACCGTTTCACCGGCCCCAATCCCACCGGCAAGTGGGACTTCGACAAAGACGTCCACAGCTTCTCGTGGTCCTCGGCCGGCAACTACGTCATCAACAACGAAAACTCGTTCTACGTCCGCTTCGCCGACGGCGAGAAGGCCCCCGACTACGGTTTCTTCCGCAACTACACCACGCAGTTTCGCCTCAATAATCTCAAGCCCCGCCCCCAATCCATCATGCAGGCCGAGCTCGGCTACCGCTGGAAACGCAAAAATATTACGCTCACCGCCACTCCGTTTTGGACGCAGCTCAACAACGTGAACAGCAACCCTCAGGCCATCGAAGCCGATGGCGTCACCGCCTATTACCCCGACCCGATTTACAACGCCGTCACGTCCTACGGCCTCGAACTCGAGGCCCAGCTAAAGATCACGGATCGCTGGAGCCTCCGGTCCGTCTTCACCAAACAATTCTCGACCAACACTGTGTGGAAAATTTTTGTCGCCGGCGTCAACGGCCGCGACGACGACAGCTACCTCGATTTCACCGGCAGAAAATCCGACAACAATCCCGACTTCATCCTCAACCAAACGCTCAGCTACCGGACCCCGAAATACTTCGCGAATCTCTCGTGGAAACACATGGGCGAGCGCGCCGGTAACGTTGCCAACGTGATCATTCTCCCCCGCTTCAACCAATTTGATTTCGGCACCGGCTACACATTCTCCCGTCGCTGGTCCGTAAATTTCAACATCAACAACCTCACCGACAGCGAGGGCGTCATGACATGGCGCGGCTGGGGCGTAAACCCCGGCGACCGCCAGAGCTACACCTCGCTCCCCGCCACCGGCAAAGACACGATGCTCCAATACGTCCCCGTCCAACCTCGCGCCTACTTCATCTCCTCCACCTACAAATTCTAGGCCTTGTCATTGCGAGGAGCGCAGCGACGCGGCAATCCATCCGCCTCCTCCAGCCCACTCCTTGTCATCGCGCGAAGCGCAGCGACGAAGCAATCCATCTGCCCCCTCCCGGCGCGCCAGCGCCACCCTCTCGCCCTTCTCCATCCCCTTTCCCAAACCATGACACCCTCCCTCCCATTCCACCACCGGCTCGCACGCCTCGGCACGCTGCTCCTCCTCGGCCTCACCGCCGTCGCGCTCCCTGCGCAAACCCCCAAGGAGAAATCCAAGGGCAAAGCCAAAGCCGTCGCCCCCGCCGCCACCGCCCGCGCTGAGATGGCCACCCTCACCGTCGCCACCGACCCCTCCGAACTCAAGGTCGCCCCCGGCTTCAAGGTCGAGCTCCTCTACACGGTTCCCAAAGAAGAACAGGGCTCCTGGGTCGCACTCGCCATCGATCCGAAAGGCCGCATCACCGCCGCCGACCAATACGGCGCTCTCTACCGCATCACTCTCCCACCCCTCGGCACCTCCGCCGGCACCAAGGTCGAGAAACTCGCCATCACGCTCCCCGCTGTCACGCCCCCTCCCGGCGCCGAGCCCCGCCCTACGCCCAAACGCGCCCAGGCCACCGACGGCGCCGCGTCCCCCACGATCGGCGCCCACGGCCTGCTCTACGCCTTCGACAGCCTCTACGTCATGGTCGACGAAGTCCCCGCCAAGCAGGGCGTCTGGCGCCTCCGCGACACCAATGGCGACGACCAGTTCGACGAGATCAAATACCTCCGCGAAATGCGCGGCAGCGGCGAACACGGCCCCCATTCCCTCGCCCTCGCCCCCGACGGCAAGTCCATCTACTTCGCCAACGGCAACCACACCGATCTGCCCACCAACCTTAATAAATCTCGCGCCGTCTCCTGGGACGAGGATCACCTCCTCCCCCGCATGTGGGACGCCCGCGGTCACGCGAAAAACAAATTCGCCCCCGGCGGCTACATCGGCCGCATGGACCCCGACGGCAAAACCGTCGAGCTCTTCGCCCTCGGCTTCCGCAACCAATACGACCTCTCCTTCGACCAAAACGGCGAACTCTTCACCTACGACTCCGACATGGAGTGGGACCAAGGCTCCCCGTGGTATATCCCGAACCGCATT
This sequence comes from Opitutus sp. GAS368, assembly GCA_945871085.1. Lineage (GTDB taxonomy): Bacteria > Verrucomicrobiota > Verrucomicrobiia > Opitutales > Opitutaceae > GAS368. The sequence continues at coordinate 11,565 of CAMBVX010000133.1, read as the reverse complement.
AACCACGTCGTCGACGGCGGCGACTACGGTTGGCGCTCTGGTGCCGGCCGCTGGCCCGCCTACTACGCCGACAGCCTGCCCGCGACCATCGACATCGGACCCGGCTCGCCCACCGGCACCGTGTTTGGCACCGGCGCGAAATTCCCCGCCAAGTATCAACACGCCCTCTTCGCCGCCGACTGGACCTACGGCACCCTTTACGCGATCCATCACCGCCCCGATGGCGCGACGTTCATCGGCGAAAAAGAAGAGTTCGTATCAGGAAAACCCCTCCCGCTCACTGATCTGATTATCAACCCCAACGACGGCGCCATGTATTTTAGCGTCGGTGGCCGCCGCACCCAAGCCGCCCTCTACCGCGTCACCTACGCCGGCACCGCGAGCACCGCCCCCACCAAGCCCGCCGCGCCCACGCCCGAGGCCAAACTCCGCCGCTCCCTCGAAGCCTACCACGCCGAAGGCACCGGCCCCGAGGCCATCGCCGCCGTGTGGCCCCACCTCTCTCACTCCGACCGCTTCGTTCGCACCGCCGCCCGCGTCGCCCTCGAGCGGCAGTTCCCCGACAACTGGGCCAACCGTGCCCTCGCCGAAAAAAACCCCACGGCCTCCATCGAAGCCCTCATCGCCCTCTCCCGCGTCGGCCAAAAATATCTGCAACCCCGCATCATCGATGCGCTCTCCCGACTCGACTTCGCGAAACAGCCCGCCGCCCTCCAACTCCCGCTCCTCCGAGCTTGGCAACTCGCCTTCGCCCGGATGGGAAAACCAGATCCCGCCACCTGTGCCCGCGTCGCCGCCCAACTCGACCCGCTCTTCCCGCACGCCGACACCCTCGTAAACCGCGAACTCGTTTCCCTGCTCGTCTATCTCGATTCGCCCACGGTCGTGGCCAAGACCGTCCCGCTCCTCCGCATCCCGGAAAAGCCCGGCACCGCTCCCGAAGAGCAAGCCACCCAAGCCCTCCTCGCCCGCAACGACCGCTACGGCGCCACCGTCAACAGCGTGACCGCCAGCCGCTCCGATCGCCAACAGATCATCTACTCCTACAACCTCCGCCACGCCACGGTCGGCTGGACGCCCGCGCTCCGCCGCGAATATTTCTCGTGGTTCCCCCGCACCAGCGCTTGGAAAGGCGGCGCCAGCTTTACCGGCTTCATCCGCAACATCCGCACGGAGTCCCTCGCCCACGTCACCGACTCCGCCGAACGCATCGCCCTCGACGAACTCTCGAAAGCCCCGATCCATTCGATCGTCGCCGGTGCCGTCAGCCCCAAGGGACCAGGCCGCGCCTACACCGTGGCGGAGGCCACCGCCCTCATCACCGGCCACCTCACCGGCCGCAATTTCGCGCAAGGCAAAGCCATGTTCGGCGCCACGGCCTGCATCATCTGCCATCGCCTGGGCAACGAAGGTGCCGGTATCGGACCCGACCTTACGGGTGCCGGCAGCCGTTATAGCATCAAAGATCTCCTCGAAAACATCGTCGAACCCTCGAAAGTGATCAGCGACCAATATGGCACCGAGCAGTTCACCCTCACCGAAGGCGGCCCTGTCATTGGCCGCATCGTCGGCGAAGAAGCCGGTCGGCTCTCCATCATGACCAACCCCTTCGCTCCGGATGAAACGACGCGCGTCGAAGTCGCGAAGATAAAATCCCGTAAAGACTATCCCGTCTCGATGATGCCCCCCGGCCTGATCAACGCCCTGAACCCCGAAGAACTCAAAGACCTCGTCGCCTACCTCCTCAGCGGCGGCAACGCGCAGGACAAAATGTTCAAGTAAGGCGGACTACAATCCGCCTCCGAACGGAGCGGCGGTTTCCCCACCGCCGTATTTCCAGCGCAACCAAGCCCGGGCCCACCCGCCCGGGCTTTTTTTCGCCCGTAGCTTCGTCCTCCGCCGACGCAACCTGTTGCCGCGCCACTGTCGATTTTGTGCCACTACCGTGGGCCGCGAAGATTCTTTCGCCTGACGCACACTTGCCGAGGCTACACGATGCGCTTTCGCGCCACGTGTGCCCGGGGTCCAAGACGATCCTGGATTTTTGTTTGAGCCATGGCAGACGGGAATTTGTGACGGTGGCCCCAATTTTCCCGCCCGAAGCGATTTTCGGCGCCACGGCCGATAGAGAGGCTCGCCCGTCCGAATTCATCCGGACCCGCTCACAAAAAAGCCGCGCTGGCGACAGCGCGGCGTCCGAAAAAGGCGAGGGGCCAAAAAAATTTGGCGACGCTATTTGAGCAGTTCCGCCGCAGTGTAGGCCTTGCGGTCACCGTCTTTGGAGCGAACCGCGGCCACCTGCTCAGTCGTAATCGCAGCGGTGGAGTTACCCCACTGCTGGCGGATGTAAGTGAGGACGGCAGCTATTTTTTCGTCACTAAGGTTGAAGCCAGATCCGGCCACTTTGCCGATCGCAGGCATCGCGGCTCCGTTATAATCCACGCCCATGACCTTAATCGGCCCCTGAAGGCCGTAAACCACCACCCGGATCAGACGATCATCTGAACCGTTGACCCATTCAGAACCGGCGAGAGGAGGAAAGACGCCAGGTTGCCCCAACCCAGTAGCTTGGTGACACGTGATACAGACGGCCTCGTATTGTTTTTTTCCCAAAACCAGTGGATCGATTTTTACAGCAACAGCCGCACCCGTGGTCGGAAGGGAGTTCTCGTTATAAATGTGGGGATCAAACAACCCAGAGTAGCGGTTGAGGTAGGTTCCGGCAAAGAAGATGAGTCCGCTAAAAAAGAAGAGAAGTGTTAGCGGAACTAATTTGTAACGCGCTTTCTCGTCCGGCTGGGTGCCGAGCAGTTTCTCGTGCGAGGCCAACAGACTCTCGTCAGAAGCGGCAGCCTGATCAAGTCGCGGGTCTTGGTTGGACGGCGTGCTCATTTGTGGGCGCCTTCCTTCTGCGCTACTGCAGGCGTGACGGGACGCGCTTCAGGGAACTCATAAGGTGTATTCAAACTCTGAAGATAGGAGACCAACGTCCGGGCACGTTCCGTGGGCACAATCTGACGACCGGCGGCCGGAGCTAGGCTGGGAGGCAACACTAAGGCGTATGCCGAGGTCTCACCGACCACCACCGCGTCGTCGAAGAGAAACTTGAAGGGGGGATGCGAGAGAACCTTGCCGCCGGGCAAAATACCGGTGTAAAGGAAAACGGTGAGTTCAGCGGCATCGAAAGGTGCCTTGCGTCCGCTGAGGTTTGCCAAGTCTGGTCCTGTCCGAGAATTTCCCAGCTGCGGGCGAACTTGATAAATATAATCGCGCGCTACACTTTGGCGCTCGCCCCAACCGCGGTCCTTGTCAGAGCCAAAATCAGGACGACGAACCTGCTGTGTGTGGCAGGAGGCACACCCGAGATCGGCGTAAACCAGCTGGCCACGAGCTGCGAGGCCGGGCGGCCGGGACGGAAAGGAGGAGCCCTCGCTATCGTCGTGATACGGAGCAAGCGCACCGAGCTGCCGATGCGAGCCCAAGGCAATCCCTGCCCAGCCGAAAGCAAAAGCGGCGAATAGACCCGCAAAGAAAAGGAAACCGTTTTTCATCATAACGCGGGGACCTCCATGGCTGAAGGCTGGCGGAAGGAACTCGAATCCGGTAGGTTATCGGAACGCACGCAACACGCGGAGCAAACGCTGAGAATAAAATTCACGAACAGAAGCAGGTTACCAAAAAGCAGAATACTATAAGCCGCGGTGACAACCAGCAGCCAAGGACGCGTGTGGGCCGACAGTTCGGCGTAAGCTATCTTGGCGTTATTAAGATCGTGCCCTTGGATCCAACCGGCAACCGCGAGACTCACGACCAGTAACAATACGCCGAGAATCGTGAGGGCCGCGTGGCCTCGCACCAAGGCACCGGAGGCCCACGACCGCCCGGTCAGGCGGGGCATGGCAAAATAGATTGAACCGAAGAACAGCATCGAGATTCCGCCGTAAAGAGCCAGTTGCTGCTGCGCGGTCGCGAAATAGGTAAACTGGGTGATGAGCGCCACACCACGGAAAGAGGTCATCGCGTCGAGCAGTGATCCAAGGACATAAGCCGACAGACCAAATGAGATAAACTTGAACGCGGTGCCACCACGGCTGAAAACCCCGCGGAGATTAAGGGCCACCACCGAAAAGTGAAAGAGCAGCATCCAGCACGCCGCGTTGGCCAGCGTGGGCAGCCAGGCAGGTACCGGCCCACCAATGAGGTGCCGCCCGCCAGAAAAGGAACCAACGAAGAGCAGCGTCCAGAAGGCCAACGGCGCAAATTCGTAGCTCGGTAACGCACGACCGGTGGCCTTGGGCACGACGTAGTAGGCTCCGGCGAGAGCGAGGGGCGCGAGCCAAAGGGAGAGCACCGATTGGACATACCAACCGTCAACCACGGCTTGCAACACTCCACGAACTGGGCTCCAGACCAACATCGCCTGCGCGGCGACGAGCAACCACGGAAAAATAAAAAGGGCGGCGACGGCATACCACTGCGACGCGAAAGTACCGTCCGTGCGGCGACCGTTCCACGCCAGAATGCCTGAAACACTCATCGCCACATACGCGGCGACCAAGAGGGGTTGCACATAGCCGGGCATCTGAAGCAGGGAGAATGAAGTCGCGTCGCCCGTCGCGATGCCGATCAGGCCGAGAGCGATGGCGGCATTCCAGAAAAGAGTTCCAACCACGGCCCAATTGAGCGCACGGAGCGGAGAGCCGCCGAGGCGACCAAGCACCCACAAAGCGATGCCGACCCCGGCATTAGCGCACCAACCGTAAACGAAGGTGGTTTCGACGAGGGCCGTCACCCGACCGTGAGTGAACCAGGCACAGTCGGCGAGAAACGCGGGCGAGTGTAACTGAATCGAGGCAACCAGGGCCAAGACGCCGCTCACGACGAGCCAGACCAGTCCCGAGGCAAAGAGGAGCAACAACGGCCAGCGGCCAGCAGTATCGGCGGCGGTGACTTCAGCGTGAGTGGAAGGCGAAGACATCGAGAAAGGGGAATTACTTCTTGGCACCGTATTGCGCGGCGGTCAGTTGCATCGCGCGTTCGAGCGGGAGCTGGACCACGCCGGCCTTCTGATCAATCCACACATAAGAAGTCGCCTGCTTGTTTTGTTTTTCACGCAGTCCGGCAAGGGCCTCCTTGCGACTCGCGGGAGTGGCTTTCCACGCCAGGTCCTTCGGCAGGTTATCAGCGACCGCGTTTTGCGGCGACGCGGCTGCCGGACGGTAGGAGCGTTGAACGAGGAAGAATCCAGCGGTCGCGAGGGCGAAGATGAACAGCGTCGTAATCAGCGCCACGGGCCGCGGAGAATGGGCGGATGAATCACTCATGGTGCGTAAGGCTCTCAGATATGCGGGGATCGCGAATGGGGATGAGCTTGGCGGTAGGAAAACTCTTCAAGTAGGACCAAACGCATACGCCACCGATCCCGACGACAGACGTAAAGACCCAGAGCAAATTGAGCGAAATGAACGGCAATGAATCACCGTGCCCATCCTTGAGCACCGGCATGATGTTGTAGCACATGTCGACGAGAATCACCGCCAGTATCCACCACATGATCGGTTTGATCTTCGAATGGACGACCTTGTGTTTGTAGGAAAGCAAGTAGAGGAACGGGACGAAAAAGTGACCAAATAGCAGCACCAGACCGACATACCACCATTGGTTGGTGGAGCCGTCGTGATTCACTTCCCGTAGGTTATACCAGAATGTTTCCTCGGGGACGTTGGCATTCCAAATCAGAAAATACTGAGAGAACGTAATGTAGGCCCAGAAAACGGTGAAGGCGAAAGCCAGCATGCCGATCGAGTAAAAATGATTCGTGTTGAGCACGCCCTTATAGTCACCGCGATTCCACAGCCAGATCATGATGATTACGCCGACGGCCAGAGCACCACGGACGCAATTGGCGAAAAACCACACGCCATACATCGTCGAGAACCAGTGGTATTCGAGTGATTTAACCCAGTAGATCGCCGCAAAACTGAGTGTCAGCGCGCCGATGGGGAGGCCCAATGCTGCCGTCTTCCGGTTCATGAATGTCCACTTGATATCACCGTCGGAATCTTGGGTGAACGAAGCCTTACGGAGGCGCGCGGAGAGCCAGACCCAGCTGGCAAAAAACGCGAGGGTCATGCCCGTGAACATGTTCAAATTCAGGAAGCCGGACTTCTTTTGATAGAGAATATCGGCGCCGACGGTCCCGTGCCCATGCAACTCGTGGGTGAGATCCATCCACGGCCAGACGAAGCCAGGCTTAACCCAAGCTAGGACGAGCAGCGGAATAAAGAGAACGAAGAGCCATTTGAAGGCGGAGAGCGCGTGCTCGAACTGCCGACGAATCACAACCGACCACGACGCATCGACGATGTGATGAATCAGAATCAGCATGAGCATGCCGATTAGGATTGAGGTGCAGAAGGTGATCCCAACGAGATAGGACATCACAGGGCCGTGCCGATCGGGCATGATGGCCGCACCGAGGGCGGTGACCGCAAGACCGACGAGACCGACGGTGAGCGCCTTAGTCGCCGTGGCGGCGGTCGAGTTCTCAGACGGGAGGGCCGCGGAAGCGGTAGCTGCGTACGTGCTGCTCATTTGAGACCGAGAGTTTGTTTAGCGGCGGCGTCGATGACGTCGGCGACGCCACCCTGCTGAGCGCGTTGCAGAGCGCGGAGGTAGACGACGACCGCCCAGCGATCCTCGGGCGCGAGTTTATCGGCGTAGGACTGCATGTTCTTGTTGGGCGAGCCGACGGTGATCGTATTGTAAATTTCGCCTTCGGGCATCTTGCGGAGCCGGTCGTCGTGAAAAGTTGGAGTCGCACCCATCCCATATTGTTTCGTGATACCAGCGCCGTCACCCACGGCACTATGGCAGGGCGCACAATAGATTTCGTAACGATCCCGGCCGCGTTGGACGAACTTGAGGTCAACCGGGACTGAAAGTGTTGCGGGGAAACCACGGGCGAAGGCGCCGGTGGCGTCCTTGCCGCGATTGAGGTGGTCGTCTTCCCGCAACATGCCACGCATCACGGTGTGTTCGACGGGAACGCGGTCGGCACGACCATCCGCGAAGAAAGCGGATTCTGATTGCGGGCGAAACTTCGGTTGATTTTGCATCCCGGGAAAAGCCCAAGCCGGGAGGACATCGATCGGAGGCGAAGTGAACTTCGTGCCACGGAAACCAAAAATGGAAACGATGAGCACGCCGACAAATGCGGTGACGAGGTAGACGTTGCGCATGGCTCAGGCCTCGAGTTCCGAGATGTTTTTCCCGCCGGCTTTTTCAAGCAGGGCCTTGGTGTTGGCGAGATTGAAGCGCGGATCCCGCGTCTCAATGACGATAAAAAACTGATCATCCATGCCGCGGCGGATGTGCTCGTATTTCAGCACCGCGTGATAGTGCATGGGCAGGCCGTTGAGGAACAACATGCCGCCGATCGTCGCAAACGCGGTGAAGAGAATTGTGAGCTCATAGCTCACGGGAAAAGCAAACATGGGACTGAAAAGAGGTTTGCCGCCGACGATGAGCTGATAGTCCACCTCGCCCGTCCACCAGATCATCGACATACCGGTACAAAAACCGATGATACCGCCCGCGAGCGAAATACGCGGAACGATCGAGCGTGGGAGGCCCATCGCCTTGTCGAGTCCATGCACGGGGAACGGCGTAATGCAGTCCCAGTTACGGTAACCGGCATCGCGCACTTTTTCCGCCGCATGATAGAGATCAGGCGTGGTATCGAAGGTGGCAATCAAGCCGTAGGATGGTGCAGCCATGGGCGTGAAACTTAGTGGTGAGCGCCGCCGCCATGCACATCGGCCTGCGGCGTGACCGCCTTGAGCTCTGCCATCGGCATGATGGGGAGGAAGCGGATAAAGAGGAGGAACAGCACCGAGAAGACGCCGAAGGTGCCGAAAAAGGTGAAGATTTCCACGATGCTCGGAGAATAGTAGCCCCAGCTCGACGGCAGGAAGTCACGGGCAAGGGAGGTCACGATGATCACGAAGCGCTCGAACCACATGCCGACGTTGACGAAGATTGAGAGAATCCAGACGAAGGACGTGTTATTGCGCACGGCCTTGAACCAGAAGAACTGCGGCGTGATGACATTGCACGAAATCATGATCCAGTAGGCCCACGCGTAGTGGCCGAAGGCACGGTTGATAAAGGCGAAGCCCTCATACGGATTCGCGCTATACCACGCGATAAAGAACTCCATCGCGTAGGCGTAGCCGACGATCGTGCCGGTCGCCAAGGTGATCTTGCACATGCAGTCGATGTGATACTGGGTGATGAGATCCTCCAACTTGTAGACGGCGCGCAGCGGAAGCATCAGCGTGAGCACCATCCCGAAACCGGAGAAAATAGCGCCCGCGACGAAATACGGCGGGAAAATGGTCGTGTGCCAGCCAGGGAGCAGCGAGACCGCGAAGTCGAACGAGACGATCGTATGCACCGAAAGAACGAGGGGAGTCGAGATGCCGGCGAGGATCAAATAAGCCATCTCGTAGTTGCTCCAGTGGCGGTTCGATCCGCGCCAACCCAGAGCGAAGAATCCGTAAAGAGCCGAGCGGAGATTGTTGCCGGAGGAGTAGAACCGGTCGCGAAGCACGGCGAGGTCGGGCAACAGACCGACATACCAGAACAACACCGAGACCGTGCCGTAGGTCGAGACAGCGAACACATCCCACTCAAGGGGTGAGCGGAAGTTCTGCCAGATGGCATTCGAATTCGGAATGGGGAACAGGTACCACGCATACCAAACGCGGCCGACGTGAAAGACCGGGAAGATCGCGGCGCAAACCACGGCGAAGATCGTCATGGCCTCGGCAGCGCGATTGATCGAGGTGCGCCATTTCTGCCGCAGCAGGCACAAGATGGCGGAGATTAAGGTACCGGCGTGGCCGATACCGATCCAGAAGACGAAGTTGACGATGTCCCAAGCCCAATTGACGGGATTGGCGTGGCCCCAGACGCCGACACCGGTGGCGATCAGGTAAGCGATTCCCGCGACGGTGAAGGACGCGACGAAACACGCGAGGGCGAAGCAGACCCACCACCACGTGGGCGTTTTACCTTCGATGATACCGCAGATTTTTTCCGTAATCCAAGAAAAGCTCCGGTTATTGGAAATGAGGATCGCACGGGGGAGCAAGGCAGGTTTGACCTCCTGCAAGATCGCGGGGGCCGCAGTGTCGGCATGGTTGGCGTGGGCCATTAGCTAAGTCCTCCGAACGTTTTCCCGGCGTCGATCACGCTGAGTTTTTTCTCCGTCTTCGGAGCCGCAGGCGCGTGGCTGTCGTGGCCATGCCCACCGTGACCGTGATCAGAGGGAGGGTGATTCTTATTGTTATATTCGACGCGACTGAGCGGCAGCGCTTGGTAATCGGGCATCTTCGGATTCGGATTGCGGAGCTTGCCGAGATACGTGGTGCGGGGGCGAATATTGAGATAACCGAGCAGCGAATAGTCCTGCTCCAAGGCCTTCGCCCGGGAAACCTTGCTGGTGGGATCGTCAATATTACCAAATTCGATGGCTTCGACTGGGCACACCTGTTGGCACGCAGTTTTGATCGTACCGTCGGGGACGACGACGTCACCGGGCCTGCCGGCCTGGGCCATGGCGACCTTGTGCTGGATCTTCCCATTCTGGATACGTTGGACGCAATAGGTGCATTTCTCCATCACGCCGCGCATGCGGACGGTGACTTCGGGATTCTTCACCATCTTGACCAACTCCGGCATACCCTTCGGTCCGAGTTGACCGAGGTAAAGGCTGTCAAGTTGGCGCAAGTTGAAGTCGAAGAAATTAAAACGACGGACCTTATAGGGGCAATTGTTCGCGCAGTAACGCGTGCCGATGCAACGGTTGTAAGCCATCGTATTGAGGCCTTCTTCGTCGTGCACGGTGGCATTGACGGGGCAGACGACTTCGCACGGTGCGAGTTCGCACTGCGCACAGGCGACCGGCTGGAGGGAGACTTGCGGATCCTCGGGGATCTCGCGATTGCCTTCACCACCGAAGGCACCGCCTTCGGCCTTGCCGTCGGAATAGTAGCGGTCGAGACGAATCCAATGCATCTCACGTCCCCGCATCACTTGGTCCTTGCCCACGATCGGAATATTATTCTCGGCCTGACACGCCACAACACAGGCGTTGCAACCGATGCAGGTATTGAGATCGATCGACATGCCCCACTGGTGCTGCCCGTCGAACTTCGGCGTCGTATACATCGAGCCGCCGCGGGGGATTTCCTTGGCGCGGGTTTGCGCCTGCTTGGCGCGATCCTCGCGGGAGAGCTTGTTGTCGTTCGCCGGGGTATTTTGCGCGCCGTAGATAGCGGGCGAGTGCGACTCCATGCCGATATCGTCAACGTAGCCGGGATTCTTCTTATACTCGTCGAAATTGGCCTCGCGAATGATATCGCGGCCTTCCATCGACCAGTGTTCCTGGGTATTGGCGAGGAGGAGTCGCGTGCCGGTGTCGGCGAGCGTGCCACCCGTGGCGACGTCTTGGTTCGCGACCGTGCGGATCGGATAGGCGTTGAAACCAGCGCCTTTGCCCACGTGGCCGGTTGCGATGCGGCCGTAGCCAAGCGGCACGACCACCGTATAGTTGGAGAGACCTGGCTGGATGTGCAGCGGGCCCTTGATCTTACGACCGCCCACGGTGAGTTCGTAAACGCGACCGTTTTCCTTGCCGATCGTAAATTCGTTTTCCTCAACGCGTGCGATCTGGAGTGCTGAGCCTTGAGGGGCGATCCCGAGTTCCTTGCCGAGCTTCGGGCTCACCAGAATGGCATTGTCCCACGAGATCTTCGTAATCGGATCCGGGCACTCTTGGAGCCAGCCGTTATTATTGAAACGACCGTCATCCATTTTGTGGTCGGTCACGAAGCGGACTTCGAGGTTCTTCAGTGAGAACGCCTCGAGCTTCTTCGGTTCATCACGGAACAAGACCTGGGCACCGCGCTGATCAAACGAAACCGATACTTTCTTGAACGCCGAGCCTTCGAGGAGTCCATCGTGAAGGAAACGGCGCATCGCCTTTTCGGCATCGCCGCCCGCCAGCGCCGCAATCGTCTCGCTCACCAGCGCGTAACCATCCGCATTGGCTTCGCCCGCGATCCGGGCGAGGACTTCCAGTTGGGTGATCCCACCGAAGAGCGGCAAAATCATCGGCTGCACCGGCACCACGGTGCCGTCGGCGGTGCGAGCGTCGCCCCACGACTCAAGGTAGTGCGCGGAGGCCAAGGTCGTGCCGGCGAGTGCGGACGTTTCGTCGGCCGCGTAGCCCAGCCGAATCACATCTGCAACCGAAGCCTGCAACTTAGCCCAGTCGAGATCGACCGGCGCGTTGTAAACCGGGTTGCCCCCGAGAATCACCAGCGTCTTGACCGCACCGGCTTTGATCGCACCGGCGAGGTCGGAAAGGGTCGCGGCGGACGATGCTTCGACGGCCACGAAATCAATCGTCTTTCCGATATTGCCGAGCAGCGCGTTGATCGCGTAGGCGATGGCGTGGACCTGCGGCGGGAGATGCGCGCCGGCGACCACGAGAGA
>CAMBVX010000132.1 GCA_945871085.1 Opitutus sp. GAS368 | reverse complement strand
CAAGCGTGTGGGCGATCGTATGTTCGGCCAGGGCGCGGCGCTGACCGGCAACACGGAGACGGGCGCGGCGGGCGGGATCGGCAGCGAGGGCGCGGGATTTTTCGACGAGTTCGGAGGGGGAGCGGTAGGTTTCGATTTCGGTGCCGAGTTCGTAGAGTTGTTCGAGGCCCTCGGTCCATTCGGTGAGATAGCAGGCGCCGGCCATTGGGGCTTCGATATCGCGCAGGCGCGAATAGGTGTCGGGGCGACGGACGGGCTGCCGCAGACTCGGATAGCGATTCACGCCGATGCACACGGAGCTTTCGCAGAGCACGCGCGCATAGTCGCCATCGGCCGGCATGGGGCGAACGTGCGGCGAGAAATCGAAATCCAGAGGCAATGGCGGAAACAGTTTCTGCGTGAACTTACGAGAGAGGGCGATTGAGCCGTGCTGGCGGGCGAAATTCCACTGGTTGCGCAACCGGCCGCCATGCGAAAGAAGGGCAGGAGGCACCGGTGCGTTGGCGCGAGCCCAACCCTGACCGCGTAGCTCGGCGTCGAGCCCGAGTTGGAATGCTTCGGCGAACAGGCGTTCGCGCACTTCATCGCGACTGCCGACGAAGGTGGGTGGCAAAGTCTCGCCGGAGACGGGAGTGCGTTGGACTGGCGGAACCCAACAGGCCATGGGAGCGTGAAGGACGGGGAGGCGGTCGCGGGCGTAGAGCGGCAGGGCCTTGTGTTCGGGGACCCAGTGGAGATCGAAGGCGTGGTAGACGGCGGGCACGCGGCGAAACTCGCGGACGTTGTCGCAGAAAAAATTTACGCAGGGGATGCCGAGGGCACGAATTTCGGCGATGGCGGTGGGGAGGACTTGTTGAGGAAAAAGGTAGCCGAGAAAGAAGTCGATGGGCTGGCGGGCGTGTTCGCGGCGGATAAATTCGAGGGCGGCGGTCCAGGTGACTTCGGCCCAGCCGGTGGCGGCGAGTTCTTCCGGGGACAACAGTCCGGCGGCCCAATCGCAAGCGGGAGCCTCAATCAAGGTATGGCCCGCTTCGGCGAGCGCGCCGCGAAAGTAGTCGGCCCAAAAAGAATAGGCGGGCACGGCGTGTCGCTGAACGGACTGCTGGCAGCAGAGAAAGATGCGGAGAGGGCGGCTCATTCCTTGAGAAAAAGGGCGTCGGCTTGGACGAGGGGTGCGCCGAGCGCGAGGCTCTCCCCGAAAGCGTGGAGCGCGAAACCGTGCGACCGAAGGAAGGCGAGGATCTCGGGGAAGAGAGGTTGGCCGGTGTAATACTCACGGAAGCTGACTTCGCAGAGGACGGCACGTGTCGTGCGGAGTGCGGCGGTGGCGCCGCGGAGGACTTCGAGTTCGTAGCCCTGCACGTCGAGTTTGAGGAGATCGGGAGGCGGCAGATTTTCGCGGGCGATGAGCACGTCGAGCGGGACGACGGGGACGGAGGTCTCGGCGGTGGGGTGGACGCTGAATTCACGCGAACCCTCGGCGCTGAGCGCGAGGAGACTCGATGCGTCGGAGAAATCCATCACGTGCATGGTCGCGGTGCGCTCGATCGGGCCTAGAGCGCAGGCATGGAGGCGGACGTCATCCGGCCACGGTGCGGTCCACTGTTTGAATTTTCCGAAATGCTGGCCAAGTGGTTCAAACGCTTCGACTCGCGCAGCGGGAAAAAGTGATTTTGCGAGGCAGGTCCAGGTGCCGATGTTGGCTCCGATGTCGTAGATCACGGCGGGCGGTGAGGGTCGCAGCAGTTCGAGCAGTTCCAGAGAGTCGATGTGACCGAGCGAGAGCGCGGCAGCGGGCGTGCCGTGGAGGCGACGAAATCGACGGCGACGGCGGGATGCGACCGCGAGGCGCTCGACGACGTCGAGGGGATTGTAGAGTAGGCTAAGTCTCATGAACGGTCGGTGCGGTAGGTGCGTGGAGCCAGCGCTGGAGGCGGCGCGCGTGCTTCCATCCGATAATATGTGACGCGACTTGAAAAGAGCGCCCGCCGGCGGCGCGCAGCGGCGAGCCGCCGTGGGAGCGCGCGCGCGCTTCGGCGGCGGCGGCGAGCTCGGGGCAGTCGGGGAACATCTCGTAGGCGAGGCGCTGAAAAAGATCTGCGCAGGCGCGTTGAGTGAGGGCGCTATCCTCGTGGGTGAGGAGGTGACGAGCGCAGAGTTCGTGCGAGAGCCAGGCGGATTGCCAAGCGGCCTCGGAGCGACGGCGGCTCAGACTGCCGGAGAGATTAGAGCGGTAAAAAGTGCGGGCATTGGCGCAGAAACGAATGCCGGCGGAGCGCAGGAGCACGCGGCAAAAATATTCGCCGTCGTCGTTGAGGGTGAGGCGTTCGTCCCAAGGACCGGCGGCTTCGGCGAGGGTGCGCGGGACGAGCCAAGCGGCGGGGGGCATCATGCCGTGGCCGGCGAAATTGAGATCGAGCCAATCGACGGGTGCGGCGTCGCGCCAGTTTTCCTCGGGGACGAATACGGCGGCGGCTGGATCGGTGGCAAAGCGGCCCCAAGGGCCGGCAGCGACGGAGCGCGGGGGCGAGGCAGCGAGGGCGGTGAGCTGCGCCGCGATTTTATCGGGGGAGAGCAGGTCGTCGGCATCGAGAAACTGGATATAGTCCCCGTGCGAGAGACGGAGGGCGTGATTGCGCGCGGCACTGGCCCCGGCATTAAGTTGCGTGGCGATGCGGACACCGCGGGGTTCGTAGCGGCGGGCGACGGCGACGCTGTGGTCGGTCGAGCCGTCGTCGACGACGATAATCTCGGTGTGCGGATGGGTCTGGGCGAGGGCGGATTCGAGAGTGGCCGCGAGCCAAGGCGCGGCATTGTAGCAGGGGATAAGGATGCTAACGAGGTCATTCATCGCGCAAGTCCTTCCGGTGTCGGCCAATTGGTGAACGAACCTTGGTGGTAGAACGCCCACGCGCCATACCGGTGAACGGTCCACGTCGTCGTCGAATAATCGGTGAAACTGTCGAGCAGGGCGCGGGCCCGACCGGACGTGAGCATGTGGTCGTCGACGAGCACGACCAGATTTTCGACCCGGCCCTGGTGGCGTTGCGCCGCGAGCTGGGTGGTGTCCATCATGGCGGCGTGGGTCGAGAGCCGGCGCACGCGTTGAATCTCAAGAGTCATCTCAGGTGACGGCACGACGACGAGTGCGGATGGGGGGAGCGCGGAGTCGAGCGCGTGAAGGACGCGCAGAGCCTCGGGAGAAAGCACATTTTGGGTGGTTCCGCGCCGTCCTCCGTTGGAGAGTTCGGCAAGGTAGTGGGCGCGATTTGCAAAGGACGCCACGCCATAGGCGGACGACAGGGCGAGGATCGCGCAGAGCATTTGGCCGGCCCAGCGAGGACGCGATTCATATAGGCTGGCGACGAGGGACGGAAGCAGGAGGAAGCCGACGGGTTTTAAAAAGCGTTCCTCCAAGCCTCCGGTGGAGCGCCACAGGAGGACGAGACCATAAAAAGCCAGGTTGGCAACGAGGACACCGACGAGGAGGCGCGCCCACGCGGGCCGGCGGGAAAACTCCTGTTTGAGCAACCACACCAAGACGACGCTTCCGCCGACGGCGATGAGCAGGTAGAGCGGCCACAGTGCATGCACGCTGGCGACAAGCGGGTGGGAGGGATGGAGGAAGATTCGACCCAGAACGTTCGTAAGTGAAAAGACGCTGGAGAGCGGAAAGCCCGCGACGCGGAGAGCGGAAATCCACCAATCGGAATTGACCGGACCGCCCAGCCCGAGGCCGGGTGACACGCCGAGGCGCAGGTAGGTGACCCAAAAAAGCAAATAGCCGAGGCCAAACCAGCCGGCCCAGCGTCCTGCTTCGGCAAGTTTCCCGAGCGTCACCCACGGGCGTCCCCAAAGGCGAATGCCACGGAAACCGGCGATGAGGCCGGCGGCGACGGGGACGAAGGAATTTTTGGCCATGGCACCGATCCAGCAAAGTGCGGGAACCGCGACCCACGACCACGCCGCGTCCGCCGCAAAGGCGCGGCGCAGCGCCAGCACGAGCCAGGGCATTACGGCCAGCAGGGCGAGCTCTCCGCCCATATAGTCGCCATACGTTCGCGTCAGCGTCCAGTTGCACGCGCCGGCTAGGACGGCCCTGCCGGCGCAGGACGGAGCGAACCCGAAAGTCCGATACAAGCGCCAGAACCCGAGCAGCGAGACCACGCTGGCGATGAAGCCGCCGAGAGCGATGGCGTGGCCGAGCGAAAGCCCGAGCAGTTGCCACGGTGCGGTCACCAGATACTGGCCGGGGCTCCACCACGCCTGAAAGAACGAAAGGTCGCGGGAAATGTCCGCACTGTCCGGCGCGACCATGTGGTTCCAGGGTGCGCCCGCACGCCAGCAATCCCAGACATAGAACCCGGTGGCTGAGTCGGAGTTCATCGACGGGGGCACAAACCAAGTGACCGCAGCGAAGGCCGCATGCAGGACGATGGCAGCGATCACTGTGCGCGGGAGTTTGCGCCAGCGGGCGGCAGCAGCGCGCTCGGAGATGGGCGGGGCGGCGGTCGAACTCACCGGGAAAAATGCCTCCACGCATAGCGGAAGTAGCCGCGTTTGGAGAGGTCGACGTAGTGGTGCAGCGCGGCGGTGGGGGCGCGACATTCGGTTTCGTCGGGGAGCAGGCGATAGTCGGCGGAGGGAAGACGGAGCGCGGGCGTTTCGGCGAGAAGCAGCGCGACGAGCGCTTGTTCCAGATAATAGCTGGTGCCGTGGCGGGCGAGGAGGCGTCCGGTCCAAAATTCGAGTTTTTCCCAGTCGAGTGTGTCGCTGCGAAAGCCGCAAACGCCGACGTTAACGAGGGACGGGACGGGACGGCCGGCGAGTTCCGCGAGCGTCGCGGCGGGGTAGCCGTAGGCGTCCTGCACATCCAGCATGTGAACGGGACGGTCGGGCGCGGCGAGCCAGTCGAGGAGCGCGGTTGGGCGGCGAAAAAAAAGCATGTCGGAGTCGAGCACGAGGCGCCAGCCGCTGCGACCGGCGTGGACGTCGGTCAGTTTACGGAGGTGAAGGTAGGTGAGGCGTTGTGCACGCAGCGTGGGGAAGCGAGTGGACGGGAGAATGGCGTCGAGGTGGGCTGCCGTTTCGGCGGCGCGTTGCACACGGGCGCCGGGGAAGAGACGTTGGGCCTCGGCGGCGAGCGAGTCATCGAAGGACCCGTCGTCGACAAAAACGGGGCGTACGCCGCCGGGAGCATGGCGCGCGAGGGAGTGGACGCAGAAGGCGCTTTGATACCAGAAGCGTTGGCCGGTCAGGAGAAAAATTTCGGGGGCGGTGGATGGTGGGGGGGCGAGTGGGGAGAGCGTGCGGGCGGCTGCGATCATGGCGCGGCGGCCGCGGCCATCGAGGTGCTGTTGCCACGGGCCGCCCTCGCGGCGGGAGCGGGCGAAGGTGGCGAGTGGGAGATGGTAACAGAGATAGAGGAGTCGACCCGATGTGAGCAGAGGGGTGCGCATGTAAGTCGTGAGGATCGGTGAGCGCGGAGGTTGATAGAGCCTCAGCGCGCGAAAAAAATTTTTAGCTCCCAGGGGAGGGGGAGAAACTGAATCCGTTGCCAATTCTGGTAAATCCAGAGGCACGGGGTAACGATTTGCAGTATGCCAATGCAAAAGAACAGACGTTCCGTAGTTTTAGGGGCGTCTTCGGCTAGCCAGACCGCACCGATCAAGAAGGCGGGAAAAGCGAAACCAAAGGTGCGAGCTGCATCCGCGACAATGAACGAGCCAAGGAGCGGACCGAGAAACGAGAACAGGAATAGGGTGAGTCGGACCCGGCGGGGCCAATCACGCGTGAAGAGGGGGAGCGCTGCGGGGATTAGCCAGAGCCAGCGAGGGCCATTGAGGAGGTTGACGCTCCATATGGCCCAGCTTCCTAGCCACGGCATTCCGGTGAGAAACTGGGTCGCTAGGGCGGAATAAAGCGGGGGGGATGCAAAGGGTGGGCCGATCCAGCCGACTTTGAGCGTGTAGCGAAGACTGAATCCGGCCACGACCGCGAGGAATAAGGGCCACGTTGCTTGTGAAAACGGGCGGAAGGAATCGAGTGGGGTTTGGCAGCGGAGCTTCCAGAGGGCGATGAAGGGGAGGGCGAGTAGCATACGCTCGTCGTTCATTATGCCCACGAACACGGAGGAAAAAACTACGCCGGCCGGGCGAAACGATAGCGCAATGATGGCGGCGAGATGGGTCAACGAATCGGGGATGCCGGGCAGCCAGTTGGGGAACTGGATCGCTGATGAGCAGGCGAATGCAAGGGTTAGGAAGAGGGCTCCCCGCGAAGAGAGACGGCGTCGGAGGAAGCGATGACAAAGGGCCAGCGTAAGGATCGAGAAAATATACTGCAGGCTGAGCGCGGCGATGGGGCCGAGGTGCAGGATCCACGCGATCACAGGAGTCGCGACACGGTAGGCGAGAATGGGCTCAACGAGCTCGCGGGACAACGGGTTGGCGCATTGGCGGAGGAAATCCCCGGCGCGGCCGTTCTGAAGATTTTGCCAGGACCATGATCCGATTTGGGGCGCGGCCATGAAAATTGAGATGGCCCAAGCAAATAATCCGTTGAGGAGCGAATCGCGATAGGTAGGGAACCGCGCGGATGGCGAAGTGTTCGACACGGGAGGATGGTGGCGGAGAAGGGGCGACTGCGGCGGCAGGAGAATGTCCCGGGCGGGCGAAGCTTGACGAGCCGAAGGGGACTTAACCGCAGCGTTCAGCAACCACAAGAAATTGGCGGCCGAATAGCGGCCAGATCAACGGGAACCGGAGGTAGGCCCGAACGAAAGCCATCGGGTAGGCAGGCTGGTTTATTGTGGTGTACGGGAGGAACCGAGGAATGGCGCGGTGGACGACGTAACCGTTGTTTTCGAGGGCTTCGGCGAGCGATCGCTCCGTGAGGCAAAGGAAGTGGTCCCAGAAATCCCAGTAGGCGCCTTGGACGTATTTGATATTGGGCCCGAGCGCGATGAGCCGGCCGCCGGGGCGGAGGCAGCGGGCGGCTTCATGGAGGCAGAGCTTTAGGGCGAGTTTGTCGGGGAGGTGTTCGAAGAAATTGCTGGTGAACACGGCGTCGAGGGAATTATCGGGAAGGGACCAGCGCTGGCTGCAATCCTGAGCAAGGAAGTTAATGCCGGGAGCCAGGTGTTCAGGGGCGCGGGGGTTGAGATCCATCGCGTAGCGGGTGCCGCAATGGACGTGGTTAATGAATTCGCCGTAGCCGCAACCGAGGTCGAGGACGGCTGCGTCGCGGGCGATCATGGGCTGAAAAAAATCGGTGACTAAGACGTGCCACAATTTGGCACGGTAAGCGGCGTTGCTGGCAGTGAAACGACGTTCGTAAATCGTCTGCAGTTCTTGAGGTTCCTTAATGCTGGGGCTCATGTAGATTTGGTCGTTGGTCCGAGGAAGCGTAAACGTTCTGCTGGCAGCCTGCTAGAGTGAGACGGCAAACGATCCTGCTCATCTTTGGAAAGAAGGAAACCGTGAGTGTCTAACGAGAGATCCGCGAGACAGACGGATGTCGCGAGTAAGGTTGTGATGGCAGCTCATCGGTGAAGCGTTGCTCTTCGGACGAGCCGCATCACGGAGGGGGAATGGCGGCAATTAGGTCGTTGAGGTCTGCATTTGAGAGCGTGCGGCAGGACGCGTAGGATGCGGCTTGAAACCGATGGAGGAGGCGGGCGGCGGCAACGGGGCCGAGCACGCGAGCCAATTTTTGGAAAAGGCTCCCGCCAAGCGCGGGCGTGAGCGCGGAATTCGAAAGGGTGCGCCAGAGATTTAGGGTCCGAGTGGCAAAGGCCGGGGAAAATCCGCGCGGCAGGCGGCGCCAGGAACCGAAGGCTTTTTCACCGACGAACTGGCGAGCACGGCGGGCGGTGGTCGTATCAGCGGGGCACGTGCGCGCGAAGGCCTCCATGACGGCGAGGGAGGCGACGCCGAGGCGTTCCCAGTGGTTGGTGAGGCGTGCGTCGGGATGTTGGCCAATGATCGCGCGCGGCCCGGGCACATAGACGACGTGGCCGGGGCGGGGGGCGGCATTGTGATAGAACCAGATTTCGGCGACCGCATTGTAGAGGGAGGAGGGCGGGAAAAACGCGGTGCGGACGACTTCGTTTAAGTAGGTGCGACGGAAGATTGGACTGTGTGGGGCGGGTTGAACGTCGATGAAAAATTCGGCGGAGTCGGCGGTGGCACGGAGAGAGCTGTCGAGGGTGATCGCGAGAGCATCGTAGTCGCCGGTGAGTGTGGCGCGGGCGGTGTCGGTGTAGCTGACATCGGCGGAGGCGCGGTCCATCGCGGTCACTTGCGCAGACAGTTTGTCGGGGGTGACGAGGTCATCCGAGTCGAGAAAGAGGACGTGCCGGCCGTTGGCGGCGGCGAGGCCGGTGAGTCGGGCGAAGAGGAGGCCTTGGTTTTCCTGACGAATAAGGCGAGTGGGGATAAAGCCGAGTTGGGCCACGGAGTCGGCGACCGGAACTGTAGAGCCGTCGTCAACAAGAATGGTTTCGACCACAACATTGCCGGTGGCGCGGCGGACGCTTTCGAGGGTGTAGCGGATCAGTTCACCGCGATTGAACACGGGGATTATTACGGAGAGGTCAGGGGAGTTCACGGAAGCAGGGCAGTCGCGTGGGGGAGCGGGCGGGCGGGCGGCTCGCGCAGAATTGCTAGCGCGGCGGAGGCGACGGATTCAGGGTGAATTGCTGACATGCACTGCATCGCATGAGGGCAGCCAGTGCGTCGGGTGCACGGGGCGCACTCAGGGAACGAGGTCTGGCTGACGTTAGACAAGTAGCCGAAAATCTCGGCCGGTGCGCGTCCACCCATGACAACGACGGAGGAACAATCGACGGCGCGGGCGAGGTGAGTGAGGAAGCCTTCGAGGCCGATGAAGACGGAGGAGCTGGCCAAGATGGCGGCGGCTTCGCGGAGGGTGGTCTTCCCACGGAGGTCGGCGTCAACCGGGAGCGTAGGATCGCGGGCGGAGCCGAGCTGGACCAGTTTGGCGTGTGGAGCGAGTTGGCGGGCGACCTCGGCGAAACGGGACGGCCCCCATTCTTTCGCCGCGTAGGGAATTGCGGCGGCTAGGCCGCTACTGTGGATCGCGATCTGCGAGGGGAAAAGCCGGCCGGCAGCGAGTTCGGCCTCCGTGAGCCTGAGGTAGGGGCGGAGGGCGACCTCGCCATGGAGGCCGGCGAGGGCGCACATTTCGGCGATGATGTGGCGACCGGGGAGGACGTCGCGTTGCGGGTCGGTCGGGTGGGTGGAGACGTAGTAGGGTTGGATGACACGGGCGCCGAGTCGCCGGAGAGCAACGACGTAGTGGTCGTCGATCGGAAGGAGTCGGCTGGGGTCGGAGTTGCCGGCAAACAGTTCCGGGCGCTTGGTCATCATCGCAAACGGCGTTCCTCGTTTCCGCGCTTCGCGGAGGACGGCGGTGCAGAGCAGGTCGTCGCCCAGGCTGAGAGGGCCGAAGAGGAGAGCGCGGCGCGGCGCGCCCCAGCGAAGAAACTGACCGGTAAGACGCGGGAGATGAGATGCGCGACGAACCCAATTGGAGACGAATCCGCTCATGTGCGAAAGGCCGCAAAATTGGAAAGGTTATGCGCGGTGTGTTCGCGACGATCCAAGTGCCGGAGGGAGAATCCCGCGCTGGAGATGAGTGCGTGCAATGAGGCCGGGGTGCGGGTGATGAGAAAGTCGTTGTCGGCTTCGAACACGACGGCGCGGAGAGTCGGCGCGGCGAGGTGGCGGCCGAAGCCGCGGAGGACCGCTTCCTCGGCTCCTTCGGCGTCCACGATCAGGGCGGTGGGCGCGGGAGCGAAACCGCGGTCGATGACATGATCGGCGCGTTGGGTGGCGACGACAAAGCGTTCGTCGTAGTGGAAGGAGCTCACGGGGTGCAGTGTGGACATACCGGGGTTGCCCGAGGCGTTGGCGAAAAAAGGGAGCGCACCCTCGGTATCGGCGAGTGCATAGGCGTGGAGTTCGACCGGAGAGGCGTTGAGTGCGGCGTTTTCCAATACGCGGGCAGCGGTGGTAGGGGACGGCTCGAACGCGACGACACGGGCCGCGGGATGGAGGCGTTTGGCGGTGACGGCATGGAGACCGAAATTCGCTCCGACGACCCAGAGCACGGCGCCGGGGCCGAGGTGCGGACGCATAGCTTCGAGAACTTCGGATTCATAGAAACCCTCTTGGATGACGTGACGGTCAACGCCGTCGCCGGGGACGAGGTAAAATTCGCTGCCGTAGCGGGTGGAGAAACGGACTTCGCGACGGGCGGACGGGGGCTTGAGCCATGATTGGAGGCGCGTGAAGCCACGCCAGCCGCGCCGGCCGAAGAGCGCGAGGAGGCGGTCGCGCCAACCCGGAGGGGGCGGAGTGGCGCGAGAAGGTACTTCAGGTAGACTGGGAGGGGACATGCGAGAGATCGGCCTGACCGAGGAACTGGCCGACGGCGCCGCGCCACCGGATCCGATGAGCGGGTGACCGCCATGCGCCAAAGCGAACCCAGGCGCGGACGGCGCGAAAGGGAACGGTCCAAGGGGGGATGGGACGCCATGGGCATTGGCCGTGAAGGTGAAGCACCCGCACCCAAGTGCGCATGATACCTTCGTTGAGCCGCGCGAGATAGTCGGGCGCGAGACGGGAGGAGGGGATAAGGTGGGTGAGCGTCAGTTCCGGAAAGTAGCCGACATCCCAGCCGCCATGGAGCGCAGTGAACACGAGGTCGTTGTCGCCACCGGAAGCGAGCGATCGGCCCGTGCGGTCGAGGCCCAGACGGGACGGATCGGAAGAGAGGGCCTGCACGTAGAGGTCGGCCGCAGCGCGGCGCAGGCAGAGGCCGGCACCGACCGGCGCGCAGTGGGGCCACGGCGCGTCGTCGGCTCCGATTGCGATGATCGGCGCGGAGCCGAGATCACGCACCGCGAGGAGACCGAAAAAATCGCGGGCCCACTCCGGCGGAGACTGCTCAAATTTGGGGATCACGGGGCCGCCGGCGGCGCCGAGGCGCGGATGCGCAGTGAAATGGGCGCGAACCAACCGGAGGAAATGAGGTGCGAGGACGTTGTCATCATCGACGAAGACGACGATATCGCCACGCGTGGCGCGCAGTCCCGCGAGGCGCGCCCGGCTAAGGCCGGCGGTCGTCTCGGGAACGATGCGGCCGCCGATGGCGGCGATCATGGGATCGGCAAGCGGTTTCGTGCTGCCGTTGTCCACGATGAGGAGTTCCCATTCGGAGCGGGGTAGGGACTGGGCGGCGAGCCCTGCAAGGGTGCGTTGCAGGCGGACCGGGTGCGGATCACGCGTCGGCAAAATGACAGAGATCATACGCGGGACAGTGAGCAGCGTGCAGGCGGAGTGGAAAGAGGGCTCCGCCTATCACTCAAGGGGTGAGCTGCTGCGCGTGAGGTGTTTTTCTTGGGCAAAGAGTGCGTTGCGAAATTTCGCGATCTCAATGTAGCGATTGCCAAACTGTTCGGAAACGCCGACGAGCCAGAAGCCGTGGGGCGCAGTGTTTCGACAATCAACTCAAGCCGAGTGAAGCGCGGATTGCCTAGGATGAGGCCTGCTTCGACCACGAAGTAATCTACCGCTCCTGCGGCGAGCAGCGGCGCGGCCCCGTGGAAAACGGCGAGTCCAAAACCCTCCACGTCGACCTTCAGTAGATCAATGTGAGCGATTGCGTGCTGCTCACAAAAGCCGGCGGCTGTTTCGGTCGCAATGCGAACCGACGGTCCGCTGGTTCCGTGCGTCCCACGCAGAGCCGGATTCAGAGAGTTGTGTTCCGAGGTGCCGTGAAGCTGCACCCAGATTTCGCCTGCGTGGTCGGCGAGAGCGATGGCGTGACAGTGGACGCGCGAATCACCTCGCATGTTAGACTGCAGGGTTGAGTAAGTGCTCGCCACAGGCTCAAACGTATCGATTTTGGCGTCGGGAAAAGCGGACGCAGGCGGCCGACCGTCTGACCGACGTTTGCCCCGACGTCGAAGATCGTGCGCGGTTGCCAGTTTGGCCAATGGGCACGGAGTGATTCAAAGACATCGGTTCCCTTGGGCAGGGAGGGACGACGATAGATCTCGGAGCCATACGCAGCGAGGGCGCGCTTGAGGGCGTCTTTCAGATAACGCGCAGGATTCATTATTGGAGGATGACGTGCGATGACCCAAAGCGCCGCGGTGACGGGAGAACTACGCGACCGACGCGCTGAGTGCAGCCCAGGCGCGACGTTCGCCGCGGCGGCGGGCGTCGTGGACCTTGAGGGGGATGGGCGCGAGTGCGCGGCGGAGCCGAAACTCACGGATACGAGTGAGCAGCCCGGTTCGCGGCGGTGCAAAGTTCGGATCGCGCAGGGCGCAGAGTTGGACGGTCGAGCAGGCGTGGCCTTCGATGAGACGGAGAAGGTAGGGCTCCTCGACGCGGCCGCGCGGCATGAGGTGGATAATTGCGAGTTCCGTAAACACTGCGGTGCCGAGCCCGAGGTCGATGGCGGTAAGGGCGAGATCGAAGTCCTCGCAGCCGGCGAGATTGCGGCCGGTGCGGCCAAGCAGCTTGCGCCGCGGATCGGTGCGGACGACGTTCGCGTAGTGACGCGCGACGTGAGCGCGGACGCAAAGTCCGGCGCCGGCGGGCGTGGCGCCGTAGTCGAAGGGTTGGTTCGACCAGCGGTCGCGCGGCGCGCGGTGGACGGCCAGATAGCGGATATATTCCTCGTGCGCCGGCGATGGAGCGACTTCCCATTCAGGGGTGTAGGTACCGCAGCCCCACACGCCGAGCATCGGCCATGCGGCGGCAAGAGCGGAGACGCGCGCGAGGTAGTCGGGCGCGAGGATATTGTCGTCGTCGACGAACACGATAAGCCCGGCACGTGCTTCGGCGATTCCACGGAGGCGGGCGGCGGTGAGTCCGACTTCGGTTTCGGCCATAACGCGGGCGGTCGGATGACCGGGCAGTGCGGCGGTGGGTGCGACTGGAAGCGACGAGGCGTTGTCGATCACGAGGAGTTCCCACGCGGCGGAGGGCAGCGATTGAGCGCCCAGGCCGGCGAGCGTGCGGGCGAAGAAATCGGCGCGCGGATTGTGCGTGCAGATGACAACGGAGAGGAGGGGAGAGGAGGAACTCAAGGGACGGAACGATTGATCCAGATGACGTTGTTGAGCGTTTTGATCAGCTCGTGGGGCATGCCGCAAACGGCCTGCTCGAAGCTCTGCGTGCACCCGGGCTTGATGCGGTCGTGCAGTTCGATCGTGATCAGGCGCACGAGCGGCAGCCAAGATTGCCCGCCGGCAGCGAAAATTTCGCGTTCGGCCCCCTCGATATCGAGCTTGAGGACGTCGATGTGGGGAAAGCCGGAGAGGCTGATCAGCTCGTCCAGTGTCATCGCCCGGATCGTCTGGCCGTGATCGGTCGTGAGATCTTCGGCGCCTCCGACCTGAAAGCCCCATGGCTGGTCCCCCGGGTTAGTGACGACGACATGTCCACTGCGATGAAAAACAGCGGCGTGCAGGGGACGGATCGCAGGGATATCTGCGGCATTCCGGCACAACTGACGGTAGTTAGACCCTTCGGCTTCGATGGCGAGGATGCGGGCGTCGGGGAATTTTAGGGCGTAGTAGACGCTGGAGCAGCCGATGTGGGCTCCGGCATCAATAATGTAGGCGGGCTGCGCGCCGGTTTTTCCCGGGAGCAGGTCGCCCAATAGCATCACCTGCTCGAAGATCGCCAGATCGGTATGGCAATCCCGCAGAGAAACATTGAGTCCGCGTCCGACCGGAATGCAGACGGGTTCAGCGGACCGATGCTTGCGCCGAAGCTTGGCGCGTAAGTAGGTGAACGCGCTAGTCGGGCCCAACGCAAGGAGAGCACGGTAGAACAAATAGGGGAGGCGGAGGAAACGATAGCGCTCGTGGAAGAGGATTCTTTCCCGCCAAGCGGCGCGCCATGCGGAGGGGGCGTTTGGTTTCACAAGACGGGCGATGGAGTGGTGAGAGGTGCGGCTCAACGATCAGGCTGGGACCGCTGGTTTGTCAGCCTGGAGCACCAGGGTTTCAAAATTGTTGGCCGTATGACCGATAGCATAGTGGTGCATCTCCAGATTGCGCAGATCGGGAACGTCGCTTTCGCCGGGCGGATGGCGGCGGACGTTGGTGAAGCCTGCGGCAAGCAGGAGTGTCGTCAGCGACGGCTCATCAAAAAGGAATTGGTGGCCATGATCGTGGAACAGGCTGTTAATGACGAGGGCGTCGGCCGGGATATCGGTGGGCAGCCGGTTGTGGGCGAGCGCCCAGCGAAGGTAGTCGAGGCGCGCGGTGTCCTTGGCCGCGTAGAGTCCGACGACGCGGGCGAGGTCCGGGGTGGCGAGACGAATGTGTCCGCCGGGACGCAACACGCGGTGGGATTCGGCGAGCATGCGCCGGGCGCCGGCCAGCGGAATATGTTCGATCATGTGTTCGGCGAACACGCGCTCGAAGCCGGCGGCGGGGAGTGGAAATGGTTGCGTGGCGTCAAGCCGCGCGATGCGCCAGTGGGAAGGGAAGAGGTCACTGTTGAGCCAGCCGTGAAGTCCGCCACCGCCGAGGTGCAGCTTTTTTGGTCCGGCGCCGCGCAGGTAGCGGTCGATGAGCGGTCGGGCCAAAAGCCGGGCCACGGGAGGCAGGGCGAGAACGCGGCGCAGGAAGTTTTTTACAGCGGTTTTCATGCAGCGTAGCCGAGGCGGCTCTTCAGACGGTTGAGGGGACGTTCGAGCAGGAACCAGCTGATGGTGGCAGCGCAAAACGAGAGGGCGACGAGAAAGAGCACGTGGAGGAGTTCGTTTGCAAAATAGGCCTGTCGATAGTGGGTGAGCTGACGCATGACCCGGGGCGCCCACCAATGGGAAAAATTATGCAGCAGGTAGAGGCCGTAGCTGATTTGGCCGATCCAAAGCAGTGGGCGCGACGTCAAGACGGCACCGGTGAAGCCGCCGAAGCCACGGGCGGCACCGTCGATCAACACGACAAACGCGAGTGATTCCGCCACCGGCAGGAGCACGCCACCACACAGACCGCCCGGGCTCAGCAGCCACCCGACGGGAACGACGGTGAAGAGGAGCACGAGCCCCGTGATGCGCCCTGCGATGGGCAGCGCAGTGGCTGCCCCCCGGTGGTGCCACAAGCACGCGAGCAACGCCCCCCCTCCGAGTTGGTCGAAACACGCGGGGGTAAGGACCGTGGCGGCGATGTAGTGTCCGGGCGCAAACGTCAGCACGATGAGCCGGGTGATCGGACCGAGTGCGCAGGCCAGGCCGATTATCCATGGGAGCCGACGCTCGGGAACGAAGAGGATGAGCCAAGGCCAAACCAGATAGAACTGTTCCTCGACGGCGAGGCTCCAAAGATGTGCGCTGATGCCCAGCCACGCTTCACGCCAAGCGGAGAGAAAATTGGTGGCGTAAAAAAAATGCCACCAAAACGTTTCTCGGGCCGGCTCCATGTTCAGAGCGGCGGCAACGAAGAGCGTAAAATAGAAAGCTGGGAATATACGGAGTGATCGGCGCAGGTAGAACTGCTTCAACTGGAAGCCGGTGGTGCTGGTGCCAGCCGTGACGCGCGCTCGACAGCGAAGCAAAATGCCGGTGATCAGGAATCCGCTCAGCACATAAAAAAGACGCACACCGCCTATCCCAAATCCGGGCGCCCAAGCATGCACGGTGGGGGAAAAATGGGCGGCCATCACGGCGAGGACGGCAAACGCGCGCAAGGCGTCGAGTTGCGGCCAATACGATTCTTTGGTCGCGTTACGCGCGGGGGAAAACGGTTCAGCGGCAGGCAAGCGAGGGGAGTCAGGGGTGGCAAAGCCGGTGGTGGGCGCTGGGCAGGGCCGGACAATCAGCCGACGCGAAGCGAAGGGCTGGGTTTTGAGAATTTCCAGATGGGATACTGACCTACGCGTCCGCACCAGCGAGGAAAGCTGCCCTCAAGTTTCATCACCAAAGAGGCAAGTAGTCGTCCGCGGAAATCATCGGTGAAAAAACGGCTTTGGAATTCGCTGGTTACTGCGCTCCAAACCCGCAGGGCAACGGCGTGTCGCGTGGCGATGTGCGCGGCAAACCAAGCATGGTCGCGC
The DNA here is from genome assembly GCA_945871085.1 of Opitutus sp. GAS368. Classification (GTDB taxonomy): domain Bacteria; phylum Verrucomicrobiota; class Verrucomicrobiia; order Opitutales; family Opitutaceae; genus GAS368. The sequence continues at coordinate 653 of CAMBVX010000132.1, read as the reverse complement.
GGGTGAAAAAATAGGGCGGGGCGCTCCGGCGGGATGGCGTCGACCTCGGCGGGTGCGGCGGAGGGCCGACCCCGGAGGCGGCGCAGCAGCCGCCGAGTCTGCCGAGGGAGACGGCGGAGGGTTTCGATGAAGTTCATGAACGGCGAGGTGCTCCATACATACACCACGAGGACCTTACGCCATTCGGGGCTTGTGAGGAAATTGGCGGAGAGCGGTTCATCGGAATCGAGGGCGACGATGATTCGTTTCGAGGGCGAGAATTTTCCGGGCTTCCGCGAACACGCGCTTGAGGCGTGCTTCGAAGGGGAGCCCGGCACCGTCGAACATCGTGACTTTTGGATATTTGGGGTAGATCGCGCGCGAGTGGTCGAGCCCGGTGCTGTCATCATCGACGAGGATGTGATCGGCGAACTGGCTGCACGTTTGAAGAAAGCGGTCGAGCGTCCAGGCTTCGTCGCGCACCACGGTAACAACGATTATTTTTGGTGTATCCATAAACAAAGGGATAAACTACATGCGCTGGCCGATCACACGGGCGGGCACGCCGACGGCGATGGCCCCGGGCGGGAGATCGCGGCTGACGACGGCCCCGGCCCCCACAACGCAGCCATCGCCGATGGTCACGCCGCCGAGCACGGTGACGCCGGCACCGA
>CAMBVX010000131.1 GCA_945871085.1 Opitutus sp. GAS368 | reverse complement strand
GCCGCCGCGGCCACGGTTCGCCGCTATCACGAACGTCCGTCCGTCGAACTCTACGATCTACGCTCCGATCCCTTCGAACAACGCAACCTCGCTGCGCTCCCTGCGCACGCCGGCCGGGTGAGCGAGATGCGCGGCCAACTTGCCGCGTGGATGAAAGCACAGGGCGATCAGGAAACCGTCTTCAATGAACCCCGTCTCCTCTCCGATCCCGCCTCGACGCGTCCCGGTGCCAACTCCGCCACCGACCAACCTGCCACCAAGAACAAAAAATAGACCCGCCATGATCTCACGCGTCCTTCGCCGCTTCCCGGCCCTCGCACTCCTTGCGATTTTTTCGTTCACTTCGCCACTTGTCAGCTCCGCTGTTCCCTCTACTCCCGCCAAACCGAATATCGTCGTCATCCTCGTCGACGACATGGGGTGGTCCGACATTGGCTGTTACGGTGGAGAGATTCCGACGCCGAACCTCGATTCCCTCGCGAAAAACGGCGTGCGCTTCACTCAGTTCTATAACACGGGCCGTTGCTGTCCCACGCGCGCCTCGCTCCTCACGGGCCTCTATCCGCATCAAGCCGGTATGGGCCATATGACCGCGCCGCGCCGCGATGTCGCCGGTGCCGTTCTGCCTGGCTACACGGGTCAGCTCAACGAGCGCTGCGTGACGATCGCCGAAGTGCTCCGCCCTGCAGGCTACTTCACAGCGATGACCGGCAAGTGGCACGTCGGCCAAGCCCTCGGCACCACGCCATGGAGCCGAGGTTTTGATCGCTCGCTCAACGCGGCCGCCGGTGGGTTTTACTATCCCGGAAGCGACAAAGCTAACCTCTTCTTGAACGGCAAGGACGTCGGTTCGGGCGGGCAGGGCGGGGTGCCGAGGGAATGGTATTCCACCGATCTCTGGACCGACTACGGTCTGCGCTTCATCGACGAAGCGCGCGCCGAGAAGAAACCGTTCTTCCTCTACCTCGCGCACAACGCCCCGCACTTCCCGCTCCAAGCTCCCGCCGAAGAGATCGCCCGTTTCCGCGGCAAATTCAAAGACGGCTGGGACAAACTCCGCGCAGCCCGCTACGCCCGCCAGATGGCGGCCGGCCTCATCGACAAGTCCTGGCAACTCACGCCGCGTCCCGAAGGCATCCCGGCGTGGTCGAGTCTCACCGCCGAGCAGCAGGATCGTTACGACCACATGATGGCGATTTTCGCGGCCGCCCTCGCGCACGTCGACACGGCGGTCGGTCGCCTCGTCGCCGGTCTGCGCGAGCGCGGCGAACTGGACAACACCCTCATCCTCTTTCTCGCCGACAACGGTGGCAACGCCGAGGCTGGCATTCCCGGTCGCTTGAACGGTGCGCATCCCGGCGACGCGCAGTCGACCGTCTTTGTCGGCGAGTGTTGGGCCTTCCTCGAGAACACGCCCTTTCGCCGCTACAAACACTACAACCACGAGGGCGGCGTCTCGACGCCGCTCATCGCGCACTGGCCCGCCGCGATCCCCGCCACGCGTCGGGGTGCTTTGCAGACCCAGCCCGGCCACCTCGTCGATCTGATGGCAACGTGCGTCGACCTCGCCGGCGCGGCCTATCCCGCAACCTTCAAAGGCAAACCGATCCAGCCAATGGAAGGCGTGAGTCTGCGCCCCGCGTTCACCGGCTCACCTCTTGCCCGCACCGCTCCGATCTTCTTCGAGCACGAGGGCAACGCCGCGATCCGGCGCGGCGACGACAAACTCGTCCGCCTCGGCGGCCAGGGCGCGTGGGAACTCTACAACCTCAAGACCGACCGCACTGAACAGCACAACCTCGCTGCCTCCCAACCTGCACTTGCGACGGAGCTCGCCGCCCTCTGGGAAACGTGGGCGCGCCGCGCCAACGTCCTCCCTGTAATGGTCCGCGCCGGCGCCGGCGATGCTTCAGCCGACCCGGCCGAGAACACCGCCGCCAAGAAGGGCAAGAAGAAGCAAAAAGCCGCCAACGAGAAACTCTGATACTTTTCAATGCATCCTCTGAAATTTCTCCTGCTCGCCGTAGTCTTGACGGTTTCTATTTCTCTCCGTGCAGCGACGTCACCGCCCAATTTTATTCTGATCATCGCCGACGATTTTACCTTTAGCGATGTGGGCTGCTACGGTGGGCAAGCCTACACGCCTAACATCGACACCCTCGCGCGCGACGGCCTCAGGTTTACGCGCTGCTTCCAGGCTGCCCCGATGTGCTCACCCACGCGCCACGCCCTCTACACCGGGATGTATCCGATCAAAACCGGGGCCTACCCGAACCACACCTTCGTCTCTCGCCCGAACACGATCAGCATGGTGCAGAGCCTGCGCGCCGGCGGCTATCGCGTCGCGCTCTCCGGCAAAACTCACATCGGCCCCGAGGAGGTTTTGCCGTTCGAAAAACTCCCTGACCCTATCAACGGGAAAAATCACCGTGCGTTTCTCGCCGCCGCGGCCGCCGAGAAAAAGCCCTTCTGCCTCGTCGTCGCCTCGCACAATCCGCACTCGCCGTGGACCAACGGCGACCGCTCCCGCTACGACGCGGCCAAGCTCCGACTCCCGCTGGACTGGGCCGACACGCCCGAAACGCGCGACGATTTCCGCAACTACCTCGCCGAGTGCACCGCCCTCGATACCGAGGTCGCCGACGTGCTCGCGATGCTCACTGAAACCGGCCGCGATCAGGACACCGTCGTTGTCTTCCTCAGCGAGCAAGGCACGTCGTTGCCGCGGGCCAAGTGGAACCTCTACGACCGCGGCATTCAGAGCGCGTGTCTCATCCGCTGGCCCGGCAACGTACGCCCCGGCACGACCACGTCCGCGATGATCGAATACGTCGATATCTTGCCGACCTTCCTCGAAATCGCCGGCCAGCCCCGCACATCCGATCTCGACGGTCGCAGTTTCCTCCCTGTGCTCCGTGGCACCACCGACAACCACAAGGAGTTCGTCTTCGCCCAATACACGAACCGCGGTGTGAACAATGGCTCCGATCACTACGGCATCCGCTCCGTCCGCTCGGCGCGCTACAAATACATCTGGAACTTCACGCCGGCTGATCCCTACGCCAACGCCTCGATGAAAAACGCGACCTACGAAAGCTGGGTGAAAGCGGCCGCCGCCGGCGATCCCGGGGCCAAAGCCGCCATCGCGCGTCTGCTCCATCGGACGGAAGTTGAATTCTACGACGTCCTCGCCGATCCCGGTGAATTGAAAAATCTCTCGGCCGAGGCGGCGCTCGCGCCCGAGATGGCCCGCCACCGCGCGCAGCTTGATGCGTGGATGAAGGCCCAGGGCGACCGCGGCCAAGCGACCGAAATGGAAGCGCTCCAACACATGAAGCGCTACGTCGAAGATCCCGGCGCCGCCTCCGGTGCCGAGAAAAAGAAAAGGAAATCGTCCGGGACGCCCGAATAAGAGTCCGCCCATGAAAATTCGTTCCTTCGCTTCGCTCGTTACGCTCGGCCTCGCCGGCCTCATTTCGCTGCCGCCGTCGCCCGCCGCTACGCCGTCCACCAAACCCAATGTCCTCCTCATCCTTGCCGACGATCTCGGCTGGTCCGACCTGGGTTGTTACGGCGGCGAAATCAAAACGCCCACGCTTGACGCTCTCGCGGCCGGCGGCGTGAAGTTCACGCAGTTCTATAACTCTGCCCGCTGTTGTCCCTCGCGCGCCTCGCTGCTGACGGGGCTCTACCCGCATCAAGCCCACGTGGGCAACATGACGCAGGATCAGGGCGTCGACTCGCCCGGCTACCGCGGCACCTTGCAGGTCGACTGTGTCACGCTGGCCGAAGTGTTGCGCGACGCCGGCTACCACACTTCGATGGTCGGCAAGTGGCACCTCCATCAACCCAAGACCGACGTGAAGCCGACCGACCGCGGCTTCCAGGAATTCTACGGCATGTTGGGTGGCTACAATTCGTGCTGGGACGAATCGCCCTTCTACACGCGTTGGCCGAAGGACCGCACGCCGCGCCGTTATACTGCGCCGAAAGACGGCGTGCCTGGGACGTTTCACGCGACCGATGCGTTTGCCGATTACTCGCTCGATTTCATCGCCGATGCCCGGCGCGAACAGAAACCCTTTTTCCTCTACCTCGCCTTCAACGCCCCTCATTTCCCGCTGCACGCCCACGAGTCGGACATCGTGAAATATGAAGCCATGTATTTTGAGAAAGGTTGGGATGTGGTTCGCGCCGAGCGTCTCGCGCGGTTGAAAAAACTGCACCTCGTCTCCGCCGATCTCGCGCTCACGCCTCGCAGCGGCATTCCCGCAAAATCACACGCGAAGCCTTCACCCTACGCGGGCCAGGACAATCCCGAGTGGTCATCGCTCCCCGCAGATCGCCGCCGCGACCTCGCGCGGCGCATGGCGGTGTTCGCCGCAATGGTCGATCGCATGGACCAGGCCATCGGCCGGGTCGTCACGGATCTCAGGCAAAACGGCCAATTCGAAAATACGCTGATCATGTTTCTCAGCGACAACGGTGCCTGCTGGGAGTGGGACCCGCTCGGCTTCGACGGATCGAGCAGTCCGAAGAACGTCCTGCACACCGGAGCCGAGCTGAAGAAACTTGGCCAGCCCGGCGACTACACGAGCTACGGCAGCGCTTGGGCCAACGCGGGCAATACCCCGTGGCGCCTCTACAAGCACTTCAGTCACGAGGGCGGGATCCGCACGCCGTTCATCGCCCACTGGCCCGCGGGCATCAAGGCGCGCGGAGAACTCCGCCCGCAGGCCGGTCACCTGATCGACCTCATGCCGACCTTGGTCGAACTCGCCGGCGGCAAGTATCCGGTGGACCGCAACGGCTCGGCGATCCAGCCGATGGAGGGCCGCAGTCTGGTTCCGTCCCTCACGGCGGATGGTCCCATTGCCCGCACCGCGCCGCTCTTTTTTGAACACGACGGCAGCCGGGCTGTGCGCGACGGCGATTGGAAACTTGTCTCGGTCGTCGGGGACGCGTGGGAACTCTACGACCTCGCAGCCGACCCGACGGAAATGAAAAATCTTACAGCGACCCAACCCGACCGCGTCCGCACACTGTCGGCGCACTGGCTTGCGTGGGCAAAGCGCACGAACGTCGCGATCACGCGTGATCCGTTCAAGGCTCCGGCCCCGGGAGCCACCGGCAAACAAAAGAAAAAGCCATGAGCGACTTGGGTGCGATGCGGCGGCCTTCCTGCTCCGCGTGCACGGACATCGCGCGCTCCAAAGCGGTTCGGTCCAGCATGACTCGGTTATGTTTTGCCCAGATTCACGCTCCGATTTCAGAGGTATTGTAACCTATTGGGTTACACTTCAGACAAGCTGTTTTTCGCGGGGCCGGGGACAAAGCAATTCTAGGTGAAAACGAAATATTGAAGCGTTGTCGGCCGTCGCGTGCCGACGTGCCGTTGCGTTACGGAAAAACCCGGCACGGCGACAAGCGCCAGCCCTGCTCGACCGAGCGAGGACCGGCCCTGCACCCGAGAGAAATTGTTTCCCGGTTGCGTGGCCGAGGAAACGCCTTCTCTTGGCGGCGTGAATCTTCATGTGCTGCCCGCCGGGGCGATCCAGACCAATGCCTATTTGCTGACCGCGCCGGAACGGGGCGAGGCGGTGCTCATCGATGCGCCGGGAGACGTATGGGAAGACGTTGAACCGATTCTGAAAAAAGAGAACTGCACGTTGACTGAGCTCTGGCTGACGCATGGTCACTGGGATCACACGCAGGGCGGAGCAGCCGTCGTGCGCGCGACGGGCGCCAGGGTGCGTGCCCACGAGGAGGATCGGGTCTTGATCGAGACGCCGGAAATTATGGAGCGATTTATGGGCGAGAAGCTGGCGCTTGAGCCGGTGCACGTGGACCACTGGGTCGTGCAGGGCGAGCGGCTCGCGGCACTCGGGTGCGAGGTCGAAGTGCGTCACGTGCCGGGCCATTGCCCGGGGAACGTCTTGTTCTATTTCGCGGCGACGGGCGCGGTGTTTGTCGGAGACGCGTTGTTCAGTGGCAGTGTCGGTCGGTCGGATTTGCCCGGCGGAGATTTTGACCTGCTGGAGAAGTCAATTCGCGGTCAAATTTACACGTTGCCGGAAAAGACAGTCGTGTTTCCCGGCCACGGACCTAAGACGACGGTTGCCCATGAACGTGCCACCAACCCCTATGTCCGCGGCTGAACACGAAGTCTTCATGCGGCGCGCGCTTGGGTTGGCGCGCGGCGTGTGGGGGACGACCCACCCGAATCCGATGGTCGGGGCGGTGATCGTCGAGGAGGGACATATCGTGGCCGAAGGGGCGACGGCGCCGGATGGCGGTCCCCATGCGGAGCGCCTGGCCCTCCTGGCTCGCGGCAAACCACCGCGGCCCGGTGCAACACTCTATGTGACGATGGAGCCGTGCTCGACACACGGGCGCACGGGGGCTTGCACCGATGCGATCATCGCATCGGGGATCAAACGCGTGGTCGTGGGTGCGACCGATCCGAATCCAGTGCATGCGGGCCAAGGCTTCGGGGTGCTGCGGGCGGCGGGGGTCGAGGTGATCGCAGGCGTGCTCGCGGCTGAGTGCACGGATCTGAATTTGATTTTCAACCACTGGATCGCATCGGGTGGGCCGCTCTTGGCAGCGAAGGCGGCTTCGACGCTGGATGGCAAAATCGCGTGCCGCACGGGAGAGTCGCGGTGGATCACGAATGAGGCTTCGCGGGCGGATGTGCACCGCTGGCGCCGGCTCTTCCCGGGCATCGCGGTGGGGGCGATGACCGTCTTGAAGGACAATCCGCGACTCACGGCGCGGCGGGCCGGGGAAACGGAATGGTGTCCTTGGCGTTTTGTGTTCGACGGGCTGTTGCGGACGGTCGTGGACAAGAATCTTCCGGCGCTTTTCACGGACGAATTTCGCGAACGTACCATCGTTGTCACGACACCGCATGGCGGTTTGGGCTATGTGCGCAAACTGCGTGATATGGGCATCAAGGTGTGGTGTCTCGAATCGGCGACCCAGCGGATTTCATTCACCGATTTCCGGAAGAAGTGTGCGGAAGAACGGATCGCCGGAGTCTATTTCGAGGGTGGCGCGCAGCTCCTGAGCGAATTGGTGCGCGCGCGGCAACTGGACTATCTGTTTAACTACCGTGCGCCGCTGTTGTTCGCGGATGATAAGGCCAAGAGCATCTTCAGCGGGTTACGTCCGGAGCGGCTCGATCAGGCGGTGCGATTGGTGGACGTGCACCACGAACCCTTTGGCGAAGATGCTTTGATGCGCGGGCGGGTCGTGTTTCCCGAGAAGCTGTTGATCGATGAAACTTTTTTTGGCGTCCGGTAACGCACACAAGGTGGTCGAGCTGCAATGGCTCGCGGATGCGGCGAATTTGCCCATCGAGATGGTTTCGGCGCGGGTGGTTGGCGGCATGCCGGAAGTCGCCGAGGACACCGGGACCTTCGTCGGCAATGCGCGCAAGAAGGCGCTCGCCCTGCGCGGGAAACTGCCGGCGGACGCCTGGGTGCTGGCTGACGATAGCGGGTTGTGTGTGGATGCCTTGGACGGCAGCCCGGGAGTCGAATCGGCCTACTACGCTGGTCCGCAGGGTGATAGCGCGGCGAATCTGGCGAAGTTGATCGCTGCGATGAGGGGCGTGCCGACTGAACACCGTAGCGCGCACTTTGTGTGCGTGCTGTTCATCGCGGGACCGGGCGGGGCCGAGCATATTTTCGCCGGTAAATGTCTCGGACGGCTGAGCGAGGCGCCGCGGGGTGGGGCGGGCTTTGGCTATGACCCGCTCTTTGTGCCGGAGGGCCACGCCGAGAGTTTTGCGGAGCTGGGTGACACCGTGAAATCAACGCTGAGCCACCGGGCGCGGGCGTGGGTCGGTCTGGCGGAGTGGTTGCGCGGCATGCCGTAGCCGGAATAGTTCAGTGGCGAGCTGAGCGCGGAGACTCCGAACCGCACCGCGCGGAAGCGGCGGTTGGGGTCGCACGAGGAGTTCATCCTTTGGGCGTACGCTCACCGCGCGCTGCACCGCCCCCCCCGGCATCCTCACGGATCGGCCGTCCGCCGACGGACAGCAGTTTCTCGGTCGTGCGAAAGTAGAGCGCGCCATCGGCCACCGCGGGTGTGGCGAGGCAGAGACCTCCGAGGCGATTTTGAGCCACGATGGAAAACTGGTTGGTCGCGGTGACGACGGTGACTTCGCCGGCTTCGTTGGCGAAGTAGAGGTGCCCGGCTGCGGCGACACCCGACGAGGTAAACGATTGGCCGGCCTTGATGAGGCGCTCGCTGTAGTGGATTTCTCCGGTGGCTCGATGCACGCACGTGAGGATGCCGTTGGTATCGCAACTCCAGAGCAGGTCGCCGAGCACGAGCGGCGTTTGCAAATAACTGCCCAGTTTCGGATGGCACCAGGCGACGGCGGTATTCGTGGCACCCATTTCGGGCGGCGTGATGTCGCCGTGCGCGGCCGAAAGTCGAACCGCGCGCAGGGGACGGTAGCTCCCGTGGGCGCTCGTCAGGAAGGCCCAGTCGCCCACGATCAACGGCGCGGGCACGGGGATGTCGCCGCCGCCCGACAAGGTCCACCGCTGACGTCCCGTGGCGAGGTCATAGCCCCCGATTTCTTTCCAACCGTTGACGACAATTTGGGTATGGCTACCGACCTCGGCCAAGGCCGGGGTGCACCAATTTGCGACCTCCTTGCGCGCCGTACGCCACAGTTCTCGACCGTCGCGGGCGTCGAAGACGGCGAGATATTGCTCACTGAGGACGTCGCACTGCACGATGACTTTGTTTTCATGGAGCACGGGCGAGCTCGCAAAACTCCATTGCAGCTTCGGTGAGTCCCACGGGCCGGCGTCCATTTTACCCAAACTTTTTTTCCAGCGGAGGGTGCCGTCCATCTCGAAACAGAACAGTCCTTCCGAACCGAAGATCGCGACGATGCTTTGTCCATCGGTCGCGGGCGTGGAGTTGCAATGGCTCGCCTTGAGGTGGCGTTCCTGCGACGGCACACCCTCGTGGCCCGGCTTGTTCCAGAGGATCGTTCCGGTGTCCCGCGCGAGGCAGAGCAAGCGCCATTGGTGCGGTTCGTTTTCCTGATACGAATCACCCGCGCCGTAGACACCGGTCTTGATTTTGGCGGGAGGACCCGGCCGGTCGGCGGTGGTGACATAGAGGTGAGGACCCCAGATGATGGGACTGGAGTGGCCTAGTCCGGGAAGATCGGTGGTCCAGCGAATATTTTCGCGCGACTCCACGTTCCACGTCGTGGGGGCGGCGACCGCGGAGACGCCGCGCCCGCGCAGGCCGCGAAACTGGGGCCAATTCTCGGCGGCAACCGTCGAGACTGCCGCGAGCGCAAGGGGTGCGAGGAGCAGGCGGGGAACGGAGGTGGCGTTGAGCAGGGAGGTTCCGACCGAGTGGGGTGGGGGGAGGGAATGTTCAGTTTTTATTTTTCAAAAACGCGACGAGGTTCGCCACATCTTCCCTGGGCATGGTTTGTTCGAGGCCGTCCGGCATCAGCGAGAGGCCTGACGCGACCAGTGACGTGAGCTGACTCCGGGCGACCGTCTCTTCGGTGCCGGCGGCGGTGCGCAAGGTGAGGTTGGATTCACTTTCGGTGGAGAGCCAGCCGGAGAGTGAGCGCCCATCCTGCGTGACGACGGAAAGCGTCTGATAGTTCGGAGCGACTTCGTAGTTCGGCACGAGAATATGCAGCAGGATCGCGTCGGCGGGTTGGTTGCGGAGACCTGTGAGGTCGGGGCCGACCTTGCCGCCGACACCTTGATGAGTGTGGCACGCGGAGCAGGCTTTCAGGAACGCCTCCCGACCGCGCGCCACGTCGGTTGGCGCGGTCAGGAGCGCTCGATACGTGTGATAGACGTGCATCCGGTCGCCGCCTTCGAGGCTTTGGAAAAGGGTTTCGGCACGTTGCCGCACCGTGGCATCGGCGTGCTTCAACAACTGCGTGCGGCGCACGGAAGAGATTTCGGGGGCAGTCACGACGCCGGCTTGGATCGCGTCGAACAGCACGGCGATCAGGGCGGGCTTCGCGGTGAGCGTCGCCAGCACGGCCTCGCGCAGGCGCGGGGTGTAGCCCGCCCAGTTTTCGCGTGTGATCAGGAGCGCCCCGCCGCGCGCATCGCCGATTCGCTCAAGCGCGCGCACGGCTTGCACCTGCAGGTCGGGCGGGTGGCGGGCGGCGAGGAGTTGGCCGAGGGTCGTTTCGGCGAAAGTAAAATCCGCATGTCCGAGGAGGGTCACTGCATTGATGCGCTCGCGCAGGAGTGCTTGAGGATCATTCGCGCGCGCTGCGACGAAGCGCAGAAAATCCAGCACGGCGGGCGCTCCGCGGCTGGCGGGTCCGAGCACGGCGGCAAAGGTATCGGTCGGCGCGGTCGCCTTGGTTCCGCTCCGTCCGCGAAACCCTTCGACGAGGCCCAACACGGCCGACACACGCCACGACCGTTCGCCATTTTCAGCGAGCCGTTCGAGCAAGAACCGACGGCAGGAATCGGGTGAGGCACCGGCGCCGAAGATGCGGCCAAGGTGCTCCATGACGCTGGCGAACGCAGCGGGATTCGCGGCGGGTTCCCGTTGCAGCGCCGCGAGAAATGCGTCCATCCGACCCGTGAGGCCGCTGAGCACGGCGGCGCGCGTCCAGCGGTCCTCGCCATCGCGGAGCGCGAGGGCCGCGAGCGCTGGCACGACGGCCTCATCACGCGCCTCTGCCAGGGCCAGCGCTGCGCAAAAGCGTACCCGCGCGTCGCGGTCTCGGGTGGCGGTGATCGCCGCCGGTAGAAACTGAGCTCCGTTCCCTTGAGCGATCAGCTCACCGGCGAAATTCAGACCCTGCTCACGCACGCCGGGGTGAGGATCGCGCAGCGCTAAGGTGATCATCGCCGCCGAAAGGCCGTCCAACCCGCGTAAGGTCCAGAGTGCGCGCGTCCGTGATTCGGGCCGCGCGGCGTGGGTGGCGATTTTTTCGACGATTGGGATGGCCGCCCGATCCGCGCGTTCGACGAGCCGCCGTTGGGCATCAGCACGCCACCATTCGTCGGGGGACTCCAGGGCGGAGACGATCTGAGGAAGCTCGTCGCCGCGATCGACGGAGGTTCGTGGGCTGCGCGGCGGAGCGGGCGCATCGCGCGCGATCCGGTAGATGCGCCCGCGGTCTTTCCCGCTTTCGAAATCGAGCAGGCCGCGCGATTCCTCGGGCACGTAGCGCGGGTGGTCGATCTCGCGGCGATACATGTCGGCCACGTAGAGGGCACCGTCCGGGCCCTCACCGAGGAAGACGGGGCGGAACCACACATCCGTCGAGGCGAGAAATTCTTTTCTGCCGGGAGGCCGATCGGCACGGAACGACGCGCCCGCGGGGCGGAGCACCTGGCGTTGCACGAGATTCTGCGCGGATTCGCAGATGAAAACATTGCCCGTGTGTTCCGGCTGCAGGCCGCTGCCGCCAAAGACCAACACCCCGCTCGCCGCAGTAAACGTGCCGGAGTGCGGGGCGGCCATGAGCGAGGGGATGAAATCCGCGGTGATGGTCGCGCGACTGAGCGGAAAAACCGTCGCCTCGGCCTGCACTTTCGACACGTCTTGGACACTCTCGCTGAAGGAGAGATGGCGGTGGCGGGCCAGTTGAGCCGGTTCGAGCATGACCTGCATGACGGGATGGCGATTCGAACAGATGAAGCGGCGTCCAAAGGCGTCAAAGGTCAGCCCGAACTGCCCGCGACCACTGGTGTTTTCGAACGTAGATGTCGCCGGATCAAAACGACCGTCTTTGAGGGAGAACGGCACGGCGGCGCGCCCGGGGTGAGCGGGCGCGGTGACTTTGCCGCCATTGAGACCGCTGGTGACGTAGATTTTTCCATCGAGTCCGAGGGTCGGGTGGCTCACGCGCAATTGGGCGGTTTTGGTGGCGTCGAAGCCCGTGAGCACGACCTTGCGTTCATCCGCAGCGCCGTCGCCGTCCGTGTCTTTTAGATACAGAATGTCGGGGGCCGCTGTCACAAAAAGCCCGCCCTGCCAGAGAGCGAGGCCGTTGACATACCCGAGCCCGGTCGCGAATTCCGAGCGGCGTTCGAAACGCCCGTCACCGTCGACGTCTTCGAGTAACGCGATGCGGCCCTCGGTCGTGTGACCGCCGCCCTCGACCGGGTCGGGGTAGCCACGCCCCTCGGCGACGAAGAGCCGCCGCGGCCCGTCGAAGACGAAGGCGACCGGATTGACCACGAGGGGTTCGGCCGCGACGAGTTCGATGCGCAGACCGGGTTCGAGTTGAAAAGTTTTGAGCGCTTCTTCCGGCGATTGCGCCGGATGGCGCTCGGTGGATGCGGCCGTGGCCAACTGGGTCGCGCACCGGGCAACCAGCAAGGCGGAGGCGAGCAGGGGGAGATACCGACCCGGGGTGTGGGGGTGGGAGTGCATTGACGAGGGCTCTTGCCCAAGGATGAACTCGGAAGCAAGCTTTGGCATTACTCCCGGCCCACGATGAATTTTTTCCGATATCTGACTGCGGAGTTGGCCTGCCTCAGCTTACTGCTCGCGCTGGGCGACGTGGCGATGGCGGCGGTCCCGGCGCGGATTTTCCGTGCCGGTGCCGCCACGAGCAACATCACGCCGCCGCTCGGGGCAGGAATTGTGGGGAATTTTGAGGTGCCGCCGGCGACGCACGTTCACGACGAATTGCACGTGCGCTGTCTTGCGCTCGACGACGGGCAAACACGGTTGATCTTTGCCGTGGTGGACAATGTTTCGGTGAACCGCGAGGTGTTCGACGAGGCGAAGCGGCGGATTCACGATGTGACGGGCGTGCCGACCGCGCACCTTCTCATGTCGGCTACCCACACGCATTCCGCCACCAGCGCCGCAGGGCCGAATCGGATCGCCCTGCGCGATTTCGAGTCGGGTCCGAAGCCTGCGTTGGACGAATATCAGACGTGGCTCGTGCAGCGCATCGTCGACGGGGTGAGGCGAGCACTCAACCACCTCGAACCGGCCCGGATCGCGTGGGGCGCGGGGCAAGTGCCGCAGCATGTATTTAACCGGCGTTGGCTCCTCAAAGAGGGCCGGACCGTCGTCAATCCCTTCGGCGGACACGATCGCGCCATCATGAATCCGGGGAGCAGTCGCGCGGATCTGCTGGAGCCCGCGGGGCCGACCAATCCCGAGGTGCAGTTTATTTCGGTCCAGTCGACCGGTGGCCGTCCGATCGCACTGCTCGCCAACTATTGGTTGCACTACGTCGGCGGCGTTCCGCTCGGGCATATCTCCGCCGACTATTTCGGCGCCTTTGCTGATCGTATCCAAGAATTACTGGGCGCCGATCGCTCGGCGGTGCCCTTCGTCGGCCTGCTCGCCAACGGCCCGTGTGGCGACGTGAACAATCTCGATCTTCGCGCGGCGCCGCGAAAATATGCGCCTTACGAGAAGATCACACTTGTCGCCCACGATCTCGCCCTGGAGGTGTGGCGCGTCCAACGCACGCTCGTGTATCGTGACTGGGTCGAGCTGAAGGCCGTGCAAGCCGAGCTGGTGCTCAAGACCCGCCGCCCCACGGCGGCGCTCGTGGCCCGGGCGGAGGTCGTGCTCGCGCGGCCCGCGACTGTCTCGCCCGCGCATCGCCTCGAGAAAATTTACGCCGAGCGCACGCTGACTGCGCGCGATTGGCCGGAGACGATCCGGGTCGTGCTCCAAGCGTTTCGCATCGGCGAACTCGCGGTGACGGCGATCCCGTTTGAGACGTTTACCGAGACGGGGCTCGCGCTCAAGGCGGCGAGCCCATTCAAGTCCACGTTTACGATTGCGTTGGCCAACGGCGGTTACGGTTACCTCCCAACCCCGCGGCAGCACGACGTGGGCGGCTACGAAACGTGGCTCGGCACCAATCGCGTGGAGATCGAGGCGTCCGTCAAAATTGAAGCGACGGTGCTGGGTCTGCTCAACCGGCTACGGTAAATCCTCTGCGGCCGCTGGGGCACAGTGAACCGTTGGCGCACGGGTCAGGGGCCGCACTATCCGCCGCGCGGCGCAGGTGCTCTTGCGCTGCCGTTGACGTGTCGTGGGCGATGCCTGATCACTCGACGGTGACCTCGGAAGAACGCACGAAACGCAGCTACGAACGCCGGCCCTATCCCGCGACGGATCGCGGACGCTTGGGGGATCAAGGCGCGTCGTTGCCTCCGCTGAAATGGATGCAGGCGATCGGGCGGCCGGGGCGGGGGGCTCCCCAGCGAGTCTTGATCGCCGGCTGCGGCACCGGGGTGGAGGCCTTTGTGATGCGGCGGCGCCTGCCCACCGCGGAGATCGTGGCCGTCGACTTCAGCCCGCGGTCCATCGCGGTCGCGCGTCGGTTGCAACGGACAGAAAATGCGGGCCGCCCGATCACGTTTGCGGTGGCTGATCTCACGGAGGAGGCCTTCGCGCAGGGCCTCGGGGGTGCCTTCGACCTTATCACTTGTCACGGCGTCTTGAGTTATATTCCGCGACCGGAGCGGGTGCTCAAGAACTTGGCGGCGTGCACACAGCGCGATGGTGCGCTCTACCTGGGCGTCAATGGCGAGGCGCATCCGGCGACGCGGCTGCGGCCGTGGCTCGCGAGCTTGGGCTTGGCGGTGGACGAGTTGCGCGACGAGCGCCGGCTGCGGGAGTTGCTCGGCTTGTGGGATGCGTTGAACGACGACGGGGGAGGGGAGCTCGCTTCGATGTCGGCGACCTATCTCGGTGGCGATGTGTGCGGGCCGCATTTCAATAATTGGTCCGTCGCGCAGTGGCGGTCGAAAGCGCACCGTGGCGGATGGGAACTGGCGGGCACGGATGTCCTGCCGATGGCCTTACAGCTGGCGATGGAACGGGCGAATCAGAGCGTGTTGTTCCCGGCGGGCGCTGGGTTGGTCGCGGCCCGCTTGGATGCCGCGCGACCGGCGGGTTTTCATCGGATGATGCTGCGTCGCGGGAAGGCCGGTGCGCTCGATGTCACGGGCGGGGCCACCGCCCGCTCGTGGGGGTGGACCGGGCTTTATGCCGTTCGATTTGCGAAGAGCTCGGTTGGTAAAAATAACGAGACCGCGGTGTTCAGTTGCCCGACGTTTCATTTGCGGTGGTCGTGTGAGGTGACGAAGGCGCAAGCGAATGCGCTGCGCGGGCTGGTTGCGGCGGGGGGCGATGCTCCGCAGGGACGGCACGCCTGGGAGCGAGATGACGCGTCACGTCGGCTCCTGTGGCTTTGGACGGCGCTCGGGGTGGTGGCGGTGAAGTGAGGTGCGCGGGCGATCGGGCAGGGTTTGCCGTTGCGCCCGGGGCTGATCGTGTTGGGTTCTATGGCATGAACCTACCCCGTTTGTTGGTCAGTGTTTTGTCGCTGCATGCGCTGGCGAGCGTCGGCCTGAGGGCAGCTCCGGAGCCGACGCCGACGCTCGGCAAAAAAGGCAAACTGCTGCTCGAGGAAAATTTCGAGGCGGTGGCATTGCCGAAGGGCTGGACCAAGAACACGGGCGTGTTGTCGGTCGCCGGTGGTGTGTTGCATGCGAGCCAGCTCGCAAGTGACAACCACATCGGGGCGTTTCGAAAAGCACTCCCGCTGCAGGACTGCGCGATTCAGCTCGATCTCAAGTTAGCCGGCGCGACGACCTTTAACCTCGGTTTCGATCCGGCGCTAGGCGAACTCAAGAAGAAAGGTCACCTCTTCTCGCTCGCGATCACGGCCACCGGTTGGACGATCACAGAACACAACGACAAGGCTGATCCGAACTCGAAAGTCGTGTCGCACGCGAAGGCGGCGACGAAGTTTGCGCAGGGCGAGTGGTTCACCCTGCTGCTGGAAGTGAAGGGTGACGTGGTCGTGGCGACGGTCGACGGCAAGGAAGCGTTGCGCGCGACCGCGAAAGATTTTCGCGTCAAGAAACCCGGCCTCGTTTTTCGCGTCGGCGGGAAGGACGGCCAAGAAGTGCTCGTCGATAATGTGAAGGTCTGGGCGCTGGAGTGAAGGCCGGTGGGGTGCGTCCACCGGCGCGACAGAACCGGAGCGCATGATTTGCTGGCGGAGAGCTTGGGCAGTGGCGCGATTCGCTCCGCCGCGGATGTGCGGGGGATTCGATGAGGTAAACCGTCGTGGCGCATGATGAAACCGCGGATGCGTCTCGCGATTCTGGATGGCTGGTCAGCCGTTTCCCTGCCCGCGGCCCGCGTTAAACAGCCCGCTTCCTCCGTCCAATTCCCCCGCCCCCATCGGGTTTGAGGTCAAGGGCCACGACTCTCTGCTTGAAAGTCCGAGCTGTGCTTGAGCGTGGCGAGACGAGCCTCGTGTCCGTCGGGGCGTTTCCCGGCAGACTGCACGGGGACAGGTGGGAGCGGATCGGCGACCACGGAGGCGACCGTAACGAATGCGGCGACAGCGACGACGGAGTTCCGGGCAAGGAAAGGCTCCGAGGCGCTTTCGTGCCGCCGATGGGCCGAGGGTCGCCCCGGGGAGGCCCGCCGCACGTTTACGGCGGTAACAGGCCGGCCATTACAGCCACGGCCTCCTGGCGGATGGACAACACAGCGCGGAGATCGGCCTGAGCCTGGGCGAGGCGGACTTCGTTTTTCCGGTGAATTTCGTGAGCGTGGGCCAAGCGGGATTTGATTTCGGCATCCGGCAGATTGTCGCTCACGGCGGATCGTAGTGCGTCGCGCTCGGGATTTCCGGAGGAGCCGCTGCTCCGCTTGGCTTTTTCGGCGCCGGGAAGCGCACCACGCACACTCGAGCTGCTCGTCCACAGGGTGCGCCGGATTTCGTCAATCTTGGTGATGCGCTCGATGATCAGGGCCCACTCGGTCTCGTCGGGCACCTCGAGTTTCTCCCTCAGGCGGTCGAGG
>CAMBVX010000130.1 GCA_945871085.1 Opitutus sp. GAS368 | reverse complement strand
GCTCCTGAACATGAACGCGCTGATCGACCTCGATTAGGCCGTCAGGCGATGCACCGGTTCGTGGGCGAGGCTGACGAGGCGGGCGGCCGTGGTGCCACCGGCGACCCGGGCGGCGGCGAGATCGGCGGCTTCGGTCACCATCGTGCCCCAAGGGATGCCAATCGTGGTCAGGCGGAGCCGCTCGGCAATGGGGGCGTTGTCAAAGCCGACGAGTGGCGGGAGCGGCTGACGCTGCTGGCGACAGAAGGTGATCACGGCTTCGGCCAGGCGATCATTGCAGGCGAAAATGCCGGAGGGATTCTCCGCGAGGAGGGCGGCCACGTGTTGGCGACCTCCTTCGACGAACCACGAGCCGGTCGAGAATAGGCGAGCGGCGTCGGTGTGGGCGCGGAAGCCGGCGATACGCTGGACACTGCGCGGATCGTTCGCGGGACCGCCGAGAATGGCAAAACTGTCGCAGCGCCCGGTGCGCTCCTTCAATATTTCGGCGGCGCAGGCTCCGCCGGAAAAATCATCCGTGGTCACGGCATCCACATAGCCGCCGCCGATTCCAATGGGCGGGCGGTCGTTCAGACAAAGGGCGAAACGCCGTCCGGCCGCCGCGGCTTCCACCGCGGAGCGACACTCCCAGGCAATCGGATAGTGGTCGGCGCGCAGTCGGGGCACGCTCGCGGCACCGGGCCAACTGCGAACGGTGGCGATACCGCGCCCGTGCAGAACTGATTCGAGCAATTCGAGCAGGTGGGCGCCGAAGCTGCCCTTACGTTTCGCCCGGGGATGAAAAATCAGTTGCGCGCCGCGCAACGCGACACTCTTCCCCGGCACATAGGAGCCCGACGCGGCCCGACGCAGCAGCAGCCCTTCCGTCTCCAATTCGCCCAGTAACCGGTGGGCGGTTTGGTAGCTGACCGCGAAACGCTGGGCCACGGCCCGCGTGGACAGAAACCGGCCACCGGGCTGCGCGAGACCGCCGCGCAAACGCGCGACCAGGGCGGCCTTGACCTCGATGACGTGCAGTGAACGTGGGCGGGGCATCGCTCAATTATTATCATATCAGTTTTTGCGTCGAGCGATTTGTTAATGTTTGAAAGCTCGGCGACGCCGGCGCCTGCTGGGTCCATGGCCCAGCAACCCCTTTCCGGAAAAGTCCTCGTCGTCGTGGGCGGCACGACGGGGCTCGGATTATCGGCGGCCCGCGCGTTCGTGGCGGCCGGAGCGCGCGGCGTGGTGGTCACCGGGCGCGACGCCGGCAGCGCGAGTGCGGCGATCACGAGCTTGGGGGCGTCGTCGGTCGCGCACGTCGGCAATGCCACCGATCCGGCCCACGCGCCCGGTGCCATCGCGCTGGCGCGGGAGCGGTTCGGCGGTTTTCACGGCCTGTATCACGTGGCGGGCGGGAGCGGACGGCGGCTGGGCGACGGGCCGTTGCACGAGGTGACGGACGAGGGCCTGCGGGCGACGCTCCAGTTGAATTTGGAATCGGTGATTCTCTCGAACCGCGCGGCGGTGAAACAGTTCCTTGCGCAGGGCACGGGTGGCGCGGTGTTGAACATGGGTTCGGTGCTCGGGTGGTCGCCGTCGCCGGAGTTTTTCGCGACGCACGTTTACGCGGCGGCGAAAGCGGCGATCGTGGGCTTCACGAAGTCGGCGGCGGGATATTATGCCGCGCAGAACATCCGCCTTAACGTGCTCGCGCCGGCGCTCGTCGAGACGCCCATGGCCCGCCGGGCGGCGGCGGATGAACGAATCTTGAAGTTCATCGCAACCAAGCAGCCGCTCGATGGCGGGCGCATTGGGCGACCGGATGATTGCGATGGAGCGGCGGTGTTTCTGCTGTCGGATGCCGCGCGCTTTGTGACGGGGCAGGTGTTGGCCGTGGACGGCGGTTGGACGGTGAGCGAAGGGCAGATTCCCGTGGAGAACCCATGAGTGAGGCACGGTTCATTTTAGGCATCGATCTGGGCGGCACCCACGTCAAAGGCCTCGTCGTCGATGAAGCGGGCCGTGTGCACGCCGAGGATACGCGGCCGACGGAAGATGGGGCCGGGGGAGCCTGGCGGGAAAATGTGCAGGGTTTGGTGGCCGGGTTGCGGGAGCGTTTTCCGGCGGTTGCAGTCGCCGGGTTGTGTGCGCCGGGTCTGGCGTCGCGCGATGAGAAAATGATCGTGAGCATGCCGGGGCGGCTGAAAGGACTGGAGGGCCTTGATTGGTCGAACGAATTGCGCCTGCCCACAGTGGTCCTCAATGACGCGCACGCGGCGTTGCTGGGCGAAGTTTGGCTGGGGGCAGCGCGCGGTGGCACGAACGTCTTGATGGTCACGCTCGGCACGGGCGTGGGCGGTGCGGCCATGGTGGATGGGCGACTCTTGCGGGGGCACCTCGGGCGGGCAGGGCATGTCGGACACATTTCGCTCAATCCCGAGGGCACGCCCGACATCGTGCGGACGCCGGGCAGTCTCGAAGAGGCGATGGGCGATTGCACGGTGGGCCGGCGGACTGACGGGCGCTTCACCACGACGCGCGAGCTCGTCGCAGCGGTGGCCGCCGGCGATCAGTCGGCGCGCGAGGTCTGGGCGCGGTCCGTGCAGGCGTTGGGTGCGGGAATCACGGGCCTGATCAACGTGCTTGATCCCCAAGTGATCGTGCTCGGCGGCGGGATCGTCGCGGCCGGCGAGGTGTTGTTTGCGCCGCTCGGCGCTGCGCTCGACCGGATGGAGTGGCGGATCGGTGCGACGGGTGTGGCCCTCGTGCCGGCGGCGCTGGGTGCGCAGGCGGGGGCATTCGGGGCGGCGTATCGGGCTTGGCAAAAATTTCCATGCACATGACTCCTGCCGAAACTTATCTCACCAAGATCCGCTTGCTCGTCGAGACAGTCGCCGCCCAGCAATCGGCCATTCACCAAGCGGCGGATTGGTTCGCCCAGACGATTCTCGCGGGGCGCATGGTGCACCTCTTCGGTTCCGGGCACTCGCGCATTATGGTCGAGGAAATGTGGCCGCGTTATGGATCGTTTCCAGGGTTCAATCCCATCGTGGAACTGTCGCTCTCGTTCCACAACCTGGTCGTCGGTGCGAACGGTCAGCGTCAGGCCATGTTCTTGGAAAACGTGAGCGGGCTCGCGGAGCGGATTCTGCGCAATTACGACCTGAGCACGCAGGAGAGCGCGCTGATCATTTCTTCGAGCGGATGCAACGTGGTGCCGATTGAAATGGCGGAACAGTTCCAGCGCCGCGGCGTGCGCGTGGTCGCGCTGGTGAGCCTGGCGCACGCCAAGGCGTCGACCTCGCGGCGCGCGGACGGAAAAAAACTGACGGACTTCGCCGACCTCATTCTCGACACGGGTGCCCCCGTGGGCGACGCCATGGTCAAGATCGACGGGCTGGATACGCCGGTTGCGCCGGGCTCGACGGTGGGCGGATGCCTGCTCGTCAATTCGATCAAGGCCGAGGTGGCCGCGCGGCTCACGGCCGCGGGGCAGCCGCCGAAGGTGCTGAGCGCCGGGGTGGTGGTCGGCCCGGCGCGAGCGACGGAGTTGTTTGAGGCCGCTTACGACGAGCACGCGCATCGGCTCGCCAAACTCTATGCCAACGTGGGGCGGGTCTGAGCCCTGCCTTAATCGGACTGCACCGTGACCTCGTCGCCACTCCTCCTCGAAAAAATCCCCCTCTTCGCGACCGTGGATGTGCTCGTGGTCGGGGGAGGATCGGCGGGATGTTGCGCGGCGCTCGCGGCCGCCGGGGAGGGCGCAGGCGCGGTGCTCTTGATCGAGCGCTACGGGTTCTTGGGCGGCACGAGTACGCAGATGCTCGATACGTTCTACGGCTTTTTCACGCCGGGTGAGGAACCGCGCAAGGTGGTGGGGGGCCTCCCCGACACGGTGGTCAACGCACTCGATGCGGCGGGTGCCGTCTTCCTCCGGCCCAACACCTATGGCGCGGGCACCGGAGTGAATTATAACCCCGAGCGGTTAAAACTGGTTTGGGATAAATTGCTGGCAACGGCCGGTGTGCGCGTACTGCTCCATGCGACGTTGGTGGCGGCCGATCAGGACGCGGCAGGGCGGATCGTGGGTGTGGTCATTTCGACCAAGTCGGGCTTTCTCCGCCTCAACGCGCGTCGTTTTATCGATGCCTCGGGGGATGCGGATCTCTGCCATGCGGCGGGAGTGCCGTTGGAGAAAGCCGGCGAACGCGAGCCCGCGCAAACGCTGACGACGACGTTTCGGATGAGTAACGTGGACCTGCCGGCGTATGCAGCGGCCGGCGGGAAACGGATGCTCATGGAGCGAATGGCGGAGGCGGTGGAGCGAGGCGCACACGGGTTGCCGCGCAAGAGCGGCAGCCTGCACGAGATGAATGCACGCGGCTGCATCTCGACCGTCGCGGTGCGCGTGGCGGAGGTGGACGCCACCGATTTTGAGCAACTCGGCGCGGCGGAGCGCGAGGGACGGCGACAGGCCTTCGTCTACGAGGGCTTTTTCCGCGAGTGCGTGCCGGGTTTTGGGGCGGCGAACATCGTCGGCCTGTCGCATCAGATCGGCGTGCGGGAGACGCGGCGGGTTTACGGGGAGTATCGGCTGACGCAGGAGGATTGCCTGTCCGTGGCGCGGTTTGATGACCGGGTATTGTTGTGCGGTGCGCCCATCGAAGATCACCGGGCCACGAAAGACGGTGGAGCGGAAACCGTCTGGGGCTATGTGCCGGGTGGGCAGGCCTACGACGTGCCGTATCGCACGCTGGTGCCACGCGGACGCGACGAACTTTGGGTGGCGGGCCGTTGCTTCTCCGCGACACACGACGCTCACGCCTCGTGTCGCTCGATGGCGCAGACGATGGCGATGGGACAGGCCGCGGGCACAGCGGCGGCGTTGTCGCTCACGGCGAAGTGCGGGGCGCGGGAGGTGTCGATCCCGGAGTTGCAGGTGCGTCTGCGGGCAAGCGGTTCAACATTGGAGGCTCCGGCGCAGCCCGCCGCTACCGGCCGTGAAGAGTGGGCGAAGAATTTTCCGAACAATTGATCCCTCGAACCCTCCTCCCATGAAACTCACGTGCTGCCTCATGCTCGTCATTCTCTGCACTGCACCCGGCTTGGCCGCCGCCGAGCGCTGGCAGTCGCTCTGGGATGGAAAGTCGCTCGCCGGCTGGAAGGTCATCGGCAAAGGCACCTGGAAAATTGAGGACGGCGCGCTGCACGGCATGAACGTCAAAAGCGAAAAGGACTACGGCCACCTCGTGAGCGAGAAAATCTACGGCGACTTCACGGTGCGCCTGAAATTCAAATCACTCAAAGGAAACAGCGGGCTCTATTTTCGCATCGAGGAAAAGGGCTTCAGCGGTGTGGCGGGGTTTCAGGCCGAGATCGACGCGACGAAGGATGTGGGCGGACTCTACGAGACCAACGGCCGTTCGTGGGTCTCGCAGCCGACGCCTGCGCAAGTCGCGACGTGGTTCAAGCCCGGCGAGTGGAACGAGATGACCGTGAGCGCGCGCGGTGGGCACATCGTGGTTTTGATCAACGGCAAGAAATCAGCCGAGCTGCGCGACGATCCCGGACGCCGGGAGGGCAAGTTCGCCCTGCAAGTTCACGGCGCGCAGGACTGCGACGTCTGGTTCAAAGACCTCGAAATTCAACTGCCCTGATTTTCCCCATTCTCACGATGAAAACGTCATTGGACTCCAAGTATTCGCGCCGCCGGTTCCTCGGCGGCAGTCTGGCCGTCGCTGCCGCCACATCGGTGGGTTCGCTCCCTGCAGTCGGCGCGGAAACGCCGGCGTCCGCGCCCAAGCCCACCTATACCCGCAAGATCAAGATTGGCGTCATTGGCAACGGCGGCCGCGGCGGTTGGATCGCGAAGCTGTTCAAGGCTCACGGCGGTTACGAGCCGTGGGCGGTGGCCGACTATTTTCAAGAGGTGGCGGACAAATGTGGTGACGAACTCGGCGTGGATAGCGCGCGCCGCTTTTCAACGCTTTCGGGTTACAAGAAACTGATTGAGAGCGGCGTCGAGGCCGTCGTGGTGGAGACGCCGCCCTACTTCATTCCGGAACATGTGGCGGCGGCGGTCGAAGCGGGCCTGCACGTCTACATGGCGAAACCCGTGGCGGCCGATGTGCCCGGTGCACTGCGGATCGAGGCAGCGGGTAAGCGCGCCACCCAGAAGCAGCGGTGCTTCATCGTGGATTACCAACTGCCGACGGATCCGCACAATATCGAGGTGGCGGCGCGGATTCGCCAAGGGGGATTGGGCCAAATCGTCCGCGTGGTCACGACCGGCCACTGCGGTCCGCAAAAAGACCCGCCCCGCACGGCAACGATGGAGAGCCGGTTGCGCGAACTCATCTGGGTGAATGACGTGGCGATGGGGTGTGATTACATCGGCAACTTCGACATTCACGCGATCGACGCGGCGCTCTGGGTGTTGGGTCAACGTCCGGTCGCCGCGACCGGCACATCCGGTATTCGCCGGCCTGAGCCACACGGCGACGCCCGCGATGTCTGTGCTTTGATCTACGAGTATGCCGACGGCGTGATCCACCAGCACGCGGGGCAGGCGTTGAAGAACAACAATGCGGGCGAGCTGAGCGCCGCGATTCACGGCACCGAGGCCAACGCGTTTCTGACCTACTGGGGCAAGGCATTCCTCAAGGGCGGTCCGAAGCATTTTGGTGGAGGCTCGGTCGACAACCTTTACGCCGCAGGAGCCGAGCGAAACATCGCGCGCTTCTATCGTGAGGTCACCGCTGGAAAATTTGAAAACGAAACGTGTCAGCGCGCGGTCGACGGAGTGCTCACGTGTGTGCTTGGCTACGAAGCCGCTGCCCAGCGCACGCGGCTGACCATGGCTGCGCTCCTCCAGGAAAACAAACGCATGGACGTCGATTTGCGCGGGCTCAAAACCTGAGTGCGGCGCGGCTTAGTCCAAGAAACCTCAACCCCTCGTTCCCGTGAATCCAACACCCATCAGCGACCTCTCCCGTCGTCAGTTTATCGCCCGCGCCGGTGTGGGCCTCGCCGCGCTTTCGACGACCCGCCCCGCGGTGGCGCAGGGCTCCGTGGCCAACAGCAAGCTTCGCCTCGGTCTCATCGGATGTGGCAAACGCGGAGTGTGGTTGGCCGGACTGTTTGCCGAACATGGCGGCTACGAGATGGTAGCGGTGGCGGACTATTTTCCGGAGGCGGCGCAATTGGCCGCCGATAAATTCAAGCTCACTCCGGCGCGGGCGTTCAGCGGTTTGAAGTGCTACGAGAAGATGATTGCGAAAGGCGGCCTCGATGCCGTGGCGATTATCAGCCCGCCCTATTTCCATCCCGAACAGGCGGCGGCGGCCGTGGCGGCGGGACTGAATGTTTACCTCGCGAAGCCGGTGGCGGTCGATGTGCCGGGGTGTCACTCCATCGCCGCGAGCGGCGCGGCGGCGCGCAAGCAAGGGCAGGTTTTCCTCGTGGATTTTCAGACCCGCACGAACGAATTTTACATCGAGGCGATCCAGCGGGTCCACGCGGGCGCGATCGGTGATTTTTGTTTTGGGGAGGGCACGTATCACGATGGGCGGCTGGCGATCAAAGGGGAGACCGGGACAGTGGAGGGGCGTTTGCGGAATTGGGTTTTCGACCAGGTGCTGTCGGGCGACATCATCGTCGAACAGAACATCCACACGCTTGATGTGATGAGCTGGATTGCGAAGGACACGCCGCCGGTGCGCTGCAGTGGCACGGGCGGGCGACGCGTGCGGGTCGATGTGGGCAATGCTTGGGACCATTTCGCGTTGGCCTACGAATATCCCAACAACGTCGGCGTGACCTTCAGTTCGCGGCAGTTCAACGCGCACGGCACACCGGGCGGAATTCTCAACCGTATGTTCGGCACGAAAGGCGTGCTGATGACGGCCTATGGAGCCGATGTGATGATTCGGGGCGGCGCCGAAGCGTTCTACCGCGGGGGCAAGACCGCGGGAATCTACAAGGAAGGCGCGCAGGCGAATATCAAAGCGTTTCACCAGCAGATCATGAAGAAGGACGCCGCGAACGAGACCGTGGCGCCGAGCGTCACGAGCAATCTCGTGGCTATCATGGGGCGGACCGCAGCGTATGAAGGTCGGCCGGTGACCTGGGCCGAGCACCTCGCTTCGAAAAAGAAACTGCAGGCCGACCTGACGGGCCTGACGGCCTAAACTGCAAACCTCTGTTCACCCATGAATCCACTCATTCCCCGTCGCGTCTTTGTGCAAGGTTCCCTCGCTGCGGTCAGTGCGGCTGCGCTCAGCCGAGTGACGCGGGCAGCGGAACCGGTGGCCGCGCAGGCCGGTTTCCGGATTTTCGCGTGCGACTGGACGCTCCAGAAGGCGTGCAATCCCGAGGCCTTTGAACTCGCGGCGCGCATTGGCTTGGACGGCGTGCAGGTTGATTTTGGCCGGCCGAAAGAAGGCGAGGCGACGCTGCCGCTGTTCAGCGAGGCGCAGCAGGACCGAATCGTCGCCGCGGCCGAGAAGCACCGGGTCGTGATCGCGTCGCTCGCGATGGGGGTGCTCAACAACGTTCCTTACAAGAGCGACGCCGCCACCGAGCAATGGGTGCGCGACAGCGTCAAGGTCATGACGCGCCTGAAGCAGAAGGTGACCCTGCTGGCGTTTTTTGGGAAGGGCGATTTGGTCGACGACGCTGCAGGCGTGACGGAGGTGATTCGACGGCTCAAGCAACTGGCGCCGCGGGCCGAGGCGGCGGGGGTCGTTTACGGAATCGAGTCGTGGCTGAAGGCGGCGGAGTTGGAGCGCATCCTCGATGCGGTGAACTCACCGGCGATCCGCGTCTACTACGACGTGGGCAATATGCACAAAGTGGGTGAAGACTACGGATCGGCCATCCGCCGTCTGGGACGCGAACGGATCTGCGAAGTTCACCTCAAGGATTACGACGATCTCTACGGAAAGGGTTCGATCAACTTTCCGGCGGTGCGGTCGGCGCTGGACGCGAGCGGCTATCGCGGGTGGCTCGGGATCGAGGGCGTCAAGACTCCCCTCGGAGTCGAGGCGAGCATCCGTTATGACGTCGACTACTTGCGTCCCCTCTTTCCGAAAACTGTCTGATCTCCCGCCCACTGTTTCACCATGAAAAATTGTCCTCTCCGCAGTTCCGTCATCGGCAGCTACCCCTTTCCCAGCTGGCTCGAGTTCGCCAGCCAGCACCTCGCAGTCTTCGGGCGCTCCGATGTGAGCGAGATCCAGAACGACGCGGTGATCGCGGCGGTGCACGACCAAGTCGAGGCGGGGCTCGATGTCATCACGGATGGGGAGCAAACGCGGCTTGATTTTAATCTGTCGTTCTACGGTTACATCAAGGGCATCGAGTTGGAATCCGTGTCACCGCGAAAGTTTGGCCCGCCCGCCCACGACCAACGTGGCAAACATGCGATCACGGGTGAACTGGTGGCCCCACGGGGGCTCGGGGTGGTGGAGGAGTTCAAGCGACTGCAGCGCCTCGCGCCCAATGGCGCGGCGACGCTCAAGGCGAGCGTGCCCGGTCCCTACACGTTGAGCGGGCGGCTCGTGCCGAATGCGCACTATGCCGACCGCTGGGCGGTGACGGAGGCGCTGTTACCCCTGGTGCGCAAAGAGCTCGAAGACCTCGTCGCCGCGGGATGTCGCGAGATCAGCGTCGATGAGCCGTCGATGAGCTGTTACGCCTACAAAGAAGATCCGCGGCGCTTCGTGGATGTTTTCAACCGCACGGTGGAGACGGTCTACGGTCGCACGCGCCTCTGCACGCATCTGTGTTTCGGCAATTTCAAAGGTCGCGCGATCGGCCCGCGGCGGATTGCGCCGATGTTTCCGGCGTTTCTCGATTTCAAGGCCGACGAAATGCACGTGGAGATGGCGAGCCGGGAGTTTGCCGAGATCGAGCTCATCGCGCAGATCGCGCCGCGCATGGATGTGGCCGTGGGGATCGTCGACGTGAAGAGCTACTACGTGGAGACGCCGGAGAATATCGCGGATCGCGTGCGGCTCTGCCTCAAGCACGCGCCGGCGGACCGGCTGGTGTTCGCGCCGGATTGTGGGTTGAGCCAGACGGCGCGCTGGGCGGCGCAGCCGAAGTTAAAAAACATGGTTGCCGGCATCCGGCAGGTGAAAAAAGACCTTGGCCTGTGATCCGACCCGTTCTCCAAGACGACGCGTTCCTCGCAGATGTGGCGGCGGCCCGGGCCGAGGCCTCGTCCCCTCGGCTCGTGGTGTGGTGGCTCGGTCAGAGCGGGTTTCTCGTGTGCTACCGCGGAGAGTGTCTGCTGTTTGATCCGTATTTGAGCGACGCGCTCACGAAAAAATACGCGACGACGGACAAGCCACACCTGCGGATGACGGAGCGCGTGGTCGATCCGGCGCGGCTGGGTTTGGTGAGCGTGGTGACGACCTCGCACAACCACACCGATCACTTGGATGCGGAGACGCTCGGGCCGATTTTCGCGGCGGCGCTGCAGGCGAAACTGGTCTTGCCCGCGGCCAACGTGAGCTTTGTGACGCAACGTTTGGGTGCGGAGGCGAGGGAGCGGTTCGTTCCGTTGGCCGAGGGCGAGCGGGCGACGGTGGGTGGGTTTACCTTCGAGGCGGTGCCAGCGGCGCACGAAGAACTGGCGCCGGAGTATGCGGGCTTCGTGGTGACGGTGGGGCCGTTTCGGATCTACCACAGTGGGGACACGGTGCGGTTTCCGGGGATGGTGGAGCGGTTGCGCCCGTGCGCGGTGGATCTCGCCTTGTTGCCCATTAATGGCCGCGCGCCGGAGCGGCGGGTATCGGGAAATTTGGATGGCGTGGAGGCGGCTCATCTGGCGTACGAAATCGGGGCGCGTTGCGTGGTGCCGTGCCACTACGAGTTGTTTGAATTTAATACCGCCTCGCCCGCGTCCTTCGTCGCGGCATGCGCGCGACTCGGACAACGGTGTGCGGTGTTGCGAGCGGGAGAGCGGCTCACCCTCGATCCGGCGCCATGAACTTTGTGCGCACGGTTCTCGGGGATATCGCGGCGAGCGACCTGGGCGTGTGCTATGCGCATGAGCACGTGATCATCGACCCGGGCTTCACGACACAGGTGACACCGGAGTTTCTGCTCGACGACGTAGCGCGGGCGACGACGGAGCTGCGGGGGTTTTACGCGAGCGGTGGGCGCGCGATGGTCGACTCGATGCCGTGTGATGCGGGGCGCAACGTGGTGAAGCTTGCGGCGATTTCGGAGGCGACGGGGGTTCACTTGATCGCGCCGACCGGGCTGCACCTGGCGAAATATTACGATCCGGGCCATTGGGGGAGTTTCTATTCGGTCGAACAACTGGCCGGGTTGTTTATCGCGGACATCACGGACGGGATCGATGCCCACGACTACAACGGTCCGGTGGTTGCGCGGACGAAGCACCGGGCCGGCGTGATCAAAATTGCGACGGGGACTGGGTTCACGGAACGGGAACAGACGATCTTCGCGGCGGCGGCCGAGGCCCACTGTCGCACGGGTGCGCCGATTCTGACGCACACCGAGCTGGGCACGCTCGGCGTGGAGCAGGTGACGCGGCTGCGGGAGCTGGGCGTGGATTTACACCACGTCTGCCTCTCGCATCTCGACCGAAAACCGGATCTTGCCTACCACCGGGAGATTCTCGCGAGCGGGGTGCGCGTGGAATACGACAGCGCGTTTCGTTGGTCGGCTGAGCGGGGGAACCCGACGTTGGAGCTCGTCGTGGCGCTGCTGGCAGAATTTCCCGGGCAGATCATGCTCGGCATGGATGCGGCGCGCCGGGGGTATTGGCGCAGCTATGGTGGCGGGCCGGGTTTGGATTTTCTGCTCACGGATTTTTCGGAGCAACTGCGCGCGGCGGGACTCACTGCGGCGCACTGGCAGGAGATCTTTGTCGCGACGCCGGCGGCCACCTACGCTTTCCATTCCAAGTCTTGAATCGCCCGCCAGCGGGCTCCTACCTCCAAGCGCCATGAAAAAAATCTGGAAGATCGCCGGTATTAATTTTGATCACATGCACATGGGCGACCTGTTACGACAGGTGCATGAGCATCCGGCCGCCGAGATTGTCGGGATCAGCGATGGGCAGCCGGAGCGGATGCAGGCGGCGATCGCGAATTTCGGCGTGCCGGCGGAGCGCGTGTTTGGCGATTTCCGGCAATGCCTGGAGCAGACGAAACCCGATCTGGTGATTCTATGCCCGGCGACAGCGGACCATGCGAAGTGGACGCAGCTCGTGGCTCCCTATCGGACGCACATTCTCGTGGAAAAACCGTTTGCGGCCACACTCGCGCAGGCAGACGCGATGATAGCCGCCATGGCGGCGACAAAAAAACAGCTCATCATTAATTGGCCGCTCCGCTGGTATCCCTCTCACGTCACGGCGAAACGATTGATCGACGACGGCGAGATTGGCGGGGTGATCGAGGTGCATTTCTACGACGGCAATCGGGGGCCGCTGTGGCACGGGGCGGATAAGATCGAGACGGCACCGACGGCGAAACGAAAAGCGGCGAGTTGGTTTTACAAAAAAGCGGCGGGGGGTGGCTCGCTGCTCGATTACCTCGGTTACGGCACGACCCTCGGCACGTGGTTTATGGATGGTCGGGCGCCCCTCGAGGTGACGGCGGTGGTGGATCAGCCCAAGGGGTTGGAGGTCGATGAACACTGTGTGGTGGTGGCGCGCTATGAGACGGGGCTCTCCAAGTTTGAGACGCGCTGGGGCACGTTCACTGATCCGTGGAAACAGCAGCCGCAGCCGAAGTGCGGCTTCGTGGTGGTCGGCACGCGTGGTACGGTGGCGAGTTATGATTTTGAACCCACAGTGCGGCTCCAGACCGAGGCAAAGCCAGCAGGAGTCGATGTGCCGGTGGATGGGCTCGCGCCCGAAGAGCGTGGGCCGATTGCCCATGTGCTCCACGCGCTCGCCCACGGCAAAAAGATCGGCGGTCCGCTCTCGCCGAAGATTTCGCGGATTGGCCAACAAATTGTGGACAGCGCGGTGTTGAGTGCACGCTGGCGAAAAACGGTAAAACTCGTCGATCGACCATGAGTGAAAACAAACAGACAGGCAGCTACGGTTTGAGTGCAGGGGCGGCGGGTGGAGCGATGGTGGCGCCGGTCATGGCGTATTGGCCGCCGCGGCCCCGGGAATACCGGCCGAAGATTGCGCTGATCGGCTGCGGAGGGATTTCGGAGTATCACCTGCGGGCGTATCGCGAGATGGGGCTGGACGTGGTGGCGCTCTGCGATCGCGATGCGGCACGGGCGGAGCAGCGGCGGACGGAATTTTTTCCTGACGCGGACGTGGTGGCCGATTTTCGGGACGTGCTCCGCCGCGGGGAGATCCAGGTCGTCGATATCGCGCTGCACCCGGCGGAGCGGGTGGAGGTGATCGAGGCGGCGCTACGGGCGCGGAAACATGTGCTCAGTCAAAAACCTTTCGTGCTCGATTTGTCGGATGGAGAGCGCCTCGTGGCGCTGGCCGAGTCGCAAGGCGTGAGGCTCGCGGTGAACCAGAACGGGCGTTGGGCGCCGCATTTCGGTTATATGGCGGCGGCGATTCACGCCGGGGTGATCGGCGAAGTGGCGAGCGTGGATTTTACGCTGCAATGGGATCACACGTGGACGGCCGGCACGCCGTTTGAGGCGATTCATCATTTGGTGCTGTTTGATTTCGGTATTCACTGGTTCGACATGGCGGCGCGCTTCATGAACGGGCGTAAACCGGAGCGAGTGTGGGCGAGTGTGGCGCGCACCGGTTTTCAGAAAATGAAGCCACCCATGCTCGGTCACGTCGTAATCGACTATCCCGGTGCGCAGGTGCGGCTAGATTTCAACGGCCACGTGCAGCACGGCCAGGAGGACCGCACGGTCGTGTGCGGGAGCCAAGGCACGCTGCGCAGTTTCGGGCCGAGCCTGTCAGCGCAGACGGTCGTGCTGCACACGGCGGCCGGAACGGCGACCGTCCCGCTGGAAGGGACGTGGTTTACGAGTGGATTTCAGGGCGCGATGGGTGAATTGCTCTGCGCGATTGAAGCGAACCGCGAGCCGGCGCACAGCGCGCGCAACAATCTCGCCAGCCTCGCGCTGTGCTTCGCGGCGTTGGCCAGCGCTGATTCCGGAGCGCCGGTGCGACCAGGGACCGTCACGAGGGTATCGAAATAGGTGCCCACGCAACCACGCTTGTTGGCTCCGCGATTCGGTTCCCCACCGCGTCACCGCTCAGGCGAGAGTCGCTGGGCAGAACTGAACGCACTTGCTGACTCCAGTGACGGCGTTCGGGCCTTCGGGGATTTTATATTCGAACTCGATATCGGCGGGAAATTTCCCGCGTTCTTTGCGCATCAACTGATGCCAAAAGCCCCTGATAATCGGACTTTATAAACCGGAGTGTTAACCACCGATTTCACCGATGAATACCCGATAAAACCATCGGCGCCTCGACTCTGCTGCCTTCTATCCGGTTCGTATCTGTGCAATCTGTCGTTAAAGTCTGAATGTTTGGGGCGGTTGGTATGAAGCACTTCTTTGATCGGCCTCTGGCCCTGGCCCCACGGGACATCACCGCTGTCGGCAGTGCGGTCTTTGAGGTGAAAACTGACGATCCGGTCGTGGAATTTTTCGAGAACGGGGATCGGCGAGAGGCCTTTGCTGCCGGCGACGTGGTGGCCGATATGGAGGTTGAACCCGATGGAGGGACTCAGCTCCAAGAGGGGATCGGTTTTGTCCATGGCCGGGTAGTTGCCCGTGTGGTTGTGGAAGGCGACCCAGACATTGTGTTTGGCGGCGAAGGGCGCGAGTTTCTTGGCCATGGGATCGGAGCGCTCGGTGGTAATACCGACGCAGCCGAGGGCCTTGGCGGCTTAAAAATTGAAAGGGATCTCTTCGTCCGAGGGGCCGAAGGAGATTTTGTGGAGAGGAAGATTAACCCCGGCGTCGTTGTAGAGTTTGCGGAGCTCACGACACTTCGTGGGTTGGGCCGCGCGGGTGGCTTCGGTGGGTTTTTCGGCGGGCGGGGCAGGGGCGGATTGCTTTTTCGCTCCGGCGGGGGCGACGCTGATGCCGGCGAACTGCAGGATGGGCCCGCCCATGAGTTCGATTTCGCTAAGGCCGCATGGGAGAATCCCGCCCAGCGTTTTCCTCTGCGGATGGGCACATGCTGCGGTAGCTAGAAGTGATCGCGCCGCTGCGCACGCCGTGGAAGACGGAGTTGGGCTTGGCAGTAGCCGCAAACATGCGGCGGGGTAAAAGCGTGCGGGCGACGAGGGTGGCAGCGGTGCCGAGGAAGGCGCGGCGGGAGGGGAGAACGACGGTGGGCTACGCCACCAGCCGTCGCTCGATGGCGGAGACGAGTTGAGTCGTGAGCTCGCCGGCGACCAACCCACGCTCCCCGCAACGATCGACGGCGGTAGCAGAACGTCAGTGCCCCGCAATGCCGGTGTGGGTGAGGTGAAGCGTCAGCAGCCCTATTTGATCTTTCACCAGGCCTATGACCGCAACGCGCAGTCCGCGCTGCGCTGGGGTGATCTCAAATGGGTGAAGACCTGGAAGACGGGAAAACTCGAGTTGTTCGACCTCTCAAAAGATCACAGCGAAGCAAACGACCTCTCCGCAAAAACGTCGGAGAAGACCAAGGAGCTGGATCAGGCCCTCACCGCGTTTCTCGCGCAGGTGAAGGCGACGACGGTGCAGACCAAGATGGGAAAGGACGAGTGAGCGTTCGTCCGTGACAGAATGAAAATCGAACGCACGGTCATCGGTGGACAGGCCGGGCCGATCAACCGCTGATAACCAGCACCGGCACTTTCACCAATCGGACGAAATTGTAGGCCACGGCAAGCCGCGGCCGCGACGAATTTGACCTCTTCGACGAGTGGTGGAGAAATTAATCCGAGAAGGCCAATGGCCTTGATATTGGAATCTACACCTCCAATATGCGGGGTATGTGGAATCGACTTCACTCCCCCCGTCTCCGGGCGCTGGCCCGGCAGTTTCCGGCGGTGCTCATTTTGGGGCCGCGCCAGGTGGGCAAGACCACCCTGACCCGTGCGGCGTTCCCACAAGCGCCTTACCTTGATTTGGAGCAGCCGGGCGTTCGTCAATTATTCACCGCAGACCCGCTGTTTCAGATTGAGAGCCGGCTCCCCGGAAAAAGCGGTGCGCTGGTGCTGGATGAAGTCCAATGCGTGCCGGAAATCTTCGCAGCGTTGCGCGGACTGATTGATCGCGACCGCCGACGCAACGGGCGTTTTATTCTGCTCGGTTCGGCGCAACCCACGCTCATCCGGCAGGTGTCCGAATCGCTCGCGGGGCGCGTGGGCATTCTCGAACTCGACCCGCTCACCGTCGCCGAGGTCTCACCCGGAACGCCGAAAAGGGCCTGGACCGACCTCTGGCTGCGCGGGGGCTTTCCGGACGCGCTGCGCGGGAATTTCCGTGAATGGTGGGAAGCCTATCTGCGCACCTATCTGGAGCGTGACCTGCCGCAGCTCGGCGTGCGAGCCGACCCACTTTTCCTGCGCCGACTGCTCACCATGCTCGCACACTCCCAGGGCGGGATGCTCAACGCCTCCTCGCTCGGCGCGTCGCTCGGCGTGTCGCATCATACCATCGCACGGCATCTCGATATTCTGGAGCAGACGTTTATCATCCGCCGGCTGCCCCCGTTTTTCCGCAATGTCGGCAAGCGGCTCGTCAAAGCCCCCAAGGTTTACCTGCGCGACTCGGGCCTGCTGCATCATCTGCTGAACCTTGGCACGCTGGACGAAGTGAGGAATCATCCCGTGCATGGTGCGAGTTGGGAGACCTTCGTGCTCGAAGACGTCATCCGTCGCGAAAAGCTGCGGCATCCGCACGCGCAATTCTTTTTCTGGCGCACGGCGGATGGCGCGGAGATTGACCTCGTCGTCGAATGCGGTTCCGCGCGCGTCGCGGTGGAAATCAAGGCCGGGCGCGGCGA
>CAMBVX010000129.1 GCA_945871085.1 Opitutus sp. GAS368 | reverse complement strand
GCCCTTCCCCCCGTCAGCGCACTCGGTTTCGCCACGCTCGCACTTCTTCTGAGTGGGGTGCGGTCGCACGCGGCATCGGTCGCGCCCAACGTCCCGCCCGGCACCGAAATATTTATCGAAAAACACTGCGCGGGTTGTCACGACAACGTGGAGAAAAAGGGCGGCTTGGATCTGACGGCCCTGACCTTCGCGCCCGGCGACCCGAAAAACTTCAACACGTGGGTCAAAGTCTTCGACCGCGTGGCCGACGGCGAAATGCCGCCGAAAAAGAAGCCACGGCCCGCAGCGGTTGAATTGACCGCGTTCACCCAGGGACTTTCGAAAACCCTCGTGAGCACCGAGCAGGCCCGCGTCGCCACCGAGGGCCGCGCGACCCAACGCCGTCTCAACCGCTTCGAATACGAGAACGCCCTCCGCGACTTGCTTCACGCCCCATGGCTCCAAGTGAAGGACTCACTCCCCGAGGACGGGGAAGCCTTTCGTTTCAACAAAGTCGGCGATGCCCTCGACATGTCGCACGTGCAGATGAATCGCTACCTCGCCGCCGCCGACTACGCGCTGCGTCAGGTCATCGCCCCGCAGGTCGAGCGCCCGCCGTCCAAAGTCACCCGCTACTACGCGCGCGAGCAGCGGAGTTTTATGGGGCCGATGAAATTCTCCGTCTTCAACTCGTCGCCCGAACGCGCGTCCTTTCCCCTGCTCGGCGATCAACCCCAGCCCGACGTGCGCGCGGGCAAAGCCCCGGCCACCGTCGGCGCGGCCGACGCCGCGAAACGCGAACTGGAAGCCGTCGGTGTCGTCGCGAGTAACTACGAGCCGATCGAACCGAAATTCACTCAGTTCAAAGCCCCGCTGGCCGGCCGTTATAAAATCCGCTTCAACACGTTTTCCGTGTGGGTCGGCCCTGGCAAAGCCGTGCTCGGAAAAGATGGCAAAATGCAGTCGCCCTCCGTCGTGAAGTGGTGGATCCCCGACCTCGACGACGTCACCACCGGTCGCCGCTCGGAGCCCGTCACTATCTACTCCGAACTCCCGCCACGCCTCCTCCGTCACCTCGGAAATTTCGACGCTCAGCCCACACCCGGCGTCAACGAACTCGACGTGTGGCTCCTCGCGGGGGAGACGATCCGGCCCGATCCGGCGCGGCTCTTTCGCTCCCGACCCGGTGCGACCCGCTGGCAAAATCCTCTCGCAGAAAAAGACGGCCAACCCGGCGTCGCGTTTCGTTGGCTCGAAGTCGAAGGTCCCCTCGTCGACGAATGGCCGTCGGCCGGACACCGTTTGCTCTTCGGTGATTTGCCGATGAAGGCGATCGAGAAACCCGCCGCCGGCACTGCGCCCGTCGAAGTTACGTCGGACGATCCGGCCAAGGACGCCGCGCGCTTGCTGAAAACCTTTATCGCCCAAGCCTATCGCCGCCCGGTCGCGCCAGCGGAAGTGCAGCGTTTTCTTCCGGTGGTTGCGGGCGTCTTGAAATCCGGCGGGACGTTCGCCGACGCCCTGATCACCGGGTACACGGCGGTGTTGTGTTCGCCGGAATTTGTCTGCCTCGAAGAGAAACCCGGTAAACTCGACGACTACGCCGTGGCGTCGCGTCTCTCGTTTTTCCTGACCAACTCCGCGCCCGACGCCGAACTGCGCGCGCTCGCCGCCAAGGGAAAACTCCGCCAACCCGCCGTGCTCCGCGCACAGACCGAGCGCCTGCTCAACGGCCCCAAGTCGTCCCAGTTCGTAAACGCATTTCTCGATTACTGGCTCGACCTGCGGAAGACGATGGGCACCGCACCGGATTCCTCCCTCTACGACGACTACTATCTCGACGACCTGCTCACTGAATCGGCCCTTGCGGAAACGCAGAAATTTTTCGCCGAGCTCGTGCGCGCCGATTTGCCCGCACGCAACATCGTCACCTCCGACTTCGTGATGGTAAACGAACGGCTCGCCCAGCACTACGGGCTGCCCGCCGTCGAAGGCGTAGCGCTCCGCCGCGCGCCCGTCCCCGCTGACAGCCCACGCGGCGGCCTCATGACCCAAGCAAGCGTCCTCAAAGTTACAGCCAACGGCACGACGACCTCGCCGGTGATCCGCGGCGCGTGGGTCATGGAGCGCATCCTCGGCCAACCGCCCGCCCCGCCCCCACCGAGTGTACCCGCCGTCGAACCCGATATTCGCGGCACGACGACTATTCGCCAGCAACTCGACAAACACCGCGACGTCGAGTCCTGCGCCGTGTGTCACAACAAGATCGATCCGCCCGGTTTCGCGCTCGAAAGCTTCGATGTCATGGGCGGCTGGCGCGACCGCTACCGCGCGACCGGCGACGGCGCGCCGCCGGAAAAAGGCTTCGGCCACGGCGGCCAGAAATTCGTCTTCCACCACGCTCTCGCCGTCGACCCGAGCGGAGAAATGGCCGACGGCCGGACGTTCGCCGACATCCGTGAATTCAAACGCCTCCTCCTCGCCGACGAGGCCCAACTCGCCCGCAACCTCGCGAAGCAACTCACCGTTTACGCCACCGGCGCTCCGGTGCGTTTCGGTGATCGCGCCCAAGTCGAAAAAATCCTCCAACGCGCGAGCGCGAGCCACTACGGCGTGCGCACACTCCTCCACGAACTCATCCAAAGCGACCTCTTCCTCCGCAAGTAGGCGCCTGCTTGCAGCCCATTCCGAGCGTCCACTCACTCTCTACCGGTCCATCGCCTCCGAGCAGACTCTTACCTCCCGCCATGCCATCCACGCGTCCCTCCTTTCACATCGCCACGCAGCGCGCCGTGTCCCGCCGACAGTTCCTCCGCGGCGCCGGCATCGTCATGTCGTTACCCTTCCTCGACTCGATGCTGCCGACCTTTGCCAAAGCCGCAACCGGCGGCGCACCGACCGGGCCGAATGCGAAACCGCGCCGGATGTTCGGCATCTGCAATAATCTCGGCCTGCTCACCGATCAGTTCTTTCCGCAAAACGCAGGCCGCGCCTACACGCTCTCACCCTACCTCCAGGGCCTCGCGGCCCATCGCGACGATTTCACCGTTTTCAGCGGTGTCTCGCATCCGAACGTTGATGGCGGCCACCCGGCCGACATCTGTTTCCTCACCGCCGCACCGCATCCCGGCAGCGGTTCCTTTCGTAACACGATCTCGCTCGACCAACACATCGCCGAACAAATCGGCGTCCACACCCGCTTCCCGTCCCTCACGCTCGGCGTGAATACCCGCTCGCGCAGCCTGTCGTGGACCGGCACCGGCGTCGCCATCCCGCCCGAAGACAAAGCCGCCGACGTTTTCAAACAACTCTTCATCCAAGGCTCGCCCGCCCAGGTCGCCGCCCAGATCCGCAAACTCGATACGGGCCGCAGCATCCTCGACACCGTGGCCGGCCAAGCGAAAGAGCTCCAGCGCAGCGTGACCGCGCGCGACCGCGACCGCCTCGACCAGTATTTTACGAGCGTTCGCGACCTCGAGCACCGCCTGCAGGCCTCGCGCGGCTGGGAAAGCAAACCGAAGCCCGTCGTCTCGGCACCCGTGCCAATCGACCCGGCAAATCCCGCCGACTACATGGCCAAAGTGAAAGTCATGTATGATCTCGCGCGGCTCGCCTTTGAGACCGACTCGACTCGTTCCATCACCCTGATGCTCGACAGCGTCAGCACGCCCGTGCTCGACCTCACTGACGCGAACATTACGGATGGTTATCACAACCTCTCGCACCACGGAAAATCGGAGGCGAAACGCTCGCAGCTCCAAACCATCGACCAGTGGCACATGAAGCTGCTCGCTAAATTATTTTCCGACTTGAAAGCCGTGCGCGAAGGTGAAGACACCTTGCTCGACCGCACGATGGTACTCTACGGCTCCAACTTCGGCGACGCCAACGCCCACACCTGTTTCAACATGCCGACGCTCCTCGCCGGCGGCGGGTTCCGACATGGTCAGCACCTCGCCTTCGACAAACAGCGCAACTACCCGCTCCCCAATCTCTACGTCTCGATGCTGCAGCGCATGGGCATCGAGTCCGACAAGTTCGCCTCCTCGACCGGCACGATGAAAGGCTTGGAACTCGCATGAGCCGTTCCTTCGTCGCCCGCCTCGCTCTCACCTGCGCCGCGGTCCTTCGTGCCGCCGCCGCACCCGCCTTCGACGCCGCCGCCTTCACGGAGAAATACTGCGCGAGCTGCCACGACGACGTGGAGAAGAAAGGCGGTCTCGACCTGACCGCGCTTGCCTTTAAGGCCGAGGATCGCGTGAACTTTTCCCACTGGGTCAAGGTCCACGACCGACTCCAAGCCGGCGAGATGCCGCCGAAAGAAAAGCAGACGCGCCCCGCACCCGCCGAACTGGCCGCCTTCATCCAGAGTTTGGCCACCACGCTCACCACGGCCGAGGAAGTAACCGTCGCCCGCGAGGGCCGCGCGACACAACGCCGCCTCAACGGTTACGAATACGAAAACGCCCTGCGCGATCTGCTCTCCGCCCCGTGGCTCCAAGTGAAGGCGCAGTTTCCCGACGATGGCGAAGCTTCGCGTTTCAACAAAATCGGTGACGCCCTCGATGTCTCCCACGTCCATCTGACGCGCTACATGGGCGCCGCCGACTACGCGATGCGCGAGGCGATGGCCGTGCAGTTCGATCGCCCGCCCACGACGACCACACGCTACTACGCACGCGATCAACGCACGCTCACAAGCAAGTTTACGGGCAACATCTTCAACTCCTCGCCGGATCGGATGACTTATCCGGTCGTCGGCCTCGCGACTGCGCAGCCCGAAGTGCGCTGGCTCCGCGCGCCGTTCTCCGACCCGCTGACCCGCGAGGAAGAGGCCGTCGCGTGGGTCTCCAGCAACTACGTGACCGGATTCACCTATCGGTGGGACGGATTTCGCGCGCCAACCGCGGGGCGCTATCGGGTCAAGTTTAGCGGTTACACTCTGTGGGTGCCCCCGGGAGGTGTGCGCCGAAAATTCTCCGGAGAAAATGACAAAGTGGGGAAGCCCTCCGCCCCAAACATGAAGGACGGCAACTACGATCAACCGCAGCCCGGCCGCCGGGACGAGCCCATCACCGTCTACACGCGCAACGGCCTCCTCAATCGTCGCGTGGGCTCATTCGATCTCACGCCCGAGCCCGCCATCCACGACCTCGGCGAGGTCTGGCTCAACGCCAACGAGACGCTCGTGCCCGACGCCTCGCGGCTCTACCGCTCGCGGCCCAATCCGGGAGCCAGTTTTGTGAACCCGCTGATGACCCCCGACGGCGCGCCCAGCGTGGCGTTTCGTTGGATGGAGGTCGCAGGGCCGCTCACCGACGAGCACTCGACCGCAGGTTACCGACTCCTCTTCGGCGACCTCCCGCTGATCAAGGTCACGAGCGGCGCTCCCGGCGTTTCTCTGTCCGTGGTCGACCGCCAAGAAAACTACGAGGAAGGCCGCAACGCCGGTCGCCGTGTTCCCGCCCTCCGCGACGTCACCGTCGATGTCGTTTCGGAAAATCCCACCCAAGACGCCGCGCGGCTCATGCGCGCCTTTGTTCAACGCACCTATCGTCGCCCAGTCGCCGACGCCGACGTGCAGCGATTCCTCACCCTGGTCCACGAGCGACGGGCGGCTGGCTTGAGCTTCGCCGAATCGATGCTCGCCGGCTACACCGCCGTGCTGGCGTCGCCGGGCTTCGTGTTCCTCGACGAGCAACCCGGCCGCCTCGACGCCTACGCCCTCGCCACGCGCCTCGCGCTTTTTCTCTGGAACTCGCCGCCTGACGACACGCTGCGCACCCTGGCCGCCCAGGGAAAACTCCGTGAGCCCGGCGTGCTGCGCATCGAGACGGAGCGCCTGCTCGCCGACCCGAAGGCACACCGTTTCCAGGAAGCGTTTCTCGATTACTGGATCGACCTCCGAAAAATGGAGGACTCCACGCCCTCCACCACCCTCTACAACGACTACTACCTCGACGACGCGCTCGCCGAGGCCGCGCTATTGGAGACCCAACTTTTTTTCGCCGAGATGCTGCACCGTGACCTGCCTGCGCGCACCGTGGTCGACTCCGACTTCACCTACCTCAACGAACGCCTCGCCGTCCACTACGGCATCCCGGGAGTGCAAGGCGTCGCCATGCGCCGCGTGACGCTGCCGTCCGACAGTCCGCGCGGCGGCCTCATGACGCAGGCCAGCGTACTCAAGATCACCGCCAACGGCACGACCACCTCGCCCGTGCTCCGGGGAAAGTGGATCATGGAACGTATCCTCGGCATCGATATTCCCCCGCCGCCGCCAGTCGCCGCCGTCGAGCCCGACATCCGCGGGGCGGTGACGATTCGCGAGCAACTCGCCAAGCACCGCGAAGACGCGAGCTGCGCGTCCTGCCATAGCAAAATGGACCCACCCGGCTTCGCCCTCGAAAGCTTCGACGTCATGGGCGCGTGGCGTGATCGCTATCGCGGGGCCGACGAAACCAAGCCGGCGCTGAAGGGCCTCGGCAAGAACGGGCATCCTTTCGCGTTTCATTTCGGCCTGCCGGTGGATGCGACGGGCGAGCTACCCGACGGACGTCCGTTTCAAGACATCCGCGATTTCAAGCGCCTCCTGCGTGCAGAGGACGCGATGCTCGCGCGCAACCTCGCGCGGCAGCTGTTGATCTTCGCCACGGGCGCGCCCGGGCGATTTGGTGACCGCGCCGAAATCGAGCGCCTCGTGCAGCGCACCACCGCGCAACGCTACGGGCTGCGCAGCCTCGTGCATGAAGTGGTGCAAAGCCCGCTTTTTCAGAACAAGTAGGAGCCTGCCTGCAGGCGATCCCTCGACCTCCCGCCCACCCACGCAAAAACCATCGCCTGCCAGCAGCCGCCTTCCTCAATCCACACGCCGCCATGAACTCAGCCTCACCCCGCCGCTCCACCTTCATCTCCACTCGCCCCACCCTCTCGCGTCGGCAGTTCCTCCGCGGTGCCGGCATCGTCCTGTCGCTCCCGCTGCTCGACTCGATGTTACCCACCTTCTCGCGGGCCGCCTCCGCCGAAGCCGCAAAAAAACCGCGCCGCATGCTGGCAGTCTGCAACAATCTCGGCCTCCTCCCCGACCAGTTTTTCCCCACGCAGACCGGCCGCGGCTACGCGCTCTCGCCCTATCTGCAGCACCTCGCCCAACATCGCGACGATTTCACCGTGTTCAGCGGTGTGTCGCATCCGGACGTGGATGCCGGTCATCCGGCTGACGTCTGCTTCCTCACGGCGGCGCCGCATCCCGGCAGCGGCGGTTTCCGGAACACCATTTCCCTCGATCAATACATCGCGGAACGCATCGGCCATCAGACGCGTTTCCCTTCGCTCACTCTCGGGGTCAACGTGCAGCAAGGTCAGCGCAGTCTCTCGTGGACCGCGTCGGGCGCACTCATTCCCTGCGAAGAAAAACCTTCCGAGGTGTTTCGCCGGATGTTCGTGCAAGGTTCGCCCGCCGAAATCGCCGCGCAGCTGCGTAAACTCGAGCGCGGCCAGAGCATCCTCGATGCTGTGGGCAGCCAGGCAAAAGATCTCCAACGCGGCGTGACCGCACGCGACCGCGACCGGCTCGACCAATATTTCACGAGCGTGCGCGACCTCGAACAGCGCATGCAAATGTCGCGTGCCTGGGAACACACGCCGCGTCCGGTCGTCAGCGTCCCTGAGCCGCTCGATCCCGCCAGCCCGAAGGCTTACATGGAAAAAGTGAAGCTCATGTATGACATGGCCCGCCTCGCGTTTGAGACCGACTCGACGCGCTCGATCTCGCTCCTGCTCGACAGCGTGAGCTCGCCCGCGATCGAATTCGGCGACCACAAATTGAGCGACGGCTACCATAACCTCTCCCACCACGGAAAATCCGCGGCAAAACTCGGCCAGCTCAAAACCGTCGACGAGTGGCACATGAAGCTCCTCGCGGAACTGTTCACCGAACTGAAAGCGATCAAGGAAGACGGCGAACCGCTCCTCGACCGCACGATGATTCTCTACGGCTCAAATCTCGGTAATGCCAACACCCACGTGACAACAAATCTGCCCACGCTGTTCGCCGGCGGCGGTTTCCGCCACGGCCAACATCTCGGCTTCGACCAAGAGCACAATTACCCGCTGCCGAATCTTTTTGTTTCGATGCTTCAGCGCATGGGCATTGAGACCGACAAGTTTGCCTCGGCCACCGGCACGATGCGCGGGCTGCAAATGACCTGAGGCCGGCCAAGGCACGCGGTGCGCCGCCCCCACGACTCAGTCGCGAGTTGTCGGCAGGAGACTGCCGCGTTGCAGGCCTTGGACCGCAAACGAAAACACCGTCAGCCGGGGTCGCGTGCGCACGCGCAACACGGAACCGTGACCGCGCACGCACATCCGGGCGATGTAGAGC
This sequence comes from Opitutus sp. GAS368, assembly GCA_945871085.1. GTDB lineage: Bacteria > Verrucomicrobiota > Verrucomicrobiia > Opitutales > Opitutaceae > GAS368. Next base: position 8,595 of record CAMBVX010000129.1, on the reverse strand, counting down.
CCCAGCCCGGGGCGGGTGGATTTCGTCGGGATCCCGTGTTGCCGCCCCAAAGTGAAAAGAAACGGCAGATGGCCCACGGGAATTCCCGGCCCACCATTCGCGACCGCGATTTGCCAGCGCTCCCCACAGATAGGGGCGAGCCGCACGCGCACCCACGTCCCCTTGGAATAAGCCACCGCGTTACCGATGAGATTGACCAAGGCGTGGCGCACGAGCGTCGGCGAGAAGGAACACCACATCATCGCGGGCAGATCCAATGCGATTGGTGCCCCTGGCGGCCACACGCCCGGATCGAGCGCGAGCTTGGCGACGAAATCCGCAAGGTCGCCCCGAGCATAATCGGTCGCGCCCGTGCGGGAGTCGTAGAGAAACCGCATGCCCGCCAGGAGGTCAGTCATGCGCTTCACCCCGCCTTGGATATCGCGCAAGGCCCGTGCCCGCTCGGTCACATCCGCGGCGCGCCCGAGCAACTCCGACGACAAGGACACCTGGCACAACACATTCGCTAGATCGTGTTGCAGCAGGCCCGGGATCAAGGCGCGTTCCTCCGAAAGTCGCCGTTCGTCGATGATGGCCTGGAGCAGGGCAGGTTCAAGCGACAGCATAGTCAGCGGGAGGCACATAACGATAACTGCCCGGCACGCCGGCACGCATCGTGTCGATGGCCTGCAACATTATTTCAGGCGAGCCATCGCGCACCACCAGCATCAGCTCCACGGCGTCGCGCGGCGGGATGAGGCCGGCCGCAGTGGCCAAGCGGAGGACTTGCATCGCCGCCGCGCGATCCTCCTGCACGACGCAGCCGCGCAGCCGGGTTAGAGTAAGATCATACATGGTTCACCAAAAGAAAAAGGAACTGTTCGGGTCGAGATACTCCCGCGAAGGCATGGCTGAAACGACGCGCCAGACCGTGGCATACTTGGACCACGGACCGGCAATTTCGCCGTCAAACTTCACGGCCCACTCCGCCTCGCGGCGCGGCCGGCGATCAAACACCCGCCGCAAAAACTCCGCGTGTCCTGCCTCACCGGCGAAATACAGGCAACGGCGTTCGAAACAATTGGGCACCTCGCGGGCCGCCGAGCGCAACTTGTAGTAGCCGACGACAAATTCGTTGCGCGCCAACTCGACCGCCGCCCGCGCCACGGCCGTATTAAACGTGGAGCCCGCCGAATACCCGTAGCTGACATGGCCCGCCGCCGAGCGGCGAAACAGGACCGCGACCTCGCCAATCTTGGCGCTGTGTTCGAGCCGCAAAGCCGTGACGCCAAGCATCGCCTCGCCCACCATCGTAGCGCGCATGTGGCCCGACCACCAAGAGATCAGGGCCCAACGCTCGAGCGCCTCGTGATAGGCGCGCTTGCGGGCCTGCGCTTTGAACAACCCCGGAAACGCCGCCATGCCGTTGGTCGAATGGTCCAGGTCGAAGCCAAAATTGTCGGCCTCGGCACCGCGCGACGTCTCGAAATACGCCCAACGCTCCAGCGCCTCGGAGATCGCCATGTGGCGGGCCACCTGAGCGGACCGGTGGGAACCGGTGCCATCACCGTTTCCGTAAACGCTGAGGGCGGGTTTCCCCTTGATCAGGCCGGGCTTCAGGAAAGCGGTGGCTTGGTTTTCCTGTCGGCCGAGCACATCGAGGGTGCCCGAGGAGATCCGCTCGATCGGACCGCCGTCACCCGTGAGGATCTCACGGTAGTTGATAGCGGCGAAGCTGAACATGGGCGGGCTGGGTCAGTCGCGCTCAGGACGGGTCGTCCGGAATAACGCACGGAGGCAGCGGAAGAAACTCAACAGCGCCCGCGATTGCCGGGAGCGCGGAGCGCGCAGTTGCGTCAAATTTTTCTGCGGCCTTGGTTGCGCCGACGAACAAGAACATGGTAGAGACCACGGCAAGGATCAGGGAGGTGATTTTTTTCATGACGCCCTGACTATACTCGACCGAAATTCATGCCGCTATCTCGTCGTCTACCTATCTCACGGGCAGTGCCATACTTTTTAAAAGGTATGGCTCTCATGAGCCTGATTTTTCCACGACTCACGGAAACCCGTGCGGCGGAATCGGAGGTCTCACCGTTGGCGATCACCTTCGGACCGGACCAGCTGCAAGGGGAAACCAATATCGGCCAGCTGGCCGTGACCGCCGGCGGACAGATCATCGCCGGTGGCGACCGCGTGGGATTCTACGAAAATGGCCGCTGGGAGTTTCTCGATCAATCACGCACGGTCGGCATTCGCGCCCTGCTCGTCGACGGCGACATCCTGTGGGTGAGCTCCGCCAATGAAATCGGCCACCTTAAGCTCCCGCTCAGTAAACTCAGCCGCTACGAAAAGCTCGCTCTACCCGAGTTGGCGACTGCCGGAGAGATCTGGTATCTCGCGCGCCGCACCAATCAGCTCATCGCGACCACCAAAGACAGCGTCTGGTTTATTGATCTCGGCCGAAACGAGCTCAGCATCGTCAGTCTACCAAACTCTAGCCGGCTCACCCTTCATTCGCTCGACGGCAAGCTGGTCGTGACGAGCTCTGGAATTAGCCCCCGAGAGATCGGCGACGGTGCACTCCTCCCCCTGAAAAGTCCGTTGAGTGACCCGAGCGACCACCAGTGGTTCGGCATGGTCCCTTCCCACGTCGTCGCCCGGTCGGTCTATGAAAAACAAGGGGCTCACTATGTTCCAGTGGCCAAGCTGGAGACCGAAGGCGATAAATTCCTCTACACCTCCGTGGCAAAATGGGGGAATCTTCTGGCGATCACCTCATATAATAAGGGCATGATGCTGTTCGATCCGGCCAAGGGAAGTTTCCGCGCGGTTACGCACCCCACCGCCCTCGCCTCCCTCGGTGCCCTCGATGCCGTGGAAGATCAACTCGGTCGTCTGTGGGTCGGCACCACGCGCGGCATTTCCCTGTTCGAGCCGTTCCGGTTCGGCCAGGCACTCCCGACGAAGGACCATCCGCTCTCTGCGTTTAAGTCCGAGGGACTCTTAATTAACTATGACGACCGGGCCGAATATCGCCCCCCCGAGAGCCCGCCCGAGCTCCGGCGCCGGACGTATGTTCGTATCCTAACTTCCCACGGCGTCGCGACCGGATATTGGGGGAAACTTACGGTCGGCGACGAAGACTTTCCACTTCCGGGCCCCGTCGTCCAACAGATCGCCGAGCTACCCGACCGCACCCTCCTCGCAAACTGCGGTGAGCGTCTTTATTCCGTCAACTACGTCACGCGAGAGACCCAACTACTGACGGAGCCGCAGAGCGAAGTTATCAGCCTCGCCGTCGTCGGCTCCTCCGTCTGGGCCGCGACGGTGAGCCGCGAGCTCTACCGGGCTTCGGCCACTCCACCGATCGCCTTCACCAAGTTCTCTGCACTGCCCAAAAACTCGCCCAGCACGGTGCACCCGTTTGGCGACACGCTCATTGTCGCCAACAATGAGCGCGTGAGTTTCGGCGAAGAGCTCCGCGCCGTCGAACATACCGCCGGACTCAAGTCACCCCACCTCGCCACCACCGCCGACGGCTCCGTGTGGCTGCTCGGCGAGCAAGCCGGCCACTGGCGCCTGGGTCGGCTGCGCCGACAGGGCCCGACTGTCGCGTGGGAAACCGTCGAGGCCAAGGGCCTGGCGCAGCTGCCGGGCGTGCAACATCTCTCCGCCAGCGAGGGCACGCTGACAATTTGTGGCGGCAATATGATTCTCGAACTCCACATCGCCGAACTGAAGCCCGCCTACCGCGTCACCCCACCTAACCTTCAATTCACCTTTCGCGAACCACAGACCGGCACCGTCGCCACGCGCGACACGCCTCCCGCCGAGCTGCGCGCTGACCTCAACGCCCTCGCTTTCCGAGGCACCTTACCCTTCGACGAATTTGGCGAGCGACCGCGCCTCGAGCGCCGCCTCCTGCCGAGCGAGACGACGTGGATCGCCACCCTCGCCGGGGAAAACGTCGCCTACCCCTCGCTCTCGCCGCACGACTACACGCTGGAAGTCCGCGCCACCCACCTCGGTCGGACCGGACCGATCCAGCGCCACGCGTTTACGGTGCGCCAACCGTGGTATTTTTCACGGCCGGCCATCGGCGGCTACGTCGCGTTTGGCGCGCTCCTTTCGTTTCTCACCTACCGTCTGCGCACCCACCAGATGCGCCAACGCAACCGCGAACTCGAGCGCATCGTCGCCGACCGCACCCACGAACTTGCGGAGGCCAGCGCCGCCAAGAGCGAGTTCGTCGCCTCCATGTCGCACGAAATTCGCAACCCGATGAACGGCGTGATCGGCCTCGTGAACATGCTGCGCGAACAGCCCGGGCTCCCGCACCAAGCCGATCACCTCCGGCTCCTGCACCGCTGCGCCGAACAACTCCGCGCCACCGTCGACGACATCCTCGATTTCTCAAAAATTGAAGCCCGCCGCGTGTTGATTGAGGCCAGCGATTTTGATCTGCAGGAGACCCTTGAAGCCGCCGCCACCTCCGTCGATCCGTCGGGGGGATCAATCATTTTTTCGGACCAACCGCCGGCCGGCATTAGACTCCGGGGCGACGCCGCCAAACTGCGCCAAATATTGGCCAACTACCTGAACAACGCCCTCAAATACGGCGTCCCGCCCGCGGCGCGCGTCGACACGATTCTCACGCCGGCCGGCCCAGACCACGTCCGGCTCACCCTGAGCGTGACCAGCTGTGGGCCCACCATTGCGAAGGACACCCTCGATAAACTCTTCGAGAGTTTCACGCGGGGCGACGACGCAGTCCAACGCAACATCCGCGGCACCGGACTCGGTCTGGCCATCTGCAAACGGTACGCCGTCGCGATGGGCGGCGAAGTGGGGGCCGTGAGCACGAACGGCGAGACGACCTTCTACGTTCACGTGCCACTGGAAAAAATCGGCGAGCGCCTCCCTTCCTCCATCGATGCGGCCGTCGCCGACCCCCACCCCACTCTGCCCGCCCGGGCCCTCGCCATCGAAGACGAGGACTACAACCGCATCGTGCTCGGCGACATCCTCGCCAAGATGAACTACACGGTCGACTGGGCCACGACGGGCGCCGAGGCGCTGCGCCTCGTCCAGGAAAACGGCTACGACATTATCCTCACCGATTACCGGTTGCCCGATACCAACGGCGTCGAACTCACCAAGAAAATCCTCAAAATTTGCGCCGTCCCAAAGCCGGCCGTTTTCGCCGTCACCGCTTACTCGACCCGCGAGCGCCGCGAAGAATGCCTCCACGCGGGCATGGCCGGATTCATCAGCAAACCCATCACGCTGGAAAAACTCCGCACGACACTCTTCACTTGGGGTGATCGCCAGCTCACGACAATTTCGCTCGAAGCCGCCGCGCGCAATTTCCAGCCGCCTCCTGCCGCCACCGAAATCAGCGCGCTCTGGCTCGAAGTAAAACTCATCGCCACCACCGATGGCAAACGCGCGGCCGATCAGGCCCATCGTCTCAACAACCTCTGTCGCGTACACCACAAGACCGACATCGCCGAGCAACTCGAACTGCTCGAAGGTGCGCTGGAGCGCGGCGAGCCCACGACTCAACTCGTCTCCGCCATCGAGCGACTGCTGGTGGCGTAGGCCAGACGCGCCCGTCCCGACTTATGCCAATTCGTTTTCAAGATGAGCTAAACCGGCGCGGGGGTAGAAGACAGGCTGGCACGCGATTTTCACCTCCTCCATCGCCTGCCAGCTGTCTCCCCCAAAGCACCCCCTATCGGCTCAGATTGAAAAGAGATTTCTCGTTGTTTCCAGTGGGTCGGCCGCTTTGGCCGGCCGCAGCCACAGGCCTCCGTGCCTGTGGGGTTCGACCCCAAGCCCGTAAGACCAGCCGGCAGGGACGCCTGCCGCTACCCCGACCTGACGAGCACTGTCCTCTAGCGATGGCCGCCGACCCGGAGAATAACGGTCGCTCGCGTTTACCCGCTGGAAACAGAGGAACCTGAAAAAACCTCGTATCACCCGGCTAAATCACCGACCAAAACCCGCTCATTTCCAGAGCGAATGTCACTTAATAAGTGACAAGTCGTTTGAACGTTTTTCGAGACTGCGGCACGCCATCGGGCAGTGCGCCGTGGCTTGCCGCTGTCGCTCCAGCTCCTTTCCCATGACAAACCCTACTGCTGCAGACGGTCCATCGTCGTGAAACCCGCCTTCAGCGCATACGTCTGAACGTCCCGGGCCGTGTGCAGACTCAGTTTTTCCATCACGTTGCGCCGATGGGTCTGCGCCGTGCTGGCGCTAATACCCAACTTCGCGGCCACTTCCCGGTCGGTCAGGCCCGCACCGATCTGACGCAGGACTTCCTGCTCCCGTGCCGACAGGAGGGTGGCGAACGATTCCGCCCCGTTCGAGAGCGCCCGTTTGCGTTCGGTAAAGCGCGGGCTAAAAAATGTGCCGCCGGCCGCCGCCATCTGAATGGCCGTGAGCAGCACCTTGGTCTCCTCGTCTTTATGCACGAATCCCTGCACAAAACTACGGCCCACCCGGTGCACGATGTAATCCTCACAGGACGAGGACAACAGCAGCACCGGCACCGCGAGACGCTGACTGGTCAGTTCGTCCACCACATCGAGGCCGTCGCCATCCGGCAGACGGATGTCGAGCAGCAGCAGGTCAACCGTCGCGAGCAACGGAAAATTCTCCCGCAGTTCCGTCAGTGAACCAGCCTCGAACACGACCTTGCCCTTGCACTCCTCAACGAGGAGGCGCCGCAGCATGCTGCGAAACATCACCTGATCCTCGATCAGCGCGAACTTCATTGCCATACACTAGCAACAGCCCAGCCACATGGAGCGAGCCGGATTTGGACTTCCCTGAAACTTTTTTGGCTCCTCGCTGTTTTGAGTGAGTAAATCCGGCGACAGACATTCTCTGATTCCCCTGCAATCCTGGGCGAGAGGACAGTGAGTTCCTCGGGTCGGTGTAGCGGCAGGCGTCCCTGCCTGCTGTTCTGGCGGGCGTGTCGCCGAGCCTCACAGGCACGGAGGCCTGTGGCTACCCCGGGCCAAATCGGCAACCCATCGGAAACAGCGGGGAACCCCTTTTTCACTTCGCACGCGAGGACGTCCGCGACTTTTCGGCACGGCCCTTCCTTTCGGCCGGAGGCCCCAGGCCACGCGGTTTCCATCGGTGCAGAACCATCAAGCCGCACTCGCGTTTTACTCACCCCGGTGGCTCAACTCGCACCTCGGGTCGGCGAAACGACGACCGCACCCAACCGCTGACGAAATTTCTGTCTCAGGTGTGGTCGCGAAAATCGAGATCACTGCCGTCCGCCGTCTGCATGATTTCACGGTGGACCGGCGCGCCACCCTCGGTCGGGCGGGCGTCCCCCAGCGACGAGTGCGTGGGCTGGCCTTGGTCGCGCCGACCGGGCGGGCGCTGGGCGGACGATACGGTCCTCACCGGACGCTGCAGACGCTGCGGGGTCTGCACGGCGGCACCGGCGACAGCCGCGACGGTCTCACCCCCGCGCGCCATGCGCATGAGCTCGGCCACGGCGAGGCGGACCTGCTCGGCCTGCGCCTTTAATTCCTCCGACGCGACCGCAGACTGTTGCGCCACCGCCGCATTGCCCTGCGTGATCTTGTCCATATTGGCGACCGCACTGTTCAGCTGGCCGATCCCCTCGCTCTGCTCATGGGAAGATTGCGCGATCTCGCCGATGCGCTCGTCGAGTTGCCGGGTCTTCTCCACGATGGCGGAGAGATTAGACGCCATTTTTTCGCTGATGCGCACACCTTGCTCACTTTTTTCCGTGGAAGCGGAAATCTTGTCGGCGGTTTCCTTCGCCGCCCCGGCGCAACGCTGGGCGAGGTTGCGTACCTCGTCGGCGACGACGGCAAACCCGAGGCCAGCCTCTCCCGCCCGGGCCGCTTCCACCGCCGCATTCAAGGCGAGGATGTTCGTCTGAAACGCGATCTCGTCGATCGTCTTGATAATTTTTCCTATCTCCACGCTCGCGCCCTTGATGGCGCTCATCGCGGCCTTCATCTGCTCCATGTCGGCTGCACCCGCGTCGGCCGTCTGGCGCGCTTGGTTGGCGAGTCCTTTGGCATTCTGCGCGTTCTCCGAGTTGCGCGTCGTCATGCTCGCCATCTCGTGCAGCGAAGAACTCGTCTCTTCGAGGGAGGCGGCTTGCTGCGTCGCGCCCTCGGCCATCGCCGAGCTGGCCTGAGCGACTTGGGCCGCCGACCCGTTGGCTTTTTCCGACTCCGTCGCGAGCCGACCCGCCACTTCCGTGATGCCGCGCGTAACCCCCCGGGTGATGAACCACGCGAAAACCGCTCCGAGCGCGAGGCCCACCGCCGTTACGCCCGTGACGACGACTTCGTTACGGCGTTGCTCGGAGCGCGAACGCTGCTCCAGCTCAATCTGAAAATCATGCACCGCGCTCTTCACTCACGGCGGATTTTTCTAGTTGGGTTGATAGGTCTTAGGCAGATGGTTGGAAAATAAGACGGGACAAATTTCCCGCGTTGTGCCTTCGTCCACGGGATGGATGAGAAACGTTTTCGCAAACCGGCACCGTCAGAGCAGGCGATCTTGGATCGCGTCCAGGTCATCTTGGTGGGGGAGGATGAAGCGCAG